>JBATUN010000020.1:0-40547 GCA_049671165.1 Dehalococcoidia bacterium | reverse complement strand
CCCCCCGCTACATTAGAAGCACCTATAATGCCCTGCCCGAATGTGCCTCCCAAGGTGGAAAAGGAAAGAATTCCCCATACAGCGAAAGCCAGGCTAATGCCCCCGAGAATCCAATTCCATCTCTGTTTCACAACAGAGAACTGCCGCCGCCACGCCATCCACACCAGCAAGCCCAAAGCAATGGCTATTATTATTAATCCATAGCCAAACAATGTGAGCAGGCGGCCCCATAATGCATACAGCAAGACCGTTATTACGACAATTAAGATGAGCCTTCGTACCACCGGTGAAGCCATGAAGCCAAGAAATCGCTTCCATGCGGGCCGGCTTTCGTTTGCCTTCCGTCCCGACTTAGACCGGCTTCTTACCTTAGACACGGACTAATGCCCTCAAGAATAGTAGTCAGAAATTCACTCCCCGCCGACTACTGGCCACTGACTTCTGAATTCTTTCCTCTTACCTCCACAACCACAGGAATGATGACAGGATGACGATGAATTTGCTGGTAGAAGAATCTGCTCAGGGAATCCCTTACCCTAGCATCAACGAAGTTTGGTTCGCTTAAGCGTCTTTTGTCATGGTCTAAGGCAGCTCGCACCACATCTCGACCTTTTTCAATCAATTTCCGTTCCTCTCCGGAATCAATAAAACCTCGCGTCATAATGCGCGGTCTTTCAGCTAGTTTACCACTTTCAGCATCAACAGCAATGGTCACGACAACGACTCCGTCTCGCGAAAGCAGTTTGCGGTCCCGAAGCACACTACCATCCAGCTCACCTGTTATCAGGCCGCTTACATAGATGACTCCAACCCGAGTTCTAGCGACCACCTTTCCTGAATCTTGCCCGAGTTCAAGGATATCCCCGTCCTCAAGGACAAAAATGTTATCTTTAGGTATACTCATACTTCGAGCTAACTCGGCGTGCAACTTCAAATGGCGATACTCACCATGAACAGGAACAAAGAATTTGGGCTTCACCAAACTAAGCAAAAGCTTCAACTCTTCTTGGCTACCATGCCCGTGGACATGAACTTGAGCCAGCTTGCCATAGATTACGTTGGCACCTTGACGGAAAAGGCTGTCTGTAGTCTTGCTAACCAATGCCTCATTGCCGGGAATAGGAGTTGCTGAAATCACCACAGTGTCGCCAGGGATTATGTGCACTTTGCTGCTGGGGTCACGATTAGCCATGCGCACCAAGGCAGAGGTGGGCTCACCTTGACTTCCCGTGCTCAACACGATAACCCGATTGCGAGGCAAGGTCTTAAGTTCATCCAGGCGACAAATAATGCCCGGGGGAGCAGTAAGATAACCTGTTTTCAATGCCATGCTCGCTATCTCCTTCATGCTCCGCCCGACGATAAATACACGGCGACCATGTTTAACGGCAACATCAAACACCTGCTGCACGCGAGATATAAGAGAGGCAAATGTAGTTACGATTACCCGCCCCTTTGCCTCGCCTACAATCCGATCTAAAGTATCGCTAACCACCCTCTCAGAAGGAGTATATCCAGGAAGCTCGGCATAGGTGGAATCAGAAAGAAGAAGCAAAACACCCTTTGCCCCTAGCGAAGCTAATTGGTGAAAGTTAGTAGCCTCGCAAATGACCGGGGTATAATCAATCTTAAAGTCACCACTGTGAACTACAATTCCCAGGGGAGTGTGAATTATCAGCCCCACAGAATCAGGAATACTATGGCAAACAGAGAAAAATTCTATTGTGAACCTACCCAGTGTAATCCTGCTCCCGGGGCTGACCAAATTCAATTTTGCGCTAGTTTTTACTCCTCGCTGCTTGAGTTCCACGAGAATCAGCTCGCGGGTGAACTTGGTAGCATAAACAGGAGGGGTGATGCGAGACAAAATATAAGGCAGTGCCCCAATGTGGTCTTCGTGCCCGTGAGTAATCACTATGCCCCTTACATTCTTTTGTCTCGCCAGAAGATAGCTAATGTCCGGGATAAGCAAATCGACCCCCAGCATTTCCTCGCTAGGGAACATAAGTCCGGCATCAATGACGACGATGTCATTGCCATATTCCAGCGCCGTCATGTTCTTACCAATTTCACCCAGTCCGCCTAAGGGGATGACTCTTAGTTTATGCGTTGGCATGGTTTTTTCCTTTCATCCAGGACATGGCTCTAAAACAAGCTTAATTGCTGAGATTCAACTGCATCTTCAGGCAGGTCCTCGCCTTGAGCTAATATCTGCGGAATCTTAAGCATATCCGCTTCGATGGTCCGTCGTAGAGAGCCTTGATGGAGAGCTGCTGCAGGATGATACATGGGGTAATAAATGACGCCTCCCAACTTGCGCGGCTTTCCATGAATCTTTCCTATGCTGTCATTGGGGAAATACCGCGCTAGAGAGTAGCGTCCCAAGGTAATAATCACTTGGGGCTGAATTATCTCTATTTGACGGTCAAGCCATTTGCGACAGCCCTCTATCTCCACTGGTAGTGGTTCACGGTTTTGGGGCGGACGGCACTTAATCACATTAGCGATATAAACCTCTTCCCGCCGTAAACCAATTGAGGCTAACAGTTGGTCCAGGAATTGTCCTGCTGGCCCGACAAAAGGGCGCCCTTGCTGGTCTTCGTGCCAGCCCGGAGCTTCACCGATAAAAAGCAAGTCCGCGTCTTCCGCTCCCTCACCAGGTACCACTTTCGTGCGATATTTAGCTAGCTCACACTCCCGACAAGCTCTAATTTCCTCATAAAGTCGAGCTAAAGCTGACATCTAATTTAACCCCAAAAAGTCTTACGACTTTTCGCGGGCGGTTTCGATTCGATGGTAGCATATCTACCTTCGTCGGTCAATGTGGACTCTTCTCAGACCGGGATTCCTCGACCACTCACTCTTCTTCCTCATCCTGCTCCCAAATGGGCTCGGTGAATTGGTCAATAAATTCAGCCGTAACTCTCTTTGCTATCCTATCCATCTCTTCATCCACTCGCTCAGCCAGATGGCCAAGTTCAGCCAGGTCAAGTGTAATTCCTAACATTTTGGTCAGGATACCAAGCACAGCCAGGGAGGCTTTGGGGTTTGCTATTTGCGTGGCATAGGACGGCACTTCGCCCAGTAAGCAAATCCCTTCCATCCCCCTCTCTTTAGCCATTCCCAGTATTAATCCGTTCAAACCAGCGATGCGCAGGTTACCTCTCAGAATAACGTTGTGCTTGCTTAGCTCGTCAACCAAGTTGGGATCTGTAGCCGCTCCCCAGACCTTCATCTCTTCACTATGGTGGATACGTGTTACCGCAGCGGCACAACTATATACCCTTGACACTCTAAACCTTTGCGCCACGTCCAGAACACAGTTAACGAGCTCGTACCCTTTGAACGCCGGCTGCTCTTCTCCAATAAAAATCACCAAGCCTTTGCTGGCTTTAGGATGCTGCCAGTAATAGAACTTGCTCTCGGGAAAACGAGGGCTTTCAACTACGTTCTCTTTGACCGTGACACCCACCGGTTCAAAAAAACTGACAGGTTCAACCTCCCCTATTTCTGCAGCATTTAGCTTCTCCACAACATATTTCGCCGCGGTTAGGGAAACGTCGCCAATGCCCGGCCAGGAGGCAAGCATAGAACAAGTCCTTGGGCGTGGGTGCCTACGAAGCTTTATTACTTCTCTCGTATCCATCCTAGTTTCCCTTGGTCGTCACCGATACGCCAGAGCAATATAAAGGCGGAGTCTGCAAGGTCCCACTCACCCATCTTGCCTCCTGCCCTATGCCCGGAAGCTCTCTTAACACCTGATATACGTTACCGGCAATCATAGTGTCCTTGACCCTCCCCACTATCTCACCATCCTCTACCTTATATCCCAGCAAAACGTTGCCCCCGAAATCACCACCCAGAATATTACCCTGCTCAGCACCGATGACTTCCTCCACAATTAGTCCTTCCTTCATGTCCTTCACCATCGCCTGGAAAGACACTTCTCCTTTCTCTAAAACAAGAGAGCTTATAGCTGGGCTGGGGAAACCACCACCAGCCCGCCTGCCGTTACCGGTGCTCCTGGTGCCAGCTAAAGCTGCCGTCTGCAAATCATAAAGAAAACTCGTCACTACTCCATTGGCAACAAGCGGCAGGCGCTGGCTGGGCACCCCCTCGTCATCAAAAGGATAACTACCCACGCCGTAAGCTACGGTAGCATCATCCCACAAGCTCAGTTTTTTGTCAAAAACCTGCTCCCCTAACTTGTCTCTTAGAGGTGAAGCTCCCTCGAGGACTGCTTTGCCGTTAAACGCCAGCACTAGAGGGCTCAGCAAAGCACTAGCTACTCCATGAGGCGTAAAAATTATCGGCAGCAGCTTGGTAGGTACAGCGGCTTTTTTCTTAGCCATTTCCAGTTGCCATATCACCCTATCAGCCAGCTCATCAGCCCTGACAAGGTCGGACCGACATGAGCTTTCACTATCTTCCACCCAAAGTATATCTGTATCCCGGACAAGAATGCCTTCCAGGCCAAGACTAAAAAAGCTCTTATCATACCCTCCCTCACCGCCTTGAGAATTCATCAGGGAGACGGAGCTTGTCCCTTTGGTTATTTGAACATCGCACAGGATATCAGGAGTATGCCCCTTAACCTTGGCTATAAGCTCTTTCCCAATCTCAACTATCCTCTCCATGGCTATCTCTTCCACTTTTGGATCGAAGATACGCGCTTTTGAATAGTCATGAGAGAAAGGAAACTGAAAATTGGCGGGACTGCCAAATTGAGAAGTCTCCACAGCCATGTCAACCAAAGCTTCCCAACCACCCCCTCCGCTAGCAATAGCAAAACCAATTTTACCTTCCCTGAAGATTCGCAAGGCAATACTGCTGCTCTCCCTGCTCTGGACTTGCTTCAGTTCATTGGCTTCAAATTGTACCGTCGTTGCCCGAGCAGAAGCTGAAAAAACCTCAGCTTGCTCAGCCTTCCTGCGAGCAGAGCGAAGAACCTCCATAAGATGTTCCATCTTAAATTCTAAACCCCGAAATTAGTAGTCAGTAGTCAGGATTCAGTAATCAGAAGCCACCCCCCTACTGGCTACTGACTTCTGTCTTCTGACTTCTCAATTCTTATCTTCCTCCTACCACGCAATGACGAATCCTGATATGTGGGCTTCCGTCAGAAACAGGCAATGGATATTGACCCCCTTTGCCACAACCCCCGCCCTGATTCATCTCCAGGTCATTGCCTATGGCATCTATATTTTGCAGGGTGGTAAAAACATTACCAGTGAGCACCACGGGTCGCAATAGCTCCGCTATTCTCCCCTGGCGAATCATATAAGCCTCTCCAGCGGAAAAGGTAAACATTTCCAGGCTAGTCGTCCCGCCATACCAGTCTTTAACATAGACGCCTTCCTCAATATCACCCAACATCTCCTCAAACGAAGCACTACCCGGCTCGATAAAGGTATTGCTCATTCGCACTATGGGGGGAAAGTGGTAATTAATGGCCCGTGCATTCCCCGTAGCCGTTTCCTCCATCTTAGCCGCTGTTTCCCGGGAATGAAGTCTTCCCTCCAGAACGCCCTCCTTGATAAGATAGGTCTTCCTTGCCGGCGTACCTTCATCATCGTATTTATAACTTCCCCGCAAATTACGGATTGTCGGATCATCAACGATACTGAGATGCTTGCCGCCAAATCTTTTGCCCAGGACCATAATTTGCCGCAGGTTTTCATTCTGATATACATGGTCGGACTCGGATAAATGCCCGAATGCTTCATGAGCAAAGACTCCCGCCAGAACAGGGTCCAAAATTACGGTATACTCTCCACCCTTTACCTGGGGGGCAGAGAGAAGGGCGGCAGCACGGCTCGCTATTCCTCTGGCCTTGTCACGCAATCCCTCCACAACAGAGAACTCGCCATCGCTGCCCAGGCTTAGTCCGGTCTGTTGAATTTCGTTATTCTCACGAGCTATGGCTGTCAATCGTCCACTAAGGTCGGTTTTGATTTGCTCTATATAGCTGCCTTCGGAATTAGCGAAGGTAATTGTTCGCTTCACATCATGATAGTTAATCCTTGTGCTCTGAATCTTAGGGCTACTTAACATAATATCATTGTAGCTATCCAAAAGCTCTTTCTTGGTTGCCAACGGTATGGTTGTGGCATCCTTCTTCAATTGTGACTCTACCGTATCCACTACAGGCTTCGTTGGGAAAAGCCTAAATGGTTCCCTGCTAGCTACCTTTGCCTCCTTCACCGCCAGAGTCACTTTCTCCTTCAAGCCGTCCAGCCGATTAAAGCTGACAAATCCCCAGCTACCCTTGACTAGAGCGCGGACATTGCCACCAGCACTACGAGCCCGGCTTATTTCCTCCAGCCTTTGCCCCCTGTACACAAAGCTGGTAGCCTGGCTCTCCTCAAAATGGATTTCAACATAGTCGGCATCATGCCCTTTCAAGGCATCAGCAATCAGGTCGCGCATGCCTCTTATTGTAGCCTTTGCCACGAATAAAGGCAAAGAGCGCTGTCACTCTGAGCCACCTCTCATTTGCCATTGCCAACTATTTCCCCTTTGTCATTGCGAGCCCCGACTTGTCGGGGCGTGGCAATCCCCTATCCCACCGAGATTGCTTCGGTACTGTTGTGCCTCGCAACGACAAGGGGGAGTGTCATTGCGAGCACCTGAAAGGTGCCTGGCAGTCTCTCGCCCATCCCCGAGATTGCTTCGGCTGCCTTGGTCAGCCTCGGAATGACAGAGGGATTGTCATAGCTTTTGAGGTGTGAAGGAATCCCTTTCTTCATGGTTGAAATGGGGAACAATATGGTTGATCCTTCTTGAAATTCTTACATTTTGAGTTGTCATTTTGATCTTTGCCTCTTGGTTTTTGAAGTTCAATGACCTCCCAATATAGTGGAATGTTGGCCCATCTCCTGATATTATCTGGGTGACGGTAATGAAATTCGCCGATAAACTGCTTAACGCCAGCCGAAAAAACAAGAGCTGGCTTTGCATCGGACTTGACCCTGACCCCGAGCTTATGCCCGAAGTAGACGTCCTACAATTCAACAAAGCCATTATCGAGGCCACCTTCGACCTGGTCTGTGCCTATAAGCCCAATATGGCTTTCTATGAAGCTTTAGGGACCGAAGGGCTTGCTATCCTGGAGAAGACCGTTAAATATATACCCGGTGATATTCCTGTAATTGGCGATGCCAAGCGCGGCGATATCGGTAACACTGCCAGGGCTTATGCCAGGGCTCTCTTTTCGGTTCTTGGCTTCGATGCCGCTACCGTCAATCCCTACCTTGGCTTCGATTCCATAGGGCCTTTTATTGACTATCGAGACAAAGGGGTATTTATCCTGTGCCGAACATCAAATAAGGGAGCCACAGATTTCCAGGACCTTTCCACCAATGGCCTGCCACTATACGAAGCAGTGGCTCGAAAAGCCAAAGAATGGAATATTTATGGCAACATCGGCCTGGTAGTCGGGGCGACCTATCCTGAGGAATTAAAGAAAGTCCGCTCAATCTGCCCCGAAATGCCTTTGCTTATCCCCGGCATCGGCGCTCAGGGAGGGGACCTGGCTGCAGCAGTTGGCTACGGAGTGGATGCCCGGGGCGAGAAGGCGATTATCAATGTGTCCAGGCAAATTCTTTACGCTTCCAAAGAAAAGGACTTTGCCCAGGCAGCTAGAAACGTAGCTGAAAAAATCCGCAAGCAAATCAATGACTACAGAAATAAAGCCCGGTGACATAGTCCGGCTGCGCAAAGCACACCCCTGCGGCAGCTACGAGTGGGAAGTGGTGAGGGTGGGCGCCAACATCGGCCTTAAATGCCTCAAATGCCAGCGAAGGGTGCTTCTGGCAAGAGATGTGTTTGGGAGAAGGTTAAAGGACTTTGTCTCCATAAGTGACTAACTAACCAGCTTCGCGACAATAAAAATCACCCTACAATGGTTTGTATGGTGAGGTAACAAAACAGGCAATTGTCGCCTGAGCTGAACAATATAGACTTATGTGACATCATCGAACCTTCAGTCTCTTATTCGACTCCGAGACTCTATTTCAGGATGTCACCTTAATGTTACAATCCAACATTGCAGTTTAACTCCGACCATCTTATTCGTATCGATAGCAGAAAGGGATAAGAGTATAGTCAATGAACATTCGAGAGTACAATAGAGACGCCTGGGATCGTGAGGTGAAAAAAAGCAACAAATGGACCATCCCGGTGAGTGCTGAGACCATCGTAAAGGCACGCCAAGGTGACTGGCAGATTGTGCTCACACCAACGATACCGGTTCCGGTAGACTGGTTTCCGCAACTTAAGGGAGCGGATGTACTATGCCTCGCAAGCGGCGGCGGACAGCAAGGTCCGGTGTTAGCAGCGGCAGGTGCCAATGTAACCGTCTTCGACAATTCACCGCTGCAGTTAGAGCAGGATCGTTTCATGGCGGAAAGGGATGGTCTGAGCATCCATCTAATAGAAGGAGATATGGCAGACCTCCATATGTTCGATTCCATGAGTTACGACCTGATAGTTCATCCAGTCTCAAATACATTCGTACCAGACGTGCGGCCAGTCTGGCGGGAAGCGTTCCGTGTATTACGGCACGGGGGTATACTTCTGGCAGGTTTCATGAACCCTGCCGCCTACCTGGTGGATTACGAACTGGCGGACCGTACGGGCGTGTTGCAGGTGAAATACCGCATTCCTTACTCGGATGTTTACGATCTACCGGAAGAGGAGAAGAGACACCGGATGGAACAAGGTGAGCCGATGGAATTTAGCCACACCCTTGACGATCAAATAGGCGGGCAACTTGCAGCCGGTTTCATTATTACTGGTTTCTATGAAGACAGGACTCCTCCTTCACAGAAGGAACCCCTGACTATGTATATGCCTAATTGCATGGCGACGCGGGCAGTCAAGCCATAATGAGTGCCTTGCCGTATCCTTTGAAGCATCATCACGGGACTCGACCGATGGTAAGCTAAATTGCAGGTCAATCAACTGAGAAGACAATCCAGACATCTTCTATCTTGAGAATATGGTTTATCGTGCAATTCGGTAAACTGCGCAAAAGTCAGAATTGTTGGGGCACTTTTCGACGAGAAGTTGGCTTTACCAGCTCTGTGTGCTAGTTTATACAGTGTTTCATGGCGCGCTGTGTCTTCCATATTGATCTGGATGCCTTCTTCGTTTCTGTGGAGCAAGCACTTAGCCCAGAGCTGAGGGGAAACCGGTAATCGTCGGCGGCGACATTGGCCTTAAATGCCTCAAGTGTCAGAGAAGGGTGCTGTTGCAGAGAGGGTTATTTGAGAGAAGGGTGAAAGAATTTGTCTCCAAAACTGACTAGTTAACAAGCTTCGCCCCGACCAAATGCGCCGGGATGGTCTAGCTAGTGTCTTAACAGTCCCGGCAATTGTTCAATGGTGGAGCAAGATGAGCCGGGCTTCTGCTTCGATTTCCGGGTTGCTGAGATATACATCTTGGCAGCATGAAATGAGCTACGTACTAGCGGACCAGACATAACAGAGACAAACCCCAATTTCCTTCCCACGATTTGATATTCTTCAAACTCTTCAGGGCGAATGTACCGGACCAACTTGTGGTGCTCCAGCGAAGGCTGTAAATACTGCCCTATGGTTAGAAGGTCGCAGCCAGCCCGCCTAAGATCAGCCATTACCTCAATGACCTCCTCCCGCGATTCACCCAGTCCTAACATGAGCCCGGATTTGGTCAAGAGTCTATTGCCGGGCAGTTCAGCTTGTTCTAAGAGTTCGAGTGACCGCCGATATTTCGCCTGCGGACGAACCTCGGAGTAAAGCCGGGGGACTGTTTCTATGTTGTGGTTGAGAACAGCAGGGGAGGCATCTAGTACCGTCTGCAAGGCAGAGGCTGACCCTTGAAAGTCAGGGATAAGGACTTCGACTGCGATATTTGAATCATATTTATGGATAGCTCTGATGGTTTGGGCGAACTGGGAGGAACCGCCATCGGGAAGGTCATCTCTGGTCACAGACGTAACAACTACATACCGCAGACCCAGTTTATCGACTGCCTGCACAATATGGTCCGGTTCTTGCGGTTCGGGAGCTCCGGGCTTGCCACACTTCACCGCACAGAAGGTGCAATTGCGAGTACAAATATTACCTAGTATCATGAATGTGGCTGTACCTTCAGCAAAGCATTTTGTCCGGTTGGGACAACGGGCACTTTCGCAGACGGTATGCAGCTCCAAGTCATGCGTGAGCTTTCTCATCTTGTTCAGTATGGTGGGATCAAGAGCGCTTTGCTTCAGCCACTCTGGGCGTCTAGTATAGCCAGCCATTCGCCATCCTCCTGCTGACAGGTTAACCCGAATATTTCCGAGAAGGAAGGAAGTAGTTCTTCTATGATGGTTTTCATCCCTACCCGATGCCCCAACAACTCTGAGACCGAGGTCATCACTTCGCCTGCTAAGCCGCAGGGTCTTAAATATTTAAAATACCGCAGGTCGTTGGTTACATTGAGAGCAAAACCGTGCGTAGTAATATAGTGGCTGATATGTATACCTATGGAGCAAACTTTCTTTTCACCCACCCAGACGCCCGGGTACCCTGCCAGCCGGTACCCGCGGATACCCAGAGCCAGCAATAACTTGATGACAGCTGATTCTAATTTCCAGATATATTCACGTACGCCAAGACCAGTTTCTTTAAGGTTAAGGACGGGATAGCCTACAAGCTGTCCTGGACCATGATAGGTAATACCTCCGCCCCGATTAGTATGAAAAACGGCTATGCCTTCTCGAACTAGTGTCTCCGGAGGAACAATCAAGTCCTCTCCTCCCCTAAACCGCCCTACGGTAAAAACTGAGGGGTGCTGAAGGAGTAACAACACGTCACCAATTTTGCCCTCAGCGCTTGCCTGCATCAATCCCCGCTGCAGCTTTAGGGCAACCTCATATGGCACTGTCCCCAGGTAAGGGGCAATACAGGCCTTCCTGAACGTAGAAATACTCATCAGTAAGGCTCTAGACCCTCAGGAAGTGGATGGCGCCGTCGAGTTGACCCATAGCTGTTTCGCGCACTGCCTCAGGTAGAGTGGGGTGGGCATGGATGGTGTGGACAATGTCCTCAGCCGTTACTCCCAGTCGTATGGCCAGCGCGCCCTCGGCGATTAGGTCGCTGGCATGGGAGCCCATGATGTGCATTCCCAGGACTCTGCCATCGTCAGCATAACAAATCATCTTGACCATGCCAGTCGTCTCGCCCATGGCCACCGCACGACCGCAGGCGATGAAGGGAAATTTGCTGACTTTGTGAGGAATCCCGCCATCGTTGGCTTCCTTCTCGGTCATGCCAACACCGGCTATCTCGGGTTGGGCAAAGATACAATTAGGGACAGCGTGATAGTCGGCTTGGCGGTGATGACCAAGGGCATTCTCGACGGCTATCTCTCCTTCATAAGAGGCAACATGAGCCAGCATGTTCTTGCCCAGAACATCCCCGATGGCATAAGCATCCTTGATGTTTGTCTCAAGGTATTCATTCACCTTGATAGCTCCCCGGTCCGTCTGTATACCAAGCTCTGATAAGTTCAGGCCATTGGTGTAAGGTGCACGCCCGGTAGCCATAAGAACCATCTGCCCATCAACCCCCTGCTCGCCCTCTGCGGTATCCCAAACCACCCTGAGAACCCCTCCCTTCCTCTCAATAGCCTTAACCGCAGCTCCAATTTTGACTTCAATACCTTGCCTCGGTAAGGTCTGGGCGAAACGTCGGCCAATCTCTTCGTCAACAGGCTCTAGTCGAAGAGGACGTCTCTTGACAATGGTTACCTTTGTCCCCAACGCATTAAAGATGCTGGCAAACTCAACACCCACGTGACTACCCCCAACGACCACAAGGCTCTCCGGGAGTTCTGTTAGCTCAAGGATCTCATCAGTGGTCAGCACCCCGGGCAAGTCTATACCAGGGATAAGGAGTGGGGTCGACTCCGAGCCAGTGGCGATGATAAGCTTCCTGGTCGCTATCTCTTCGTCATTCACTTTGACCAGGTGTGGAGACAGAATCCGACCAGTACCCCTGTGAACACGTATCTTGTTTCCCTTCATTAATTGCTCAACACCGGACACTAATTGGCTAACGATATTGTTTTTGCGAGCCATAATCTTTGAAAAATTCGTTTTGACGTTGCTGACCTCAATGCCGAAATCGTTTGCCCTTCTTGCTTCAAGGAGCACCTCCGCGCTTCCGGCAAGCGCCTTGGTGGGAATGCAGCCTCGGTTAAGGCAAGTACCACCTAGCTTGTCTTTCTCAACCAAAGCCACTTTGGCCCCCAGGTGAGCAGCGTGAATCGCCGCCACATAGCCAGCAGGACCTCCCCCAATTATTAGTATATCCTGTTCGTTCAAAGGCTTAACTCCTCATCTCCCAGCGCAGGTCTGGATTTCTGGCAGCTCTGACATCGTCCAGCCGTCTCACGGGTGTGTTGTGGGGGGCAGTATGCAAAATCCCAGGGTTTTCCTCGGCATCTCTAGCTATCTCTTTCATAGCCTCGACAAAAGCGTCAAGGGTCTGTTTGCTCTCCGTCTCAGTAGGTTCGATCATGAGCGCTTCGTCAACTATCAAGGGGAAATAGACGGTGGGGGGGTGAAGACCGTAATCAAGCAAACGCTTGGCGATATCTACGGTACGAACCCCCTTTGTCCTTTGCCGTTTTCCCGAAAACACTACTTCATGCATGCAGGTGCGGTCGTAAGGCAGGTAGTAATATGGTTTTAGCTTCTCCTTGAGGTAGTTAGCATTCAGAACCGCGTTCTCGCTGACCTCCTTTAGTCCTTCGGCGCCCAGGGAGCGGAGATAAGCATAAGCTTTGCACATGACACCGAAGTTTCCGTAAAAATTGGCTATCCTTCCTATGGACTTAGCCTGTGACACAAACTTATACCTCCCGTCGTTCTTTATCACCAAAGGCGACGGCAGAAAATCGGCAAGACCTTCCTTAACGCAGACGGGACCCGAGCCTGGTCCGCCTCCGCCATGGGGAGTGCTGAAGGTTTTGTGGAGATTTAGTTGGACGTAGTCGTAGCCCAACTCGCCAGATTTCACGCGCCCCAGCAGAGCATTCAAGTTTGCACCGTCAGCACCGAGGAGGCCTCCCCTTTCGTGAACCAATTGGCTGATTTCCAATATCTTTGGGTCGAACAGACCTAAAGTGGTAGGCATGGTTAATGTTAGAGCAGCGACCTCCTCATTCATCGCCGATTCCAGGCTCTTCATATCTACGTTACCTTCACTATCGGAAGCCACGACGCCTATCTCAAATCCGCACATAACGGCACTAGCCGGGTTAGTGCCGTGGGAAGAGTCGGTTAATAGTATCTTCTTCCGAGCTTCATCTCCTTTGTCTTGATGGTATGCTTTTACCAATAGCAAGCCGGTAAACTCACCGTGCGCACCGGCTATAGGAACCAAGCTGGTGGCATTCATCCCAGTAATCTCGGCCAAATACCCTTGCAGCTCAAACATAAGCTGCAGGGCTCCCTGAACAGATTTCTCTGGCTGGAGGGGATGAATTGAAGCAAAACCAGGGAGTTTGGCAATATCCTCGTGCCATTTTGGATTGTATTTCATGGTGCAGCTGCCTAGCGGGTAAAATCCCGTATCCACTCCATAATTGAGCTTACTCAGGGCAGTGAAATACCTCATTAGCTCAACCTCACTAACCTCAGGCAGCTCAAGCTCTTGCCGCAGTAGCTCCTCGGGGGGCAACTCGGTGGGAGGTACATCCAGAGCCGGGAGAGTGCACCCCATCTTGCCCGGCTGGCTAATCTCAGAGAGCAGGTAATGATGACTCATGTCTTGCCCCCTAAAATGCTCCTAGAATCTCTACCAGTTTGTCTATCTCCTGTTTGGTGTTCATCTCAGTAACACAGAGCAGCATACTGTTGTCAATTATGCGGCTTACATCTAAACCACCGATTATCCCTTCCCTGAATAGAGCTCGGTTAATCTCGAAAGGTGCTACTGGGCAACGGATGGCAAACTCCTTGAAGAAAGGCTTTGGAAAAACGAGGGAATATCCCTTGAGTTTAGCCATTTCTTCAGCGGCATAGTGAGCTTTGTGATAGCATAGCTCGGCCACCTGCCTGAGTCCCCTCTTGCCCAGGGTGGCTAGATAAACCGCTGCCGCTAGGGCTATCAAAGCTTCACTGGTGCAGATATTAGACGTAGCTCGCTCCCTTCGGATATATTGCTCGCGGGTCACCAGGGTCATAACATATCCTGGCTTACCCTCAACATCCACCGTCTTGCCCACAATCCTGCCTGGCATCTGGCGCAAGTATTCTTGGCGACAGGCGAAGATGCCCAAACCTGGCCCCCCAAAGCTCAGCGGGTTGCCCAATGCCTGACCATCAGCGACAGCAATATCAGCCCCATAACGCCCTGGCTGCTTAAACATCCCTAGAGAAATAGGGTCAACTATGGCGATCAATAAAGCTCCAATGTCATGGGCTTTCTGAACCTGGCCTTCCATTTCTTCAAGATAGCCAAAGAAACTGGGCTGTTGAACTACTAAACAGGCACAGCCTGAAGATAAGCTTGAGTTCAACTCTACCGTCTCCATAGAAAAGTTCCGACCTTCGACATAAGTTCTTATCACATCACGGTAGGTCGGATTTACGGCGGCTGACACAGCGACCTTGCCTTTTTTCTTTACGATACATGCCATTATGGCTGCTTCCGCAGCTGCTGTGCTGCCATCATACATCCCAGCATTGCCCACCTCCATCCCGGTGAGTTGACAGACCAGCGACTGGTATTCATATGTAGCTTGCAGTGTCCCCTGGCTGACCTCAGCTTGGTATGGAGTGTAGGCAGTATAGAACTCGCTCCGGCCGATAACGTGTTCAACCGTGCTAGGAATAAAGTGGCGGTAGCTGCCGGCCCCTAGAAAACAAGCGTAATTGTCCAAACTCACATTACGATTTGCCAATTCACCGAGCTCTTTTTTGAGTTCGACCTCAGAGAGAGGGCGCGGTAGCTTGAACTGGGCGTGACGTAACTTTTCAGGTATATCCTGAAATAGCTCCTCAATCGAACCAACACCGATTTCCCGCAACATAGCCCTGCGATCAGCGTCGGTACTAGGCAAATAGGGTGATGGCATTATACTCGTCATCCGCCTGTCTATTCTGATTCTTCTTCAGATAATTCGGCTACGAATTTATCATACTTGTCACTATCCATTAAGGCGTCAAGCTCTGAAGGCTTGCTCAATGCTAGCCTAACCAGCCAGGCTGCCCCGTAGGGGTCTCCATTCACCAACCCAGGCTCATCAATGACAGTCTGATTGATTTCCAGTACTTGCCCGGTAACTGGTGCGAAGATATCTGAAACCGCTTTCACCGATTCTAGCTCGCCCATCTTCTTGCCCTGCTCCACTTGAGTTCCCGGGGCCGGCAAGTCCAAGAACACTATGTCTCCCAGCTGCGCTTGTGCATAATCCGTCAGTCCGACCTTCCCCTCATTCTTGGACTCGGGACAAATCCACTCATGCTCCTGTGTGTACTTGTATTCTTTAGGGGTCATTTTGTGCTCCTCTCTTGTAGAACTGTCTGTTAACTACTTTGGCAGCTATTGGTTTGTTGCGAATCATTATCTCTATATCAGCGCCGATGTTGGCTAGCTCAGTGGGAACGTAGCCTAACCCGATATTAACACCTAAGGTTGGTGCATAGCCACCGCTGGTGACCTTGCCTACCTCTTGACCACATTTAACAATTTTGTAGCCTGACCGAGCTATGCCCCGCCCTGTCATTTGAAAGCCAATATGCTTGCGCCTTACACCTTGACGCTTAATCTCAAGGAGAGCACTTCTGCCGATGAAATCGCCGTTGTCGAGCCCTACTAACCAGGCCAACCCAGCCTCAAAAGGATTGGTGCCCTTGTCCATGTCCTGTCCATACAACATCATACCAGCTTCCAATCGCAAGCTGTCACGTGCGCCCAGGCCACAAGGTTTCACTCCCTGCTTCATAAACGATTCCCATAATCGTAGGGCATTTGCCGCGTCGGCGATTAGCTCAAATCCATCTTCTCCCGTGTATCCTGTTCTAGCGACAAGTACCTCTACCCCCTCTATGAGCGTTCGGGTGTGACCAAAGCGAGCTAAATGGGAGACGCCCGTCAGGTTCTGCAGTTGGCAAACGGCCGGGCCCTGGACAGCCACCATAACCGTATCGGCAGATTTATCTTGAATGACGATATCAGGGTCCGAGCCGGCCCAACGCTGTAGCCAGCCCAGCTTCTGCTCAATATCTCCTGCATTCCAGACTATCAAATACTGGTCAGTTCCCACCCGATATGCCAATAGATCATCTAGGATACCCCCATCCGCTAGACACAGGAGGCAGAGCTGTGAGGAACCTATCTCCAGCTGGCTTGCCCGTCTGGTTAATAGCCTATCAAGAAAGGCTCCTGCCTTCCTTCCGGTTATCCAGACTCTACCCATATAAGAGACATCGAACATACCTGCTCCAGACCGCACAGCCCTGTGCTCTTCCAAAATAGAAGTGTACCAGACAGGCAACTGCCAGCCAGCAAAATCGATCATTCTGGCTCTCAACTCACGATGCGCTTTGCTAAGGGGCGTCTTCTTTACCAGTTTCATCATTCATTATCCTATACAAAAGCTTCCTGTTTACATTTTTCCCCAAAAAAAGGAAGACCTATTGTAAATAGGTCTTCCCTGTCTCTTTACCTGAGAGATCGCCCGCTACCTGTTTGCGGACTTGCCCCTTCGGTGCCTCATATCGAAGCCTCTCCAGGGATTTTCCCTACGGTAGTCCTTTTGCCTGAAAGTTTCGAGATCTGATCCCTTTCCTCTTCGGCTCCCTATGCAGGGTATCTCCTACCGTAACCTACCAACCTTAGCCAATATTATAACACAATACTACAGCATATTTTCCCCATAGTCACAAGTCCGTCGATAGCGCCTTCTCTCCCCGGGGAAGAGACCCAACAATTAAGGTCACACCTGCAATTATTACGAGGTGTGGCGCTCAAAAAACTTGGAATAGACCAGAAACCACTATTGCGCCAGACACAGTCGCTAAGGGACACTAAGTCAAAATTCGCTGCACGGAGTGCCAGTGCCGGGAATTGCCCTCCTTGGGTTTCTGTGCAGTCTGACAGATTGCACAAGTCAGAATTGTTAAGGCACTTCTAGTTGACAAGCTGGGTAGCGATCCGACCAAGGGTTGGCTTGATTATTGAAGGCTATAGCCGAAATCGGCGGGCCCACCAGTAGTACCCTAAGGCAGCAATCAAGGCTATCAATGCGATGGGTGCCCATACGAGTCTGAGGTCCGAGGGGAACGCATCAAGCAGGATTCCTCCAAGCAGCGGACCGATGGCTATACCTACGGTTTGGCTTAACCCGAAAAGTCCCATATATCGTCCCCTCTGATCTTGCGGCGAGAGTTCTCCTATCACTGCGAGTGTAATCGGAGCATGTATAATCTCGCCTGTCGTAATTATCGCCATCGCCCCCAGCGCCCATCCAAATTGTGTAATCCAACCTAAGGATAGATAGCCAAACGCGTAAAACAAGCTTCCAAGTATGAGAGCTCGGAATTTCGCTAGCCGCCTGAGGGCAAGAGTCATCGGATATTGAAAGAAAATCACTATCAAGCCATTCAAAGTGAGTAATAGACCATATTGGGAAGTAGAAAAGCCAACCATATCCACGGCGAAGATAGATAAAGTACTGGCCATTTGCCCCATAACTATGAACAACAGGACACTCAACCCTATGAAGGCAAGGAAGATCCGGTCCTCGGCAGGCGGGAGCATGCTACGAAAGCTCACACTTCTACTCACCCAGTGTGAAGACTCGTGAATAAAGAAAAAAACAATGAGAAAAACGACGCCGCAGGTTAAAGCCGCAATCCCAAAGAGCCAGCCATAGGCCAAGAAAGCAGCCAGATATCCCCCTAGGGCAGGGCCAAAAGCCCAGCCTATATTAGCTCCTATACGAAGGATTCCATATGCCTCTGTCAGCTTCTCTTTCGGGGTGAAATCTGCCACCATGGCTGAGATAACGGGACGTGCTATCGTGAGCATTGACCGACCAGCGACGTAGGCAACTGCAATAGCCCATACCGGAGCCGAAATTCCAATGAGAACAGCCAGTCCTGAATACAGGAATACACTTATTGAAGAAGCCATGATCAGAACCGGGCGCCGACCAAATCTGTCAGAAAGTGCTCCTCCAAACGCCTGGGTAATGGCTGAGCAAAGCCCGGCGGCCAGGATGATCAGTCCGACCATGGTCATGGAAAGGCCTCTATCCTGATAAAGATATAAGGCTAGGAATGGTATGCAAATGGAGAAACCGGTCGCCATGACAAGCTGAACGGCAGCGATAACCCATACCTGAGGCTCAAATCGGTGAAAGATATTTCGCAATGGGCTTGTAGCTTGTCCAAACAACGGTTTCATGGCATGCGCAAAACACTGATTATAAACCCTTTTTTTGGTTCCGTTTGCCTTCTAGTCTAGCTAATAAGCCCTTCCGGCAGGCTCAGGCTATGAAGAGATTGTTGTTAATTAACCAATATGCTAAACAGTTACCCATCACCCAAAAGTTGTTATCATTATGTGTAGTTTGTATGATGGTGTGGGTGCCAAAATCGTTCAGAACGGGTGGAGAAATCTGATTGTATTGGGCTCTAATCCTACGCCAGCACAGATAAAGCTATTCCTCTCCAGAACTCTGATTGAAGCTTTATTACTAATATTTGTCTCAGCCTCGATGTGTTTTACCTGAGGCTGCTGCTTTACCCATTGAACTATGCCAGCTACCATTTCCGTTGCTAAGCCCTGTCCCTCAGATTCCGGAAGAACTGAACAGCCGATCTCAACCATTCCTCGCTTATCTGGAGGACCTTTGAAACCAACACTTCCGCAGAGTATCGGAGAATCGTTATCGATTCGAACCACGTACCACGTGAGCCAGCCTTCCCATTCGGGATGTTCTTTACATAGGCCATAGAGATAACCTAGAACGTCTCTAAGATTGTCCGGGGGCCATGTTTCCGGTACTATAACTCCTAAGAGTTCTGCGAACTCTTCTCTATCTTCAATTTCAGATGCTGCGAGTACTTTTGTTCCTGCGACAAGTCTCAATCTGTCTGTTGTTCGAATTATCGTCTTGTCTGTACACATTAGTCCGCTACGATGAGTTACCCCTGCATTGCCTGTATATAATGCAGAAGTTGGAAAAATCTTTGTTTTGTCTATAGTACAAGGCTTTGATCCATCACACATTATACGTCAATGTGACAAGGAAAGGTGGCTCTAATTAGTTTTTCCTTGGTTTCCTTGAGCTTCGAATTAGACAGGGCGATTCTTTGCCAAAACACATTACCAAATTGCGGCATTGATCGTGGTCATATATAATTGCGGTCGGCTAGTTAACTGCTAGTAGATAGATGCCTGAGTGCCATTCGTAGTATTGATAATAGAGAGGGAGGAAATATGCAAGAAATAGTGGCTTATTGTGGTCTCGTTTGTACTGAATGCCCGGCGTATAAAGCAACCCAAAAAAACGACAACGAGGCCAGGACTAAGATTGCCGAAGAATGGAGTAAACAATATCAACATCCCTTCAAAACTGAAGATATCAATTGCAGTGGTTGCCTGGCAGTCGGTGATGTGCAGATTGGTTATTGCAGGCTGTGTGAAATAAGAAAATGTGGGTCCGATAGAAAAGTAGTGAATTGTGGCTACTGCGTAGAGTACCCGTGTGACAAGCTGAGTAACTTCCACACCAGAGTCGTTGAGGCCAAGGCTAAGTTGGAAGCTATCCGGAATAAGAAATAGGGATGCTGGCCAGCCTAACTTCCAGAGCGAGATTACTACACTCTATTCGATTCTTCAATAGTAATGAATTGCTGGCTTGCTACGCCGGAGGTAACAAAACACGCAAATGTGTGGCACAGGTTACGGGTCTATCACCCAGATAGTATCGCTACCCTCAAAGGCAATGCCAGCAACCTCTCCCGTTATCGTCATCTCCATTGGCACCAACGAGATGAGACTCGAATTAAGCATAACAACAAGCTGCCAAGCCCTGTCCCGCGAGATCAACCCTTTACGAGACGCTATGATGCAGGGCGTGTGCCGCTCGACGTTCACCCCAGTCTGCAAAACACATGATTGAGAATCCTATGTTCTCCTCAACGCAGGTACAGATCTTATGTCAGAGTCTCGTTGTTTCCTGCGGAATTGTGAGGGTACAGGGGGCAAGTTCAAAACAGCATCAAGTCGCCCACATGGCACTGCCCCTAGCCGTTGTATCTGACAGCCACCACGGTGCCGTCGGCCTTAAGCCCCACCGTGTGAAAGGCGCCTCCGGCGACCATTGGCCTGTATTTCCTCTCAAAGTTCGCAGTGATTGAATAGCTGCCATCCCTGATGATGGTGGTTTGAGCCGCAGTGAGATCCTTGATGGTGCTCACATCACCAGTCCAGTTGACAAATTTGTAGCCTTCCTCGACTTCTGCCACCAGGTTGACCACTGTTCCTTGGTCGTACATAAACGTGCCTTCTCCAGGCATGGCGATCGAACCACCCGCCGTGCTGGTGGCGGTGAGGTCATACTGCTGCTCGACAAAGTTGCCTATTATGGAATAGGCATCGTTCATTACAATGGTAGTTGTGGCAGCATTGGCATCGCCAATGGTGCTCACATCACCGGTCCAGTTGACAAACTGGTAGCCAGGGTCTGGAGCGGCCACTAGGTCGACCACGGTTCCCTCATCATAGGTAGAAGTCCCCTCTGCAGGGATAATTACCGACCCTCCAGCGCTACTAGCGATAGTGAGGTCATAAAAAGGAACAGGCTGAACGCAGCTTACCATCCCGGCAACTAAGGGTACCGTAATCAACAATATGCCGACCCTTTTCATGTATATGAGCCTTATGGAACTATTCTACCACTACCGCAGGGACTATCAATAAGTCCTTTCATAACATATGTGTCATCAATCTATCTGAATTAGATCAGTTTTGTGGGGAGAGTTATGCTAAAATCCAATAAGGGTTCATATGGTAAGTGCTGACGAACTGAAATATTGGGTAGCTTTCTCCGGGATACCCGGGGTAGGCCGGGTCCGCATTGCTCAGCTAAAAGAGCACTTCGGCAGCCTGCAGGACGCCTGGAAAGCTCCCGAGGGCAAGCTGAAGCAGGCGGGACTAGACTCTCGAAGCATAGACGCTCTGGTGACCCTACGCCCGAGGATCTCCACGGACGCCGAGGTGGAAAAGCTGGAACGCCACGGGGTGAACGTGTTGATCTGTGAGGATGCTAATTATCCTTCGAGATTAAAAGAGATTTATGATTATCCACCGGTCCTGTATGTAAGAGGCGGTCTACCAGCCGAGGATGAACCTTGCCTGGCCATAGTCGGTACACGTCGTCCCACTGTATACGGAAGGCAGGTGACTGAGGAAATTGTAGCCGACTTGGCCCGAAGTAGCATCACAATCATCAGCGGATTAGCCCGAGGAATTGACTCTGTGGCTCATCGGGCTGCTCTGGATGCCGGGGGCAAAACCGTAGCTGTATTCGGCTCCGGTCTGGATATCGTCTACCCCGGGGAGAATGCCAGATTGGCTCAAGCTATTATCGAGCACGGCGCTCTGGTCAGTGAATATCCCTTAGGCGTCAAGCCTAAGGCTGAGAACTTCCCACTCCGCAATCGCATTATGAGTGGCTTGAGTCTGGGTGTGTTGGTAGTGGAAGCCGGAGAAAGGAGTGGAGCTTTGATCACGGCCCATCAGGCAGTCGAACAGAACCGAGAGGTCTTCGCTATTCCCGGCAGCATCCTGTCCCCAGCCAGTCAGGGGACCAACCGTCTCATTCAAGAAGGAGCTAAGTTGGTTCGTAATTATGCCGATATTCTCCAGGAACTAAACTTGACCATCGTAGTACAGCAAGCAGAGATTGAGCAATTTGCTCCGGCTAACAAGGTTGAATCTGCTATAGTAAAACAGTTGAGCTCTGAGCCCAATCATGTGGATGAAATCTGCCGCCGCAGCGGTTTGACTATGCCAGAAGTGAGCAGCACTCTAGCGATGCTGGAGCTCAAAGGGATTGCCAGGCAGGTAGGAAACATGAACTACGTGCTGGCTCGAAGGACCTAGAACATTACGAGAGGAGCTTGCTATTTTCCTGGCGACCCAATTAAATTTAGAGCAAATTCAATGGGTCCCCAAGAAGTCCTCGTGACTTTTCGGGGTTAAGTTAGGAGCGGATAAATCATGACAAGTAAACTAGTTATCGTCGAGTCTCCTGCCAAAGCCAGGACGTTAAATAGAATTTTGGGCCGCAGCTATAGCGTCAAAGCGTCTGTCGGGCATGTGCGTGATTTGCCCAAGGCAAGCCTCGGGGTCGATATAGAGAAAAGCTTCACTCCCAAGTATGTTATTTCCCCAGAGAAGAAGAAGATAGTCGGCGAAATCAAAGAGGCAATTAGTAAGGCCAGTTCTATCTATTTGGCTACTGACCCTGACCGCGAGGGAGAGGCAATTTCCTGGCACCTAGTACAAGCAACCAAGCTGGACAAGAGTGACAGACCCGTTCATCGCGTAGTCTTCCACGAAATAACCAAGGATGCAGTCCAAGAGGCCTTCCAAAGTCCCCGCTCTATTGACATGAACCTGGTGAATGCCCAGCAGGCCCGGCGTATCCTGGATAGACTTGTGGGCTACAAGCTTAGCCCGCTTTTGTGGCGAAAGGTACAGAGGGGACTTTCCGCAGGCAGGGTTCAATCGGTGGCTGTAAAGATAATTGTTGACCGCGAGCAAGAGATTCAGAATTTCACTCCACAGGAGTACTGGACTATGGATGTTGAGCTAGCTCCGCTAGAAGAAAAGGAGGCGACTTTTAGAGCCAGGTTGTTCGCTCTGGCCGATGGCACCAAGCTGGATATCGGCGGCAAGGACGAGGCGGACAAGGTCATGGCCGACTTAGAAAAGGCTGAATATGCAATTAAGAAGGTGGTGACCAAACAGGTAGCTCGTCAGCCGGCCCCGCCTTTCATCACGAGCACCCTGCAACAAGAGGCCTGGCAGAGGCTGCACTTCACAGCCGGGCGAACTATGGCTATTGCCCAGCAACTCTATGAAGGCTTGCCCCTGGGCAAGGAAGGGTCGGTAGGACTTATCACCTATATGCGCACCGATTCTACCCACGTGGCTGCCTCCGCCATAAGCGAGGCGAGGGATTTTATCCGCCAGAAATACGGAGCTAAATTTCTGCCGCCAAAGCCACGGAGTTTTGCCAGGAAAGCAAAGTGGGCCCAGGAAGCTCACGAGGCAATTCGACCCACCAAAATCTACCGACAGCCGGAGCAACTCAAACCATTTCTCGATCTGGCCCAGCTGAAGCTCTACGAGCTTATCTGGAAGCGTATGGTCGCCAGTCAAATGTCAGCAGCTTTGTATGACACAACCAATGTGGAGATAAGGGCAAGCAATACTGAAAATCAACCTGAAGGATATCTACTCAAAGCAAGCAGCTCTGTGGTCAAATTTCCTGGTTTCATAGTTGTTTACAGCGAAAGCAGGGATGAAGATGAACGAAGGGAAAGCTCGGATTCCGTTGGAGCCTCCTTGCCCAAGCTGAAGGTTGGAGATAAATTACTTTACCTAGGAACCTTTCCCGAACAGTGTTTTACCCAGCCGCCACCGCGCTACACCGAGGCCACATTGATAAAAACACTGGAGCAGAAAGGAATCGGACGCCCCAGTACCTATGCCCCTATCCTGTCCACAATTCAGGGGAGAGACTACGTCAACAAAGCCGATGGTAAATTCCGCCCCACCGAGCTAGGGTTAATGGTTAACAAAATCCTGACTGCGCATTTCCCTGAAATCGTTGACCCTGGTTTCACAGCTCAGATGGAAGAGCAACTAGACGAAATAGCCCAAGGTAAGTATGAATGGATAGCTGCTCTGCAGCAATTCTACCCCCCCTTCCATGATATGTTGGATAAAGCTTGGACAAACTTAGAAAAAGTCAACATGACTCAGGCCAGCGAGGAGACATGCCCCAAATGCGGCCGCCCTATGGTCATAAAGGTCGGACGTTTCGGCAAATTTCTCGCCTGTAGTGGCTATCCTGACTGTAAGACGACCATGCCCTACATAGTCAAAACCGGGATTTCTTGCCCCCAGTGCGGCGGCGAGCTTGTGAAAAGAATCAGCAAAAAAAAGAGGGTATTTTATGGGTGCAGCAAGTATCCCAAATGCCAGTTCACCGTAAATCGCAAGCCAGTAGCTCAGCCTTGCCCTTACTGTGGCAGTCTTTTGATACAATACAGAGAGGATTGGGTTAAATGCATTGCCTGTCAACGCAAAGTAAGATTATCCGAGATGGATAAGCAAAAAGAGGAGGCAGCTTCATGAAAATTCTAGTTATCCACGGACCAAATTTGAATATGCTGGGCAAAAGAGAAAAGTCAATTTACGGAGAAAAGACCCTGCAGGAAATTGATGCCCTACTAAAGAAAGAAGCCAAGGCATTAGGCGTTGATGTGGTGACATTTCAGTCCAATCACGAAGGCGCGCTCGTAGATTTTATTCAAGAGCACGCAGATTCCGCCCGTGGCATAATAATTAACCCGGGTGCCCTCACCCACTACGGGTTTTCTCTGCTCGATGCCCTGGCTGACTGCAAATTACCTATCATTGAAGTCCATTTATCCAGTATCTACCGCCGTGAGGAATGGCGAGCTGAGTCTATAATTGCCCCTATAGCTGAAGGGCAGATAAGTGGCCTGGGTTGGAGGGGATATGTTGCTGCCCTGCAAGTTCTGGTCAGCAAGCTGAAAGCAAAGCCTTCGCGTTAGGATGCCGGGCTCCCTTTATTTGCCTGAATGGCACTCTGCAGTAGCCGGTTGGCCGCGACACAGCGGAATTCATGCGGAAGTGGCGCGAAAGGCCACTTTTGCTGACATTCTCAAGATTGGCGTTTCTTGAAGTCTTCTAAATCAAGCGTATTTATGAAGTCCTTATATGCCGACAGCCCCTTCATCTCTTGCTCATCCACTTTCCCTTCGGCAGCAGGTTTGCCTGTTTCTTCTTCAAGTACGATGCCCGCCTTTTCCAACACCGATTCCTCAACATATATTGGTGCACCGACTCTTACAGCCAAGGCCAACGCATCGCTAGGTCGAGAATCAATGTCCAGTTGTACGCCATCAACGGTAAGAGCAAGTCTGGCGTAGAAAGTGTCCTCCTTAAGCCCGTTCACCACTATATACTGAACTGAAGCCCCCAGGGTAGAAATCACAGATTGCAGCAAATCATGCGTCAAAGGGCGAGACAATTCGACATTTTGCAGCTTCACGGCGATAGCATCTGCTTCAGCAGGACCAATCCAGATGGGCAGATAACGATTGATCCCCTTCTCTTTCAGAATCACCACCCTCTGGTAGTTCATCAAGCTAACGCGGATGCTGTCAATCGTCATTTCTACCATGCTATGCCTCCTTTGCAGCGTTTATTTTACACCGACCATCCCAATTAATCAATGAGCACAAGTCAACTATCCGAGCTCAATTATTAGCTCTCTTTCTAGATTGCCATGAATTCTCAGATCTTGGATAATCAAAACTGACTGCGAGTGGAGCGGGGGATAACCAGTGTGCATTGGTGGGCTGATCAGCGTCTATCAATATCGATAGCAGCAAGCTTATCCTGTAATAGATAAAGCCTCCCGCCATCAGTCTGAAGGATAACGTCGGCCTTCATCAGTATTTGCAGCGCATACGGTTTGAAGTCGCGCATGCGCATCATCCCTTCCAGGAAGGTTGGAGGTCTCAGTCCCAGTTCATCAATTGTCTTGGCAGACCTCGCATCAAGGGCACTGTTACGCTCGAAAATGGCCACTACCTGACTAACAGCTCGCCTTATTCGTATCCGTGGCAGCACGAAAAACCCCAGAATAGCGAGGATTACCAGGATCAATACAAAAAGCACATTTGTATCCACGGTTTATCAGCATACACCGAACAAGCTGTTACAGCAACCTTGGACCATTGGCATCGGACTGATGGACCTAAGTTTCTTTCCAGATTGCCATAAGGTCTCAAACGTTGGATAATTACAGCGGAGGAGCCATGGCAAAACTTATGGTGGCTAGGCACGGAGAAACCGAATGGAATGTGGAGAAGATATTTCGGGGTAGAGCGGACGTAAATCTGGACGAGGTAGGCATTAGACAGGCAGAGCTATTGG
Source organism: Dehalococcoidia bacterium (assembly GCA_049671165.1). Taxonomy (GTDB): domain Bacteria; phylum Chloroflexota; class Dehalococcoidia; order GIF9; family AB-539-J10; genus RBG-13-51-36. The sequence goes on along the minus strand of JBATUN010000020.1, from coordinate 14,295 downwards.
GTAGGTATTTAGGCAATTGGAAGTTAGAGGTTATCTATTCTAGCCCCGTAAAGAGGGCACTAGACACGGCGAATATCATTGCCCGTTATCAGAAAATCGGCGTACACGTTGCCGAGGGCCTTATAGATTTCGATTACGGGGAATGGCAGTCTCTGCCAGAGCAAGAGGTGAAGAGGCTATATCCGGTCATCCTCGATGAGTGGCACAATAATCCACACAGGGTAGAAATGCCCGGCGGAGAGAGTCTGGAAGATGTAAGAAAGAGAGCCGTCGAGGTAGTCAATGGCATCCTTTCCAGACACCAGCGTAACGTATTACTGGTATCTCATAGAGTTGTGATCAAAGTCTTGATATGCTATTTGCTAGGATTGGATAACTCACACTTCTGGAATATCAATCAGGATGTTGGTGGAATCACTACTTTCGATTACGCGGACGGGCGTTTCGTCTTGACCAGGCATAACGACACCTCGCACCTGCGAGACCTGCAAAAATCCGAGCTTGGTGATTTTTGAGCCAACCCCCTCTCCTCCGCACCCTTCAGAAAACCGTGCCCCCGCCACGGCTCGCTTTGGCCACGGTGCCTTGAACCGCGCGCGCATTACCACAAGCGCTCGATATGCTTCTGTCGTTACCCGGCCAAAGGAGATGCCTGCTGATTCAGGCCATTTTCAGTTCTGAGGTGCAGTTCGGGCAGCGGCTGGCCTTGATATGGATAGCGCTGAAGCAGTAAGGGCATTCCTTCGTTGTCGGTGCCGGTTCTTCTGCCTTTTTGCGGGCTTGCATCCTGACAATCGGACGCACAATCAAAAAGAAGACGGCTGCTGCTATTATCAGCAAGTTGACAATAGCATTTATGAACACCCCATAGTTGATAGTAACCGCCCCTGCCTCTTGGGCGGCAGCCAGAGAAGCATAAGGCCCGGGAGTTACACCTTCTTTAAGCACGGCGAAGAGGTTGGCAAAGTCGACATTGCCCAGGGCCAGCCCTATGGGCGGCATGATAACGTCTTTAACAAGCGAGCTTATAACTGCCCCAAAGGCCACGCCTACGATGATGCCCACGGCCATGTCGATCACGTTGCCTCTTGTTATGAATGCCTTGAAGTCTTGTAACATTCTTGTCCCCTCCTTTCTTCTTCCTTTGTATCCATCTTACAACGGCCTTACTACATTATCAATGCCTTTCCCCCAGGTAGTTACTTTGAGTTTCAGGGACGCAGTACCCATTCCACGGGCATCGCCTGGGTTCTTATGAAATCCGTCCAGACCAATCGAAGACTCCGTAAGGTACAAAAGAGCGAAGTGCGAAGCGAATCTCCTGTGGGATTCGGGGATAGACCCTGTGCTATGATAGCGCGCCTAGAGGGATTCGAACCCACGACCCCCGGTTCCGAAGACGAAGACTGATCGTCCCTTCCAGTGCCGTCAAATACCATGGAGCCTTGTTTTGTATGGCGTCCAGTCACAGTTTGTATCTGGAAGTCCCATCTGGTGCCGGGGGATGCCAAACAGTTTGTCGGCAAAATGTCGGCAAAATGCTAGTAGAGAGGTAATAGGTCGCCTTCCCACAGTCAGAATCGGATTAGCCGATTATCAGAAGCTTTTCTCCAAGTGGGAACGTGAACAAAGTGGGTCACAACCTGTGACATAGCCAAGCTCTCTCAGGAAATTGAGGTCGGATTCGCCGTTCGAGCCGCGCCGTCCTAGGATGCAGTCCGGTACCACACAGCCAGGTCCGTAGCATTGTCAGTTTTTCGTTGTTTTTGATGGACAACCATTTCCCTTTTCTACAGAGAATAGCAGGAACCCCTCCTCTCCCCTGCGTTAGCTAGGATTTGCCAGGGAATTCGCTGTTATTTTGCAGGTAAACCACATATGGCAAACGACAAGGCAAACAGTATGGTAAACCACCTCGAGGCATTTCTGGCGTCATGAACCGGATCGCGGGGCCACTGCTGCACAATATTGTCTTTTGTGACCTAACGAGATCATCCTACGCGGACCTCTCTTTGCTAGTGTTCCTTTATCCATTCAATGAGATCGTCTTTGAGGAAGACTCGCTTCTTCCCGATCTTGTGTGAGGGCAGCCCCGCACTCATCAGTTTATACAGTGTCTGGTGACTTACTCCCAAGAACTCTTGGGTTTCCTGAAACGTCAGGAATATTCGCTCCACCCGTTGCTGGCCCTTCTTTTCTTTTTCGGTCACTATTGCCTCCAGTGTTATTCAACTAGAAGATAAATTACTCAACTGAAGGCAATTAGGCACAACTAGACGATAATAGACAGTCATTGAGAAATCAGCTATCATTGTCTGTAGAAGATTCCAATGGCTTGGCGGTGGGCTGAACTTCTCTTCCAGATAGCTAGTCCAGCTGAAGACCGTGACAGCAGTAAGGAGGTGGATGATTGGCAGGCAATGTACGATTGGGCAACTCTGCTTTCCCCGGCAAAGGTGCTCTTTTGGATGTATACCGGTGACTCTGTCACACGCACCCGCATGATCTTCTTCCTCTCGAAAGTGGTTTGCCCGATGAACTGCAACCTGAAGGCAGGGAGAGATATCGCATCGTCATGACAATGATTCTATCGGGCAGCACGAGTGACAAGAAACTAACAACGTGTCTCGGCAGGCTCTTCAAGGGGCATCCAGATTTTGAGACCCTCAGAGGCTTGAGTAAACAGGGCGTAGAGGAACTGCTTCGAAAGAAGCCACTTGGGATTGGTCTCGGATTGCAAAGCCCTGATGCCAGTGCTAACGGAGCAAGGCTATGGAGCTTTCGGGAATGTTACTTTGACTCGTGGGAGCGAAACATAACAGAGACCAACATCCTGAAACTACGTTGCAGGAGGGGCTTCGGCAATGGTAAATTTGTAAGAGCTCTACAGGCCTATTGTTGTGGCAACAGGGATGTTCTGCCCCTAGATAAACCAGCCTTGGACGCTCTTCGTGACCCTTTGTTTCCCGGATATTGTAATAGCTCCGATGACGAAATACGTGAGGATATAGAGAATAAGTTGCGTGGTGAAAGTGGAGTTTCACTGATAGACTTCCACGAGTTGCTGCGTTTTGTTGAACAGTATACCAGAGCCAAGAGTACCCAGGCTAAGAAGAATATCATCATCGGCTGGAATGCTTGGAGGCTGCTTTGCTCTGAATGTCGCGCGGAGATAACCGAGAAACCCGAATGGATCTATAAGCATCTGGTTAAGAACGAGAGCATTGCCATAGAGCTTTGGTATTTCTATCGAGAGGTCACAGACCCATGATGACATAGCAGGTGTTTCCACACCGGCTAGGTTACGCTGGTGCGTAACGGCGACCGGTTACCATTTGTTTGGGAACTGGTATAGAAACCAGCCAAACGCGGAATGATGGCAAGGAGGAGAAGTGGCACTCTGTAAGATTTGCTTCCAGGAAATCGAAAAAGGCGTTGCGGTTCCGGGTCATCAACAGGCGTCCGGAATAGTCCATGAGGAATGCTTAGCTGCAGTAACACTAAAGGTTGCTGAAGACCCACAGAAAGAAGGACTACTTCGGTACCTTATTGAATACGAAGAGAAGCGCGCCCCGCATGACTGGTCAAAAGATGTTTCAGGGCAGAGCACCGATGTCTCCCGGGAGTGGACCGATGTTGGGGTTTCAGCCGCAAAGATACGCTCGCTTCTAAACGCAGGGCTTGTCTCTATTGTCTTCTCCACAAATAGCTCGACCTACTATTCTCTCGTTGGCAGAGCAGTGATCAAAGAAGCCCTTGGGAGGAAAGAAGAGCCTGCCGTAGCCCACGCCACAAAGCCGGTTATACCAGAGGATCTATTTGACTGCATCATCGGCTACGATGACGTGAAGGATGAAATCAAGTTCACTCTCAGAGAGGGAAGGAAGAGTCACTATCTACTGATAGGGCCACCTGCCACCGCCAAATCTCTATTCCTGATGGAACTGGGAAGCCTCAGTGGTACATACCAGGCTACCGGTTCCAGGGTTTCAGGTGCTGGGCTAACTGACGCCTTCTTCAGCTATCAGCCCAGGATACTTCTGCTAGACGAAATGGATAAGATACCAATGGATGCAACCGCAGTGTTGTTATCGGTAATGGAAAGCGGAGATGTTCCGGAAACCGAGTATAAGAGGCATAGGGGATTGAAACTTGACCTCAATGTCTTCGCCGCTGGCAATAGCGACAAAACCATCCCCAACGAACTTCTCTCCCGGTTCGACACCAAATTACACTTCCCACCATACTCTTTCGAGGAGTTTGTCTCCGTTTGCCAGGGATATCTCTCCAGGTATGAGGATATCCCGGAAGTTATCGCTAAATATATCGGGATTCAGACGTGGCAGCATCTGGATAAGGACATAAGGACAGCCAGAGGAATTGCCAGGAGGCTGAGAGAGTCATCCGCCAGCGATGTAGACAGAGTGGTACTCTTCCTCAAGAAGTATCAAAAGAGATGATTAACCGGAGAATGCCCTGCTAGGTTCTGGGGGCAGGCAAGGGGATTGTAGGAACAAAATTATGTGGAGGTTGAGTTAATGGAGAAAGGATTCACTATAGATGCGACAACGAAGAGGACCGTTATCCGTATAGCGGAATACATGCTGACTCCTGGTGATATTAACCTGAGTTGTAACGATCTCAGCGACGTTTTGCTTCAGCACGGGGAGACCGTGATCGCCTTTGGATCTGGAACTGGTGAGAGCAGAGGGATGAAAGCTTGTGAAAATGCTCTGTCCAACTATAGGGCTGCTTCCCACACGACAAATAAGCCAGCGAGGTTGCTTTTTCGCCTGATAGGACCCGAAGACCTGCTACTCAAAGAAGTAAATGATGCCAGGGAAATGATAGAGAAATCAGTTTGTCCAGCTTCCGGAGTGGTCTTCGGAGTTGCCCGAGATGACAGTCTGAACGATGAGGTAGGAATCACCATCATTACCACGTAGGAAGAACTACTGAAGCTCTTAGCAAGCTTCTGGCTTATCCTGCTAACTGGCGAAAGGAGATACAGATGGACGACAAAGCATTTGACGAACTTCCTAGAACTCACCTTGAGGCAGTCGAACCAGAGTGCAGGTGGTGTTTCGCCATAGATATGGAGAGGGTGACGGGTGAGACAATTGCCCAGTACGATTTTAAAGATGGGATGCTGCTTCATCTTTCGTGCCCCAGATGCGGGGGCGAATGGAGCGAATACATTCGTGTCTTCACAGGAGAATATCTACGCGATCGCATACGCAGACTCCATCCTGAATTGGAGGGGAGAAACGTTGACCAGGAGTTTGACGAGGCAATCGACCGGCTATGGCCCGAGCATCCCAATGGCCCTCCAAAACTCTATCGTGTTGGGCTAGCTCCCAAGAACTGAATGGGGCCGATACGTAGGATCGAATCGCAATTACTCTGAACCTTTATTGTAGCGCGCAACCAGGTAACATTCTACGCTAATGTCATTTACTGAACAAAACAAGTAATTGTTGGATACACTGAGGTTGAACAAAACCGAGGAGTGTTTAATAGTCTGATTCGTTACCTGGTGAGAGACTCGCGAATGTTGATCCCTTTGTTGATGATGGTCTTGACAGATATTCCACCGGATCAAACCGAATGAAACCTCTTAAGGTGAATTAGCTTCTGCTACCATCTAACGTGTCGTCTTATTACGAACGGACTGCGGTGTTGGTACTGAGTTGGTTATCTTGAAGCTAGCCTAATTTGAAGTGAGACTGAAACTCGGGAAAACATGAGAAAGGAGTCTACCGCTTCGTTTCATCTTCGTCGGCAGGCCCCGTGTTTTCAGTTTGTATCTTAATTACTAGACCAGATCACACGCTTCAGGGGGCATCCAGTGCTCATCCTTCCCTTCCCACTTGACATTACAGCCAATCGGATTAGTTAGCGGTATGCTTACCGGCTTACCCGCTACTACCTCCCCTAGGGCTCTCTCTAGATCATTGGTCGTCATTTGGGCAGTATTACGTGGATTATCAACGCCGCGGCCGGTATAGACAAGTCCTCGTTCCTCGTTGAAGACAAAGAAATGCGGTGTCCTGAGTGCGCCGTAAGCCCTAGCTACGTCCTGGCTTCTATCGCGGACATAGACCCAGGGGAATCTTTGCTCATTCATCCGTTTCACCATATTGTCAAAATCATCTTCCTGATGGGTGTTTTCACTGTTGGAGTTGATGCCGATGAAAGCAACGCCCTTATCTTTGAAGCGCAGAACGGCGGCACGAGTAACCTCATCCGAGCCGGTGACGAAAGGGCAGTGATTACAGGTGAAAAACACTACCAGTGTTCTGGACGTCTTGAAATCATCCAGGCTGTAGGTTTTCCCATCCGTTGCGTGTAGCTTAAAATCAGGTGCTTTATCGCCTATCCGCAGAGTAAACATCAGTCATCCTCCTTCTACATTCACTAATCGGAGAACTTTCCGTGTCGATTCATCAGGGGGGCTATACTCATCGCTCATAGCTCCCACCACGTGTAGTTTAGAGCCTCTTAGATCTGGTTGTCAAACTATCTTGGAGCCGCTGCCGGGTGGGTTTAGTCCAGTTATGTAGTTTGACAGCCTCTGCCGACAAGAACCTGAAACAGGAGTGTGCCACAGTATATTCTGGGACATAATATCTGAGTTGTCATAGGCCTGATTGGTACGGTGTCCCTGGAATTCCGGTCACAAGGCTTTCCTTATGGCACCACTCACCACCCTCTCTAGCAGCTTTCGAGAAGGTCTTTGGCTCTCGGACGAACATAGCATTGCACAATAGTCAGTATTGTTGGGTAAGTAATACGCGCGCCCGAGACTTGGCTCCAGTGGTTGCCTGCGAGGGTATGGCGAGACTCTGTCTGGACCTGACAGGGGGCCCCTGGAGAACAGTCGTGGATTCTGTTCCGAGAACACGCGATTGATGTCTGAGTTACGCCGATTACTCTTGGCTCCACCTTGGCAACTATGGTACGATTCCCTAAGATACTGCGGAGATTACCGTGAGCTATGAGACACACAATACTAGGGAGGCAGTCAGTATGCAGGTATGTTGTTCTAACGAAACAACCAAAGCCGTCTAGCAAGAGGAGAGAAGTAAGAGCATTAGGCTAAGGAGGTGATGTCTTAATGATGATAGACTGGTTATGGGGTGCCATAGCTGCAATAGGTGGCATCATCATAGCGCTTCTCATAGCAGTCTTCTTTATTGCATCTGCGTTCACACTATTGGCAGCAAAGATAGTGAAGGTGGAGAACGCCACGTTTGGGAGAGCTATGCTGGCGACCTTCCTAGGCTCACTGGCTGGCGGAGCCGCTTCATTCGTGCTTGGCCTACTTTTCGGTCCCCTTCTTGTGGCAGGTGCTGTTCTCAGCACAATCGGAGCATATCTTGTTGACTCACTTGTGGTGAAGGCGATTTTTGGGACCAGCTACGGCAAAGGTCTTCTAATAACCCTTTTGGCGAGAGTTCTGGCTGCCGCCGTGGCAATCGTTATTGGACTGATTGTAGTGGGGACTAGTTCTCTTAGCTGCGGCCTGTAGTGCAACGCAAAACTGTAACACTAGAGAGAAGCCATCCTCCTGGGCAACATTTCGTCACAATGTTAGAGCTTCAAACCTCTAACCAATAGGTAGTTGGCCCAAAAGTTGAAGGGGAGGATTATCGCTCCCCTTAGCTTTGTTTTAGTGGCGGCGGTTGGATTTGAACCAACGATTCCTGAAGCGTCAGGCTTATCATGTGCTTTTGGCGCTAGCGTCTAGCAATCCCATGCCCTTTCTAGGCCGTGGCATGTTTGGCAAATTATGTATTTCCGCTGGATTCATCGAGGGCAATTTTCAGCTTTATGCTGGCATCTGTTGCCTCGAGTACATCTTCGGGTGTAAAGAAAAGATCCTTGTCAGGTGGCTTTCTATTAACGATAAACTTCTTCACTTCGCCACTCCAACCATCGCGTGCCAAGTGATTCACGGAGCCCACTACCTTGCCATTCTTATCTATTACCTGGACTCCGGGTTTTATTTCCATTACTCTCTCCTAAGGGAAGCATCTCCAATTTGCTGACAGCTACCAAGTCTTTCAGCCTTCGCAGAATCTTCAGAATTCGGCCCTTTGTTATCAACTCGGAAACTGCCAACTTGACACAGCCTACTGTCCTTGCCGTATATGTTGGCTATTCTTGAGGGGGCTTGCTGCGCATCATTAACTGAGACCATTGTAGGGCATAAATCGGTTCGACCTTAGTAGCGGAATAGTGCCGCTACCGACGTTCCGCCAGGTACTTGTTCTCGCTCTACAGCATATACGTTGCCCCCTTTTGTCAATGTGTTAGCTGTGGCAAAATCAAGCAAATCCTGTACACCAGGCTTCCTTTCTTTGTACAGGTGTACTTTACGACGTTCCGGATCAAATTGCCCCCACTGCTGAACGCCTGCAGCAACGAATAGTGTTGAAACCCGCCCGTCATAAGCAGCCAGGACAGCCTGCTTCACGTCGTTAGTGGCGAACCCCTTGGTGATGGCCTCGCGGTATCGCTCCAGCGCCTCAGTTCGACCGCGTTCGAAATAAGGCTGGACAATTGCCCACGCCTGTTCCTGCAATGCTTCGTCAGACAATCCGTCAGGATTGCCCCCAATTCCCTCATCTAGCAGGTAATGATAGGTGTTTGCATCGCGGTAAATGGGATGAAGGTAATCAACAGCAGCGACGATAAGTGGGCTGTGCTCTTCCCTTAATACTTCATGCAGTCCTCGATCGATCTGCTGAAAATAGCGCAGAATGTTAACCTTATCATAGTCTTTGCTGATACCCTGACCGTGAGATATGGTCAGACCGCCTGGCCCCGTCGTGTGGAACTGATGTTGCTTCTCTGGCTGATCGTATTTCAAAGCTTCGGCTAAGTTTGAGGGCACACGCTCCGGTGTTGATTCTCGAACATGATAGCGAGTGCACTGTAGCAACCTTACTTGATTCTGGCTTACTGCTAAAATGTAGAAGACCCCATCTTCGCTGAATAGCGGAAGCAGAGGTTTTATGTGGAAGCGTTCAGTAACAACTACTAACTCCTCGAAACTATAAGGGAGCCGATAATATCGAAATATCCCGGGCGAAATGAAAATAGCCAGACCATCACCTTGGTGCTGCCAGAAATGCGAATCGGGCAGCAATTTCTCGGCTGGCTCGAGAAGCCCGCCTGCATCTGAAATACTAATCCCACAGTCGACTAACTGGCCTGCTGCTTCTCGAAGCAGGTTTCTTAATCTAATCGGATCCTGCTCAACTTCTCCAGTACGGTGAGTGGGCATGTAGATCGAAACACCCATTTCCTGGGGCCCTTCAATTAACGCACTTAGCTCATCACTCGATAGTGTTTTCATAGCACCACCTCCAATCAAAGCCCTGCTTTGTTAATGGCATTTTCTCGTATCGGGAGTATCCATCACTGCTTGATTTGATGCATGATCTCCTCATCAACTAAACGTGAGTAGTGAGACCACAAAGTCAATTCTAGCATAGATGTGTTGCCACTTCACATACGAGACGCGTCGCATTGGTGAGCTAGAGTACATTTAGGCGACCAATCGCCAGTGATGATGAGGACAATAGCAGCAAGGACTATATCAGCCCTGGCCATATTGCCAGTCCTAGAGCTTTTCTCGTCCTAAGCTTATCTGGTGAATCGACTGAACCCCAAACTTGAACAAAAAGCCATTTTGTATCTTCAAGGTTTGCTCCCATGTTTCAGTTTCAGTTTCACCCGGAGTTTCACCTGCTAGCCTCTTGTAGGTTTGTTGTAGCCTACTGCTTGCACTTGAAACCTGGAAGGTGAAACCCAAAACCGCGAATCTAGAACTCGTGCGACCTGGCAGATCATAACTTATCGACCACGAGTGCTAAGCTGGCTGTTCCAGGTTTCAACCCAGCACGCATGACTCTCAAGTTTCACCCGGAGGTACTGCACCGAAACAAAGCTAAAATAGGCTAGGGGTGAAACCACAACTGGGGGTGAAACTGTAACTCGAGCAAGGGAGCGAATTCTGAAGGCTCAATCTGACTGACTACTAGGTCACAAAACGATGGAATGTGACTCAGGCATATGCTTAAGATGTATCGTTTCCCCTTGACGCAATAGTATATCGTTGATGTCGCACAAAAACTATTGACAACTACTTAGATAGAGGTATAATGGTCTCTATAGGAATAGTCCTATAAGGAAAGCAGCGGGATCGAAGTAGTATTCGCGAAGGATTCTATTATTGTAGTCAGACTGTTCAGATGAAAGGACGGTGCGAATGAATCAACGGACACATTCTTGGATCGCTATTCGTGCAATCGCGCTTCTAGAGGATGAGAATGATGAGAAGAACCTAGTCAAGCTCCTGAGGCCGCATGCACGAGAAGCGTCGGTCGGTGCATGGATTCCCGACCAAGCCGATGCAAAAAGAGGCGGTGCTAGTGCAGTCACTGACAATCATGTTCTTAAGATAGGGCTTTACTCAGGTAGCCAAAGGAATCGTTTCATCACCCGCAAAGAGGAATTGCTGGAACGCATCGGCATGTATCGCATGACGGCCCAATTTCTTCAGAATGACGATTCCCTAGACCGCGAATGGTGGGAGACGCCTTATAGGGGTGATGTGCCCAAACCCGGTCAACACCTCCCAAACCGTGCCATGGCTCTTAGCACAATGATGAAAGACCTGCTCCTAATGGGAGACAAGAAGATTGACCATCTAATTCCTGGTGATATACGTTTCGCACAGTATATGATCCCCGAAACACGCACGCAAGAGGAAGCGGCCGCTATGTATTTTTTCATGTTGAGCCATTTCATCGCCGATGCGTGTATGCCTTGCCACTGCGATGGACGGAAACTTTCAGCCTACTCTGAGGGACTGCACAAAGAATTGGAGATGCATTGGTCACGCAAGGTGGGCACAGGGTTTGAAAAGAGGAATCTCTTGCCAGAAGCCCTACTTGCGGATCGTGAGCGAATCCACGACAATAGTACTGAGGTTTTAGAACAAGCCCGCGCCATCGATAGCAGATTCGGCCTGGATTTCACACAGACTTCCGTGCCGGACCTTCATCACGGCTATGACATTTGGCTGGAAGTTATCAACCTGTGCCGGGCCTCTTTCGCCATGGCAAGCATCATCGGACCATATCAGCAATATCGATATGATGACCCCGATGCCAGGGCTCCTTTCAAGACCGTCTTGGATACTGGTGATAGAAAACTTCTGAAGGATTCGAATAAAGCCGTGATGTATGATGCTGTTCTAAACACAGCGATTGTCTGGAAGCATATCTGGAACAAAGTATCGAAGGAATAGGCTGGACGCCTCCTATGGCGTGCGCTACATAATGCCATCTCATCAAGCCAAATCCGACCACATTCTTTGCATTGTTCAAGTAAGATTGGTTGACTGTAACGGGCTTCGATTTTCACCCGATACATTTCGGCATTGGCATTCGGATATTTCATTATAAGTCAAGAATCGAATGATGGGCAAAGGGCTAGGATTCAAGGCATTCTTGAAATTGCTTAGCAATTGGCCGACCCCCTCACCGGGTTCGAGGAAGTCAAGCGAGCAATTTGGCTTTTTGTTGAACTAACAATGAAGTCAAGTCCTCTTGGCAAGGCTAAACTCTCGAAATACACTGTGCCAGCCAATGAGGTAGAGTGTCGAAAACCTGAGGTCTAATTTCAAGATATTCTCTTTGACAAAGGTGTCCAGGCGTGAATCATCGACGGCCTGTCTGAAAAACCAATCATCCTCGAAGACTATGATTAATGATGTGTTGACAGGATAGTCCTTGCCTGCTTTTCGCTTTGCTGCATCGGCAATCTTTTTCAGCTCCTTTGTTGCGATTTCGTCGGCATTGACAGCCCTGCGTGGTATGTTAACCTGTCTTCCCGTCTTCTTCGTACCTGTTTTGATAACGGGGCCATGCATGGTAACGATACCTCGCTGCTCTAATACGCAACGCCGCAGATACTCACTCTCTCCTTCATGAGATTGCGTTATCTCAATATAACTTCTAGAGGCAGGCTTACTGGTTAGGTCGGTTACTACTGCATCGTAGCTTTGATTGCCGATAATTGGCTGCATAAGTATTTGGTCGGTATTACCAAACTTACGCTGTCCAAACATCGCTAGCGGATAGATTTCATCCCAGCTTACGAGTTTGTATTCAAGCTCTGGATAAACTCCCGGTGCAGCACCTGATGTGATTTGCTTCTGAAGGTCTAAGGTTGCAAGTAGTCCCATCGCGGTCGTCAGTAGTTATTCTTGCACACTGGCAGTTCATTGGCAATAACAGATGAATGCTGACTTAGTGCACAGTTCGCTATCTTGTTACTATCGGACAAATATCGAGATGTCCGTTATTTTGGGCGTACTCACGGAAGTTAGAAATATCATCGCAGTAGCAGTATATAGTCAACAGGCTATGCTGGCTGACCACACGGTTAACATGGGGCAACACATTTGGCAAGTCCCCCGATCTGAAGTGGTCGTCCCCTTGAGGCACAAGATGAAGCAAAACTGGGGCGGGGACAAGCCCCGCCCAAGCTTCTTTACCATTCTGAGCCCTTTTACTTTATCCTAGTTCCGCCGTATATCCCCCGTAGCTTGAACCACCCAAACAATGGGGTCAACCAAGAGGTCCCTGACTAGAGTCGTCAAAAGCGCATTTCCGGCGATGAAATCCGCTACGGGAGGGCTAAGCTGGTAGTACAGGGCAACAAATTGACAGCCCACGGTGTTTTTCAGCAACACAGCATCCCGGAATTCGCGGAATAGGTCGATCTGTTTAGCAGTGGGAGTTCCGTAGGCTGCAGTGGCGATGAAACAGCCTCCACTTCCGGAGGGCGACGGTGTGTCTGTGGTGAATTGAAGCGTAGTCCCCCCAACCACAGCGCCATTATACTTAAGCCGGGATTTGAAATGGTACGTGGTGTTGAAGTCAAGCCCGGTGAGCACCTCAGCATGAGTGCCATCTGCTGTTTTAGACACCCAGGCAGTATAAGACCAAGCCGAGTCGGTGGACTTCTTGTAGGCAAAGCGCACTTCCACCGGGCTGAAGTCCCCGACAGTGTAGCTCATATTTAGCGTGGTTGAACTGGTGGTGATGTTGGTGGCAGCTTGGGTGGTAACCGTTGGATACACTTGAGATGGTGGTACCTGCTCGAAGTTGGCGGTGATGGAATAGTCACCGTTCATGTTGATGGTGGTTGTGGCGGCATAGACATCAGCAATGGTGCCCACATCACCGGTCCACTCGTCAAACCGGTAGCCTTCCTCAGCCTCAGCCACCAGGTGGACCACCGTCCCTTCATCGTAGGTAAAGACTCCCTCACCAGGCTCGATTACCGAGACTCCTTCTGTGCTTGAGATGGAGAGGTCGTATATCGCCACAAAGTTGGCGGTGACGGAGTAGTTGCTGTTCATGGTGATGGTGGTGGAGGCAGCATTAACATTGGCAATGGTGCCCACGCTGCCAGTCCAGTTGACAAAGCGGTAGCCACTAGTTGGGGTCGCCACCAGGCTAACCACTGTTCCCGCGTCATAGGTGCGAGTTCCCACGCCGGGGGGAGTTACCGTACCTCCAGCGGTGCTGGAGGTGGTGAGGGTATACTGCCTGATAATAAAGTTGGCGGTGATGGCATAGTCGCCGTTCATGGTGATGGTGGTTGTGGCATCATAAACATCAGCAATGGTGCCCACATTACCAGTCCAGTTGACAAAGCGGTAGCCACTAGTTGGGGTCGCTACCAGGCTAACCACCGTGCCATCATCATAGGTGAAAGTTCCTTGGCCGGGGGTGGTTACCGTACCTCCAGCGGTGCTGGATGTGCTGAGGTTATACTGCCTGACAAAATTGGCGGTGATGGCATAGTCGCCGTTCATGGTGATGGTGGTTGTGGCATCATAAACATCAGCAATGGTGCCCACATCACCGGTCCACTCGACAAACCGGTAGCCAGCATCTGGAGTCGCCACCAGGTCAACTACCGTTCCTTCATCGTAGGTAAACACTCCCTCGCCAGGTGTGGTTACCGAGCCCCCTTCCGTGCTGGAGACGGTGATGGCATATATCACCACGAAGTTGGCGGTGACGGCATAGTCACCGTTCATGGTGATGGTGGTTGTGGCATCATAAACATCAGCAATCGTGCCCACATCACCGGTCCACTGGTCAAACCGGTAGCCAGCATCTGGAGTCGCCACCAGGTCAACCACCGTTCCTTCATCGTAGGTAAACACTCCCTCACCAGGTTCAGTTACCGAGCCTCCTTCCG
>JBATUN010000019.1:0-6225 GCA_049671165.1 Dehalococcoidia bacterium | reverse complement strand
GTATCGTCATCAACGTTGCAGTGTTGGCCTTGATGCTGACCATGGTGATACAGATTTATCGCCATACCGGAAGCCTAGATTCAGAAAAGTCGAGAAGGTTGAAAGGATAGAAGGTTTGGATCACTTGATTACTCACTCCCCTATCTTAATCATAGCCATACCTCTGGTGGCAGCATTCTTGACACCGCTGATAGGTATGAGAAGTAAAGAAGCCAGAAATGCACTTGTAATAGGTAGCCTGGTATTTGCAGCATTTCTGGTTTTTGCTCTAGCAAGGGATGTAGTCATTAATGGAATCCACGTTTATACTCTTGGTGCCACTTCTCCTGGGCAAACTATCCCCACAGGATTCATGGTACCGGTGCGGATAATCCTGGAAGTAGATGGTATGTCCGCGTTTTTTGGCATAATTTGGGCGATTGTGTCCTTAGCTGCAGCTATATATTCTCTTTCTCATATAGCAAGTGAGACAGGGCAGACCAGGTTCTATACTCTCTTATTGCTTATGGTGACCGGCGGTTTTGGAATGATGTTCACCGGTGACTTATTCAATTTATTCGTCTTTTTAGAGATAGCTTCTATTTCGGGGGGGGCACTGATAGCTTTCAGAACCAGGTTTGCCGATACCCAAGAGGGCGGATTCAAGTACATAGTCGTATCTGCCATTGCGGGGCTGATGGTTTTATTCGCCACTGGTATACTCTATGCCCAGTATAACTCGCTCAATATAGCGACTCTCGCTCAACTAATTCAATATACAACGCTAGATCAGATAGCCTTAGCCTTGTTATTAATAGCGTTTGCTATGAAAACGGGGATGGTGCCCTTACACCTGTGGTTTCCTGATGCCTATTCCGTTGCCCCGGCGAGCATAAGTGGTATGCTGGTAATAACAAGCCACGCTTGCATGTATGCTGCATTCAGAGTTTGCTTTACCCTGTATGGACGTGTGATAGACGCCCCTGTGGTGGGTTGGATACTAATAGCGTTTGGGCTACTAACCATGTTTATTGGAGTTACCATGGCCGTCTTTCAGAAAGACGTCATGCGCTTCATGTCCTATCATGCTGTCTCTCAACTGGGGTATATGTGGCTTGGAGTAGGTGTGGGGCTGGCTGTTTTGGGCAACCCAGGACTTCTAGCCACCTATGGTAGAGACGCTATGAGCGGAGGCATTTTCCATATCTTGAATCATGCCATGTATAAGCCACTTCTATTCTTTACTGGTGGCGCTCTGTTCCACTGCACCGGTACCAGAGACCTTACCAAAATGGGTGGCTTAGCCCACAAGATGAAGTGGACTACTATATTGTATATAATTGGAACCCTGTCCATTTCCGGTATCCCTCCTCTCAACGGATTTTCATCAAAAATACTAATTTACGAATCTGTGTACCAATTCAATCCGATCTTCACCATAATAGGCATAATAGTCTCGATTCTGACTCTAGCATCCTTTACCAAGGCTTTTCATTCAGCATTTATGGGAGCAGAATTGCCTGAATATAGAGGAGTGAAAGAGGTTCCCAGATCCATGATAATTGCCATGGGGATACTGGCCGCGGGCATTGTCTTCATTACACTGTTTCCATCGCTAATCGTCGATTCGACAATTCACCCTGCTGCCGATGCTTTGATAGACCCGAACCCATATATCAGCGCAGTTACGGGAGTTGCATCATGACGTCAATTCTAGAATCTGGCTATACTTTTTGGAACCCTATTGTCTGGATCATTGTCTTTATAGTAGTGCTGATAGTAGTCTACTTCTTCAGGAGGCGAGGACAGAAAGGATATAAGAAGGATACGGATCAAACACGGATCTTTCTATGCGGGGAAGAGGTCCCTGCAGCAGAGGAGCGTCACATAAGGGTAGGCAATATATACTGGGGATTCTTTGAGACTCTCAAGGAATACTATAACCAGATCCTGAGACCCCATACTGGAATAATAAATGACTATATACTCTGGTTCGTAGCTGTTACGGCCATAAGCGCCCTAGTACTCCTTGTCGCCGGGCTCTAGCTAAGTAGTTTGAACTAATTGAGGAGAGATATTTGAGTCTAAAGGCATTTAAGAGAGCATTGTGGGTCTACCACCTTAACACCGGCTCGTGTAACGGATGCGATATCGAGATTCTAGCCGTGCTTACGCCTAGGTACGACGTTGAGCGTTTTGGCATCAAACTGGTGGGCTCACCCCGCCATGCCGATGTATTACTGGTGACGGGTCCGGTGGTTAAGCAGATGGTACCGCGAGTCAATCGCATATACGAACAAACACCTGATCCCAAGCTGGTCATGGTAGTTGGTAACTGCGGCATAGAAGGAGATGTATTCTTCGAATCGTATAGCTTAGCGGGTCCTGTAGACCAGATTATCCCGGTGGACGTGTATGTCCCAGGATGCCCGCCACGGCCGGAGGCCATTATTCACGGTGTGGCCATGGCTTGGGTAAAGCTAGAAAAGCTGGCCAAGCAGGAAGTGGCTTAATGGAGAAGCTTACCGCGCAGGCCATCATCGATAGTTTCGTTAAAGAACTGGGCGATGGCTTTTTTGGTGGCTCGGTCCATGAGTGCGAGGTTGCTGTCAAGAAGAATAAGTTCCAAAGCCTCTGGATCGAGGTAAAGAAGGGCGCCTTCCGTCACGCTGTTGAGCATATCTGCCGCCTCCAGGAACATCCTCACTTGGCCATTATTTCTTCGAGTGATTTGGGCGCTGAGGTAGAGCTCATCTACCACTTCACCATTTACTATGGCTATCACCTGCAGGAATTAAGCCTGGGGCTGCGGGTGAAACTGCCCAAGAGTGATCTGAGGATACCCACGATTACCGACCTCATCCCCGGGGCAGTATTTACCGAGCGAGAAACCCAGGAAATGATGGGAATAGAGGTGGTCGGTATTCCGGATAAAAGACGATTATTCCTGCCTGAGGATTTTCCCGAAGGTGTTTATCCCTGGAGAAGAGACGAGAAAGGATTACCACCCGACATGCTCAGGGTACTGCCGGGAAGGGAGCCAAAATGACAGTGGAGGAGAAGAAGAAGGCAACTTATACCATCCCTGTAGGTCCGATTCATCCGGCGCTGAAGGAACCGATTCGGCTGGCTCTTAGCGTTGACGGTGAAGAGATTGTGGATGCGGATGTCTTTGTGGGGCAGGTTCACCGCGGTATCGAGTGGCTCGGTATGAATAGAAATAATCCTATCCAGACTATATACGTGGCGGAAAGGATATGTGGTATTTGCAACATATGTCATCCATTCGCATTTATTATGGCCGTTGAACACGCTGCTGGAATCACTCCACCGCCGCGTGCTGAGTATATAAGGGCGATTATCGCTGAAATGGAGCGCATACATTCCCACCTACTGTGGGCTGGGGTTGCCGCTCACGAGATCGGCTTTGATACTATTTTTTATCTTGCCTGGCGGGTTAGGGAAGAAATAATGGATTTAATTGAATACGTGACGGGAAACCGGGTTACCAAGGCTATGTTTCAGATTGGTGGGGTACGGAGAGACATTACCGAAGAGCAATTTCCTAGGATTAGACAGTCCCTGGA
Source organism: Dehalococcoidia bacterium (assembly GCA_049671165.1). Taxonomy (GTDB): domain Bacteria; phylum Chloroflexota; class Dehalococcoidia; order GIF9; family AB-539-J10; genus RBG-13-51-36. The sequence goes on along the minus strand of JBATUN010000019.1, from coordinate 2,659 downwards.
TTACTATAAGAGCATATTTGACCAGTTAAAAAGGGTATTCTTAGACGATAAGACGATACGGATGCGGACAAGGAATGTAGGCATCCTGAAGAGGGAAGATGCGTTGAAATTGCTCACATGTGGCCCAACTGCCAGGGCAAGTGGTGTCTCCAAAGATGTGAGACAGGACCAGCCTTACGCTGCCTATGCCGATCTGGATATCAAAGCCATAACTCCAGATATGCTAAGCGGGTCTGTAGTCGGCGATGTCTATGACCGGATTATCGTTCGATTACTGGAGGTTAAGCAGTCGATTGAAATCATTGAGCAGTGTTTGGAGAAAATGCCACCTGGTCCGATAGTGGCACAACCAAAGACGGCGGTACTTTTAAAGACGCTGACCAAGGCAGAAGGTGAAGGTATCGGGCGAGCCGAAGCGCCCAGAGGTGAGGTCGTACATTATGTTCGTCTGGAAGCCGGGAGGGAGACACTGGCTACTTGGAAGGTAAGAGCCCCAACATATGTTAATCTCATGTGCGTTCCCGCGATACTGAAAGGTGGACAGATTGCGGATGTCCCCATTACTTTTGCCTCCCTTGACCCTTGTATGTCCTGCACCAACCGAGTTGTGGTTACGGACAGAGCCGTCGGTCGGAAGTCGGTGATGGACTATGAGGAACTCCACCGGCTCTCTGTAGAAAAGACAAAGGAACTGCAACGATGAACTTAGTGATTATCATTGTTGGCTCCGCCGTACTGGTGTTCATCGGCGGCGTTTTCGGCATGCTCTACAGCGGCATTGACCGCAAGCTGGTAGCGCATATGCAGGGGAGGGTTGGCCCGCCCATAGTGCAGCCCTTCCGAGACGTGCAAAAGCTGCTGATGAAAGAGAGCATCATACCCGATGGTGCTGTCTCCTGGCTGTTCAAGGCGGCCCCATTTATTTGTCTGATAACTTCGGCTTTACTATTGCTCTACATACCTATGTTTGGACAGAAAGCACTTCTAGGCGAATTTGGTGATGCACTACTAGTAGTATACTTGTTGATACTACCTTCTCTGGCTTTTGCCGCAGGCGGTTTTGCCTCCAGTTCACCATATGCCACTGTGGGGGCACAGCGGGAGATGGTTCTCTTGATGAGCCTTGAATTTCCCCTGGCAGTGTCTGTAGTTTCTCTCGGCTGGCGCATCGGTCACGCTGCCACCGCCAATCCATTTATGTTTTCTACGATTGCCGAATATCCTATATGGAGTTTGGTTGGCCCGCTAGGAGTAGTTGGCTCGCTGATTTTGGTGTTTGCCCTCTTGGTGGCTGCATCCGGTAAATCTGCCAAGGTGCCATTTGATATGGCCGAGGCTGAGACTGAAATCGCTGGTGGAATACTGGTTGAATATTCGGGCAGAAACCTGTGTATGTTCTACCTCGCTGATATAATAAAGGCTTTTGCCATGTCATCATTAATAGTGGCTCTATTCATTCCGTATAGGCTCTCCCCTTTAATTGGAATTGGTGCGCCAGTCCCTGCCGGCGTAGTGGATGGCCTATTCTTTCTGGTCAAGGTCTTTGCTGTAATGTTCATCAGTATATCTGTGATACGCACGGCGATGGCACGATTTAAGATAAGTCAGGCAAGCTGGGTCTACATAATAGCCTTGACTATCATCAGTCTTGTCGGGCTGATACTGATAGCAGGCGATTTGATGGTGTAGTGAAAATGTTTGAAGTAGCAAGAACGATATTAAAACAGCTCTTTCTAAATCCAGCGACAAATAAGTTCCCGGCAAAATATGCTCCAGCATCGACCATTCAATTTCTAAACAGTGTTGCGAAAGGCGAATTGAAGATGATTCCGCCAGTGCCGGTGCCGCCTAAGTTTCGAGGGAAAATTGCGTACAACAAAGAAGGGTGTACCGGATGCCGACTGTGCATTAGCATCTGCCCGACGAGAGCCATAGAGTTTATACCCGAAGAAAAAAAGGTGAAAATATTCGTCTCCAGATGTTGCTTCTGCGCTCAGTGTGTTGATATCTGCCCACCCCAGGTGCTCTGGATGACAGACGAGTTTTTACTTGCCAACTATAACAAGTACGCCGACGAACTGGTAGTTGTTGATAGCGGCGAGCTGCCGGGCTCAGTGAAGAAAGAAAAACCAGCCGCCGAAACCGTAGAGAAGCCGGCCGAACAAAGTTAGCTCCATTACCTCAGCAGCGGGATTTCAGCGACCCGTCCTTCCAGAATAGCCTCAACCAATTCCATCATGCTTTTGCGCACTGCTTTTGAGATGTGTTTGCCCATCTCTGTTCCCTCAGGCTGTACTCCAACAAGCAGGATCTTTCCGCAGAATTCCTTTACATAGGATATAAACATCGAGAGAGGCATGTGGTGTGTGGAAAAGGACAAAATGCTGATTTTCTCAGGCGAGATTGTGCGCACGGTACCCGGAGGCAAACCCATATCGGCGGCATCTACTAGTATCAATAAGTCAGGCCGCTGCTGACGGATAACTGAGGTATAGCTTTCCGGAGCAGTGCCCGCGTCTATGGTCGTAATCCCTCTGGAATGGAGAGTCTTGCCTCTGGGCCGCCTCTGATCGAGCATGTCCACCAAACAGGTGCCGGCGGCGTCATCGCCGCCCAGCCGATTGCCGATGCCCAGAACTATCGTACGGCTCATCTGGTG
>JBATUN010000018.1:0-60173 GCA_049671165.1 Dehalococcoidia bacterium | reverse complement strand
CGCCACTACGGTGATTACTCTCGCCAAACTCATCGCAAGAGATCTCAACGTTAAAATCATGGGAGGTTACAATACATGATGACAGTGACAATGCGGTTGCAAATATAGTGAATATCAAGAATATTCTAGATTTCATTGCTATCCCTCCATACAATTGCATCACTTCCGCAAAGGCTAGCAGAATTTTACTTATTACCCCAAAAAGTGTCCATACAGCACAGAATATGAAGCATAGATAGCGCTCTATACTACTACTACCTTCATAGCTAGGCATTCTTCAGAGGATGACTTTTGATCCAAACGAGCTGATATCCCAATATTTGTTAAAAGGGTAACAACAAAGCGAATTGTTGAGACATGATGCCCAAAACTGCAGTCTGGTCTTTTACTTCCTCTTGCATATAAGTTAAGCTGTAGTCGTGAGCAATCTCAGGAAGTATGGAGGCCCACCGTTTGTTGTGGCGGTTGTTCATGGTGGACCAGGTGCCCTTGGAGAAATGGCTCCGGTTGCCCGTGAGTTGTCGCAAGTTGCTGGCGTTTTGGAACCACTACAAACTACGACCACAATTCAGGCACAGGTAGAAGAGCTACGTGCTATCCTAGAAGATGATGCGAGTCTTCCGCTGATGCTGATTGGCTTCTCGTGGGGCGCATGGCTTGGTTGTATTCTGGCCTCGTTTCATCCTGAGTTAGTCAAAAAGCTCATTCTGGTTAGTAGTGGTCCCGTCGACCAAAAATATGCCTCTTCCATAATGAAAACGCGGTTACGACGGCTCCATGGTGCGGACAAGAAAGAGGCGGCGTCTCTATACCACGCGCTGGGTATTTCGGGTCCCTCCGATAACAATTACTGCGAGAGCCTTTGTCGGTTTAGCGAGCTGATATCCAGGGCTGATTCATTCGACTTGCTGCCTGACGAAGGCGACAACGTCCGACTCGATATGGACATATACCGGACTGTCTGGAACGAAGCCAGCAGCCTCAGGAGCAGCGGGCGCCTACTTGAAATTGTGCAGCACATCAAATGCCCCATAGTTGCAATCCATGGCGACTACGACCCTCACCCAGCCAATGGGGTCAAACACCCACTCTCACGTGCCGTCACGGACTTTCGGTTTATCCTGTTGGAGAAATGTGGCCACTATCCCTGGCGGGAAAGAAACGCACGAGACACGTTCTATCGCATACTTAATGCTGAGATCCAGCAACAGTGAACCTCCAACTGCAAGCAGACTGCACAGTCGCCCAAAACGTGCGCCTGAAGTAACAGAAGCGTATTTTGTGACCTGACGACACAGGCCGTCGTATTGTTCAACTCGGGCAACGATTTCCTGGAGTATTGCCTCGTTGCACACCAGAATGAAACGTTCAGAGTAATTGCGATTCGATCCTACGTATAGGCCCCATTCAGTTCTTGGGAACTAGCCCAACGCGATAGAGTTACGGAGGGCCATCGGGATGCTCGGGCCACAGTCGGTCAATTGCCTCTGCGAACTACTGGTCAACGTTTCTCCCCTCCAATTCAAGATGGAGGCTGTATATGCGATCGCGCAGATATTCTCCTGTGAAGACACGTATGTATTCGCTCCATTCACCCCCGCATCTAGGACACGAAAGACGAAGCAACATCCCATCTTGAGAGTCGTACTGGGCGATTGTCTCCCCTGTCACCCTCTCCATGTCTATAGCAAAACACCACCTGCACTCTGGCTCGACCGTCGCGAAGTGAGCTCTTAGAAGTCCGTCGAATTCGTTGTTATCCATCTGCATCTCCTTTCACTCGCTAGTAGGATAAGATAGAAGTCTGCTAAGAGCTTCAGTAGTCTTTCCTACGTGGCAATGATGGTGATTCTTACCTCATCGTTCAGACTATCATCTCGGGCAAGTCCGAAGACCACTCCGCTGGAAGCGAAGATACGACCCTTATCACCTGGAGAGTCTGGAGGACCGTTCTTGCCGTCCTAAGAGAGTTCGCCAACCTACCTATTCTGCAGAGCTTGTTGTCGCTGTCCAGGGGCTGAGGCAGGAATACCCCAGATGGGGTGAAGATAAACTGGTGGTGCTATTACACCGACTGGGCTTCTCCTGTTCTGCTTCCACAGTGGACCGTATTAGCAACAGCCTTGAAGCGCATGGTGTCCTCAACCGGCCTATCAGCAATCATGTGTCAGCTCATCGGCGGGGGATTAAACGACCCTACGCCATAAGAAAGCCCGGGGATTACCAGGTTAGTGAGCCAGTGGACTTAGTCCAACTAGATACCCTGGATATCCGACCTCTGCTCGGCCTGGTGCTGAAGCAATTTACTGCCCGAGATGTTATCTCAAGATGGGATGTCCTGGAAGTGCACAGGCAAGCTACATCCGTCACAGGAGCTCATTTTCTGAATGCTCTAGAGGAGCGGATGCCCTTCCTGGTTAAGGCTATTCCGGTAGATGGTGGTTCAGAATTTGAGGCGGTTTCCGAAGAAGAATGCCAGGAGAGAAATATGAAGTTGTTCGTGCTTCCACCTAACTCACCCGAGTTAAATGGCTATGTGGAGAGAGCACAGCGAGCGCTGCTCGGAAAATAGGAGAAGGGAGGTGATGTGTCACTAAGGTACTGAACCAACGAGTACAAAGACTTGACAACCGCGCTGATCATGTGCTAACATAGATGATGTCCCGAGTAGCCAAGCGGGGACCGGCATAAGAGTTGGGCTTGGTAGAAGCTGGAACGTGCCGGCGGTGACCGGTACGAGGTAGGCTGAGGATGAAGCCTGATGATGGCAGGTGAAGGAAGTGAGGTTACTCGGGGCGTTTCTTTTCTTGCTGGCTAAGCATCGGTCTCGCAGCTTGAAATGACCCAATAAATAGGCTTGATGCCCGTGTGGGTGGCCGCCTGTTCAAGTCCGACTCTCGACCCAAGTTCAACATCCACGCCTTCGACCTCAATCGTATTTCGTGACCTCATACCCTAGGGAAACAATGCCTCATTTGTAGCAGGCCTGATCCTTCACCTTATGAAGGAGTGTGTCCCTGGAATTCGGTCAACCTTCAACTTGCCGTTCGAATATCACTTCACAGAAACTGGCTTTTGCCCAAAGCCCTCCAGCTCCTGGCGCAAATAGCTGGACAAGGCGCCACCCATCCAGTGAATTTTCACGTATCACATCGTGGTAGTCTTTGTCTTTCTTGCCCTGTCCAACAGTTACAAATTTGTACTCATATTTCTGTGGCAGGTTCACCTCCAAGAGGGTCTCCCTTTAAGGGAATGATTAAAGACAAGATACATCTTCGGATTTGATATTCAGCGAATTATAGCCCCGGGGTCGACGACACCATAAGAAACTATAGTTGCTTCTTTTTCAGCTTAATAAACCAACTCTAGAGGAGACATTCTGGGGCCGTTATGCCTGATTCGGAGTAGGCCTGATTGGTAGGGTGTCCCTGGAATTCAGATGCTCCAGAGCTAAAGGGCTTCTTAGATATAGGCCAAAAGCATGTTTCACACGACCATGGAATAGACTACAAGCCGGTCAACGCCAAATCCAGAATGCTCAACCAGACCAAGTAAGCTCTTGTCTCGGTAATCTACTCCTATGCGTATCACCTTTATGCCTTGGGATCGATACTTATCAGCCAGACCGCGGACAAGTCTGCTGCCAATGCCCCTGCGTTGATAACCTGGATGAACTCCTATCATTTGGATTATGCCTATTTCGATGGCGCTCTCACGCACACGTGCTACCTGGCCCAAGATAAAGCCACGAACCTGGCTGTTGACTTCTGCCACAAAGCTCAGGTTCAGCAATGGTGCTGCGTCTCCGGTCAGCGACCGCACGTAACTAGCCGGGCTTTCCTGAGGAGGTATCCCTCGCCCGGCAGACAATATATATTCAGCGGTCAAGTTACGATAAGTGATAACATTTCCCGCTGCCCTTATCTCCCTGTCAATAGAAAGTATAGGGTCGATGTCTTCCAGTCTGATGGGTCTGACCTCTACCTTATCCTGTTCACTCACACTAGCCCCTCAATCCGAGCGCTTCCGTATAGCTACCATTATATCACGTAGCTAAGAGCCTGCAAAAAATGCAAATTCCATGACCTGGTATTGTGGTGAAATAATGCCTGGTCTGAAACAAAGCTATCTGGTGTGGCGTGCCTGGAATTGTACAAGTACAGTCGCTCTCGGGGAAACAAATTAGGCAAAGGGGCCAGGATGTAGAGGGGACTACCCGGCCCCTTTTTTATCCCTGCAGCGTCTCGCTCCTCCAGGTAAGGAGCTCTCTCCACTTATCATCTCGGGGCTATTTCTTGGTCTTGTCATCACTTTTGCCGGTGCTCGAACCAGTCTTGGTCCAGCGAGCCAGAAGTTCACCGGCAACCTGGCGACCCCCCAGTCCAAAGGCAATGGCAGCTGCTATTGCGGCTGCGCCCATGGCCAGCCCGAACCCCAACAAAACGATATCATTGGCAAACCCCATTGCGCGTATTCCCAGCAGCACACTTAATACAATAATACCGATTCTGGCCAAAGAAATCATAGATTCTGCTCTGCCAGCTGACCGCAGGATATTGGCCACGAAACTGGCCACAAGAATCCCGATGCCGATAATAACAGCACCAAGAAGAACCAGACCCAGGAATTGGATCAAGACGGCGATCAACTCATTGACAACGGCAAAACCAAGCAGGTCTGCTGCCATGATTATGGCAAAGAGCATTATGAATACCATTACGATGTAGCCAACCACGCTGGAAGCAGAGCCGGCTCCTTTGGGCGCCTTTTTCGCCAAACCTAGCCTCACTGGCAACTCATCAAAGTGAATGCTGGTCAAGGCCTTGGTGACCAGCCTGGCTAAGAGTCTGCCTACGAAGTAGAAGACCCCAAGCACCAGCACAGCAGCAATAATGTTGGGAACGGCCGCGAAGATCTTCTGAAACGCAACCACAATTGAATCAAAGAGACCTTGTACGCCCAGCACTTGCAGTATGGCCAGTATGAACAGTATCCATACAATCCAGAAAACTGCCGTGCCCGTACCCTGGGCCACCGGAAACTGACTCGGGTCTGCGGGATCTCCACCCTTGCCCAGCCTCTTATCGATACCAGTAGCCCGCAAAAGTTTTCGGGTACCTGTTCTGAGCACTTTGGCCAAAATCCAGGCTAGCAGCAAAAGGACCAATACCACGATGAGGGTTGGTAGAAAAGCTATTAGCGTGCTAAAGAAGTCTTGAAAAGGCTCTATTATGTTGCCCCAATCCATTCTTACACACCTCCTCTCTAGTAGTTTCTATTTATGCTAAGGTACCTTCATATTTCCCACGTTCATTTTCCCGTCAAACTTAGCTCATGGTTATCACCTCCGTATCGCCGTTTCATCACGAAATACCGTGTCAGTTATGCAGAGACCCAAAAGTGATCACTAAGATTCCGCCCGTCGATTTGTTCTCCTAATTGCTGCCTCCGCATTCCCAATTACCCTGTGTCTACTTTCATCCCTCCGTAGAGCATTCGGCGTGAGTTCAGTCCAATGCGCCCACCGACATCTCAGCCCTGCCGGTTCAAGGGTAGGGAAGCCGGCTCGGTTATGCTTCGCACCGGCCCTGGTTTCTGAAAGGGACGGGGGGCTTCACCGTGCCGAGGAAGAAGAGTCCGGGTCACCAACCTGGATTTGCTGGGCTGCGCACAACGCAGGCTGTCACACGCCTGTCATGGGCACACTCGAACCCCAATCCCTACGTATATTTGCTTCTAATACTACCCCTTTATCGAAGCGATTGTCAACAGTTCATATTCAGTATCCAGAACATGCCATCTAGTTAACGAGTCACAAGACGCGGGATTCCGCAACACCAAAATGTGGTGGTAATCGGGGGGCATAACACCTGATTTGCAGTAGGCCTAGTCCTTCCCCTTATGAAGGATGGAGTCCCTGGAATTCGAGTCGCTTTCAGACGGTACCTTACAGAAATCCTTAATGGTAACTTGTGGCCTGTCTAATAGCTTCCTCAAGCTCCTGTGGAACATCAGTGCCGATTAGATATTCCTTACCCGTTATTAGCTTGATCTGGACAGCATGAAAGCCGGAAACCCTCAGCAGCATCCCCTGAGGAGTTAATCGAATACCCCATCCGTGATACCAGGGGTTTTTGATGGCTTGACACGATTCTATCTCATTCAACCTAAACCGTTTGCGGATTACTCCAGGCCCAAATTGCACTAATAGCTCTTCTTCCCTGATGATCACGGTTAGACTGGGAAATAGCACTAGGGCTACCGCGAGGACAACCAGCACTGCGATAGCAATCCAATTAACCCCGGTAGTGGCCAGGATGATCCCGATTGCCACCATTGCTGCCACAATGGCCACAATGATGAAGTATCCAACCTGAGTATGCTCGTAGTGCTTAATCATGATATCGGTATCAGTAATTGTGTAGTTGAAATGGGAAGGGCTTTACGAAATTATTTCTTGCTCTCCGAAATCCCTCTAGCCCAGGCTGCAGCCCGCTCCAGTTCTCCTTCTTTCAGCGGCCCTTCGCCGCCCGTAACGAAGAAACCCTCCGGAGATGCTATGAGAGTACCGCCTTTTTTCTTCAGATTGCCGGCGATGCGTCCCGCGGCATATCCAAACACCCCGACGATTTTCTTCGAGATTCTGGTATCGAACGCAGCTACGTTGACACCTTTTAGAGAAAGCTCAGGAACTTTGTTGAGAAAGCCTTGGACTCCTGGTATGGGCCTGCCTGCATGGGTCGGAGAACCTACAACGAGGAGGTCAACAGATGCCAGTTCCGAAGGGTTCGCCTCGCCCGCTCGCACTACCTTGACCTCACCGGGCGGTGCAATAGCTTCAGCAATAGCCCTGGCTATTTTCTCCGTATTTCCATAAACTGAGTCATATACTATTAAAGCCTTCATTATGGATACCTCCGCTCTATACTCGATTACCCAGTGTACACCTGCATTAACGAATCTTCAAGCACACGTAGCCTCGTTCGATGCTGGGAATACATGCCCGTATTCCGGGGATATAATACCTGATTCTTGGCATGCCTAATTGGTGTGGTGTCCCCAGAGTTCAGTAGGCGACAGTGAATCGTTCGCGAATGTGTTGCGGATTCTCCAATTCATCGAGCATGGCAACGGCATAGTCCTGGGTGGAGATTTTGCTTTCGCCCTTTTCGTTCTTAATGAGCTGGTCTTTCCCAACCCGGTAATGCCCTGTCCGCTCTCCGGGGGCGATCGAGGTTGGTGGGCTCAAGAATGTCCACTCAAGTTCTTTTTCTTCCCTTAGCATGTAAAGTGTTTCCCTGGTTGCCAGCACTCCTTTTTTCACCTGCTCGGAGAAGCTCGCCGTATCCAAAACCTGCACGCCAGGGGCCACTTCAAGAGTCCCAGCCCCACCAACGACCAGGAGCCTCTTGATTCCCGACTTCTTTACCCCGCTGATAATCCTCTTATAGCCCTCGATTTGCTCATCGTAGATGTTGGGATTGCTCCAGCCGGGATTATAGGCACTTATGACTGTGTCATGACCCTTCAGGAGTTCTTCGACCTTATCTTTGAGGATATCTGCTTTCACAACTGTAAGACGCGGGTCCTGCACAGCTACCTTCTCGGGATGGCGCACGATAGCAGTTACCTTATGACCCCGCGCCAGTGCTTCGTCGCGAATGTATGCTCCAATCTGTCCGCTTGCTCCGATGATTGCTATCTTCATAAATGTAACACTCCTTTCTGGTGATTTACACGCGCGCAGGTTTCCTCACTCTGAATTTGCCTGCACCTATTATACAAAACTTGGGTTCTGGGGACGTAATACCTGATTTGTAGGAGGCCTCATTGGTACGGTGTCCCTGGAATCGTGAAGCTTCACGTGGTTTGCGCTTTTCTCAGCATGGCAAAGCTCGTCACTTCCGTTCTCGGTATCTTATCCTCTGAAACAACCTCGAATCCGAACCGCCGGTAGATAGCCACGTTCTTCTCAGTATTCGTCTCCAGGAAGCACGGCATCCGCTCCCGGTCGATGCGTTCCAGTACGGGCCTCACCAACCGGCTGGAAAATCCCTGTCCCTGATATGCCGGGTCCACTCCGATGATTTGCAGGTACCAGTGCGGGTACGGGACCAGCTTGCGGTGGAGGTTGTCTACATATCTACCGTAAGCCCGCAATCGACCTGCCCCCTGGCGTCCAAACCTGAAGAGAATTGAGAGTGGGACCGAGCGCATAATTTGCCAGCCCCCAGAAGGTGCCTTCCCCGGTGGCAGCCAGGCTGCCACGCCCTCCAGCTTCTCTGAAGACGCATAGACTTCGCCGTATTTCAGACAGACAGAAAGTTCGATGAAACCGAACGTATCGGCTACTGCACGCCGCTCCGTTTTATCGTGGAAATAGTACCGAAGCAACTCGTATTCCGTGAAGGCTCGCCCCAGCACTGCGGTTCCAGCATCCCGTTCTTTCAGAGTTAGCCTTAACAAATCACAGTTCTGATCATCCATGCGTCAGTTCCAACAATAGTCTGGTCAATGTCGAGAGGCACGAAAGGCTGAGCATGATTGCCATGAATATACGCATACTTCTCTATTTATCGCGCAGCCCACGGAAACAGCAGGTCAATTTACAGGTGCGCCGGGTGCCAGTATTACTGATTATAGCAAAGGATGTTGCTGGGACGGCAATAGTCAGGAGAGTGCAGTGCCCTCTCCGAGGGTGAGGTTCTTTCCGGCACATAACGCAAAAAGTGGGAGTAGGCAGGTACGACTTATCGAGTTTCAATTCCAATGTGGTGGTATTTTGAAGAAACAACACCTGGTTTGCAGCAGGCCTGATTGGTGTGGTGTCCCTGGAATTCGCCGATTCCGAAGACCCGGTACTAACGTCTTGGTACGTATGGGGAGTTGACAACTGCCCTGTATATGTGCTAGTATTAAGATTGTCCCGAGTAGCCAACCAGGGACCTGGCAAACGAGTTGGGCTTGGTGGAAGCTGAAGTGCGTTGGCGATGAGCGGCGCAGGGTAGGCTGAACACGAGGCCCGATGATGGCAGGCGAAGGAAGTGAGGTTACTCGGGGCATTCTTTTTTTCTGGCTGAGCATCCTTACTTGGTATTCCGGGGAAATAATACCTGATCTGTACTGGGCCTGATTGGTTATGGTGTCTCTGGAATTCGCCGACTTTGAGCTGCACAAACCGCTATTTTGTTACCCTTCTAACAAATATTGGGATAGCAGCTCGTTTGGACCAAAAGTCATCCTATGAAGAATGCCTAGCTATGAAGGTAGCAGTATAGAGCACTATCTATGCTTCATATCGTATGCTCTGTGGACACTTTTTTGGGTAATAAGTATAACCTATCCTCTCCTCCTGCCGAAAGATATACGATATATCAAGTAATCCCAAGAGTTACCCAACAGGTTACCCATACGAATCATACGCAGTATCAAATGAATAGCTTCTGTTTTTTCACGACCGTATGTTTGCTGCAATCTGTTGACAGCTTCTGGATCGGGATGAGTATCAGATTCCGCCCAGTGTTGCGCGTAGATTACAGCGACAGCTTCATCTTGTGGGCAGTTGGCGACATCCCCCGATAATAGATCGCTGATCTCTTCCGAAGTAATCCCGCTTTTCAATGCTTGTTTGGTATGGAAGTAAGAGCAATAACGACAGCCATTGACTGCGGTCACAGCCAGCATGAGCCTTTCCCGGAAGGCAGGTGATATTAGTCTTTTTCGGGTTGTTTCCTTTAGTTGACTCCTATTTCTGATTGGAAACCATAAGTCGCTAAAGACATCTTTTAGGTTCTTGTATGTTCTTTTCTTGAATTTCATGCCTGGTACCCTACATAAATAATTAACAAATTGAGTGTTTCTTGCCTCAGTTGGACAATCCAAGTGATTATTACCAGAGTTAAACAACACGCCCAATTCTTACCATGTGAATTGTCATTCGTATTCTTTTGGAACGCCGCAGATTATAAGGAGGTTCTGGTTCTTAGAGGAGTTCTTGAATTGATGTTTCTCTCCAGCCAAGATCAGGGCGAAATCACCTTCTTTTAACTCATGTTCCCGATCCTCACTGACCAAAATTCCTTCGCCTTTTATCACATAATTCATGTGTTCGAATTCATGCTGGTGAAATGGGGTATATCCCCTTGGTTCAATGGTAAATACTCGAAACGAAAATGTCGGGACTCCATTTTTTTTGGATAAAGCAATCTGTTTATAGACACCTTTAGTGCCCTCCAATGTAGAAATAGTCTTTTCGACTTTGTCCAACCTGGTTATATACATCAAGACCTCCTTAAACTGATTAAAAGGGTGATCTGAGAATGATTATACTAGCGATTCAGTCAATCAACAACGTGAATTGCGCGCCCAGCGTAACAATCTGGACGTTTGTGTAGTGATATAACAATCCGGGCTGATGTGCAATACAGGCAGCGTTTGCTCATGCACCTGGATTCATAACGCGCCCGACAAAGAGAATGGCACCCGTCTCAATGTCGCGTATCAGGAAGATGAAGGGGCGGTCTACGGTGACTTGCACAGGAGATTCGGGTGGTCCTGCTGATGGTGCGCCACTCACTGCGGTGGCGGCAGCAGCCTCAGTGCCAGCTTCATCCACAGAAACGAATGCCTTCTGTACAACGCCCCATATGAACAGTTGACTACCGGTCATTCCGGAGAAATCCGCTTCGCTAAGAGAAAAGGCATCTGGCATGCCCATCCCGGCGAGGATATCATTCAAGCTGAATTGTGAGTCGAATTCAAATTTAGGCATCGTCAGCCTGGCCCCAGTAAATTGCAGGTCGCTTATGATGTCATAGACCTGCTGGGCCTGAAGCCCTTCTTCAAAAGCCTCGAACTTGCCGAACCCGGGAAGCAAAATAACCATGGAGAGTTCATGGCCATCATATAGCAGCTCAACTGCCTGGTATCCTTCCCCCTCGGTGTAGCCGAAGAACTCCGCCTGTTCCATCATCGGCACCATTACCTGCCCGCCATCAAGTAGGTAGAACGGGCCGTCTGCTGTCATTTTCTTATCGAAAGGGTGCTCCCAGGCAGCATTGAAGTAGATAGCATTGGTCAGCACAAAGCGGGTGAGTTCATTAATCACGCCCGGCGGGATGAGGTCTTCGATGCGACCTTCCGTCTGGTCACTGACCCACTTGTTGATAGCAAGGCGGGACTTTTCCGTCTCCGTTGTGAAATCCAGTATTCTCAGCCCGGCACCGTAGTTCTCCGCCAGGACATCGAGGAAGTCGGTCAGGAACTCATAATCCTTCTGCCCCCAGATGGCGTTAACAATGTTCAGTCTGAATCCCTCCCCATGCTTACCTCCAGCACCTTCACCCCTGCTGCTAAGTTCGGCATCGAGCCAGTTGAATGCCGGGTGCAGCCTATCTTGGTCAAGCAAGAAATGAAGAGTATCAACCATCTGCTGGGCAGTTTCACCGCGCGCTCCGGCATATGTCATCGCCAGCGCTACTGAGATGCTGTGAGGGGAATAGAAGAGATTACCCTCTTGCTCTCTGAGCGCCTGATAAAGCTCGAAGGCAAAGATGCTGTTTCCTTCAACCAGCAATGCTTGCTCACTCGTACTGACATCTGGTGAAGCTATCCGCTCTTTATCTGATTTGAGCAGCTCGCCTGGTGCCGGCTGACTACAGGCTATCAGCGGCAGCAGCAACACTATGACTGATATGGCTATCAACTTCTTAATCATGTCATTCATTTCCGACCGTGTTACTATGCCAGTCTTTTGTTTATACTGCTAATAATACTATCATACGGTCCCATTGTTAAAATGTTATTAAGGAAATTGTCATATAGGGCGCCGTTATCAAGTTTTCATCAAAGAAATTGTCAATAGTCTTCTGTGGGCCATTCAAAACATGCCATAGAGTTAAGGAGTCACAATTCGCTGGATTGTGACTCAGTTATGAGACCAGGCTACAGTCAAATGACAGGCGATGTGAACAGTAATGCAGGCTTTGCGCACAATCTCACATCTCACAGATGGATGGGAAACCGAAGATCTCCCCTGTATCAACTCCTATACGCTCCGGTATCAGAGGCTCGATTCCTCTTCACTTCTTGGAGAAGATAACCTCACATTCCCTGTCTCCGGCGGCTACCGATTTAAGTATCTTCATGTCTACTTCTTGTCCCAGGAAGGTGCCCACCATCTTTTTGTCACTGTTCATCATAGCCTCACACAGCTCTTTGCTAGTTCCCTCTATGCCAAGCAGGCACTTTGGCCCCTTGAAGTGAAGCGTATCGTCTGACAATTCCATTATCTCCATCTCCATTCCCATCATCGAGCCCATCATCTTAAGCGATTCGCCGATAGCCTTCATGCCTCTAGCCGGGGTCATTTGCTGCATGATCTTGCCATACTCCACACCACCTTGGCTTGCGACTTCAGTTATTATCGGTAAGGCTTCCTTTCCATATTTCCGGTAAAACGCCTTACTTAAGGCCCCCATCCCCATGAACATCTGCCTTATCATAGGTGCAAATCCTTTGGCTGCGTCTTCCATGATTCATTACCTCCTTCTGAATTCAGATCCAACGGGCAATTGGAGTAGCCCGAATCAACCTCTTCGCCGCCCGTAGGCGAAGAAGCTGGCCTTATTCAACATAGGCATCACTCCCTTTGCGAGTCCGTATTATAAGTCGATGAGCATCATAAATTGTGAGCCGAGTTTACAACTGACTATCAACGTTTATGGCTAAATTAACCCGGCATGGCCGGACTCTCCTTGGGTGGTACGGGGAACATCTTTTCCGCCGTCTTCATGGACTCAACATAGGTCTTCATTGCTTCAAAGGCATCAACCAGCGGGTAGACCTCGAAATCCAGAAACGCCCCAATGGGTAGCCTGCTAAGGCGTTGAAGAATTTCTTCAGCGTTCTTAACTTCACTAATAGCTATCATACGATCCCACCCAGGTATGAAGTAATGTTCCCCGACATTCCCCGCCTTCTTTTCCTGATTCATTACATCAGCGGTTGCCTCCATGAGCTGCCTCATTACAGACGGTGGCATTGTAGATGCCGTGTCCTTCATCTTGCTTATGGTTAGAAATTTCATTTTTCTCCTCCTTTGGTTATGAATAATGGTTAATCCGGGTGTTTTTAAATTGGCATCACCTCCTTCTCGCTATTGTGGTTGAATAAGCAAAAAGGGCACAAGCCACCGCATCCTAATTTAGCGGTTTCAGTGCCCTTGTTTCATCCCTTCAGCCCCTGATACAATTTCTCTCTTAGGTTCAGCTCACCTATTGGAATTCTTCTCTATTATAACTCGCTTATGAAGTATCGTCAATACTCAAAATCGGGAGGAAATGATGCCGTATATTATGGCGGATAATGCCTGATTTGTAGTAAGCCTGATCCTTCACCTTGTGAAGGATGGTGTCCCCCGGGATTGCTAATTCCGAGAATCCGGTACTAACCTCCTAGTACGTACGAAGACTTGACAACTGCGTTATATATGTGCTAACATTAAGATTGTCCCGAGTAGCCGAGCAGGGACCTGGCATATGAGTCGGGTTTGGTGAAAGCTGAAAGGTGCAGGTGGTAGCCGGTACAAGGTAAGCTGAAGGCCAGGCCGGACGATGGCAGATGAAGGAAGTGAGGTTACTCGGGGCGTCTTATTTTTTGCTGGCTAAGCATCCTTGTCGCAGTTTGAAATGACCCAATAAATAGGCTTGATACTTGCGTGGATATCAGCCTATCCAAGTTTGACTCTTAACCGAATTTCACCATCTACGCCTTTGATTTCGTGGTATGCCGGGGACATAATACCTCATTTGTAGTAGGCCTGATTGGTATGGTGTCCCTGGAATTCGCTGGGAATTCGCCATCCCTCCGCCTTCACTCCGCATCAAGTCCCCAAAGTGCTTTCAATTCCACCATTGGTATTCTAGAGACATTATACCTGATTTGTAGTAGGCCTGATCGGTATGGTGTCCCTGGAATTCCCCGCGTACTCTCTTATTATGGACAAAAAGGCAAGTTGCCTAAGAAGATGGGTACTATGCTTGACATGTCATTTAGGTAAATCAGTCTAGATAGCCCTTGAGCTTTCGACGGCGGGAGGGATGACGTAACTTGCGTATAGCCTTGCCTTCAATCTGCCGTATTCTTTCTCGAGTTACATTGAATTCTCTACCCACCTCTTCCAGTGTTCGAGCACGTCCGTCTCTAAGGCCAAACCTAAGCTGGAGCACCTTTTTTTCTCGTTCGGTAAGTTCATCGAGCACTTTATCTATTTGGTCTTTGAGTAGCTGCTGTGAAGTGGCTTCAGTTGGTGCTAAACTGCCGCGATCTTCAACAAGGTCACCTAGACGGCTATCTTCGTCCTCGCCAATGGGCATGTCTAGCGATATTGGCTGACGGAAAAACAAAGCCATGCCCCCTTCCACCTTTTCTGGGGATATATTCAGGCGGCTGCCAATTTCCTCGTAACTTGGTTCGCGTCCAAGTTCTTGAATTAACTGTCGTGTTGTGCGTGATAGCTTGTTCATTGTTTCTATCATGTGCACCGGAATGCGAATGGTATGGGATTGGTCAGCTGTAGATCGAGAGATACCTTGCCTGATCCACCAGGTGGCGTAGGTACTGAACTTGTAGCCTCTTCTATACTGAAACTTAGCTACAGCTCGGATGAGGCCAATATTCCCTTCCTGGATAAAGTCAAGGAAGGACATGCCATGCGCGATATACTTCTTAGCTATGCTAACCACCAGGCGCAGGTTTGCTTCAGTGAGGTGCCTTTCTGCTGCTTCTGCTTCGGTCCTCACCTTTTTAAAGTAAGCTTTGAACTCACTGCTATGAGAATCGAGTCGAGACAGGAATCTGTTGTCAGTCAGGAGAGTCTTCAGTTTTCGCCATGAAGTTCTATCTCTAGACAGGAGCTCTAGCAATTGCTGGGGCAGAAGTTGACTGTTTATGGAAAGATTTACTATGGCTTCTTCGTCCGCAGTGATCCCTTTATCTATCCCCTTAGCGATTGCAGCTATTAGCGCTGGATCTATAACAACGTCGATGGCGGAGCGAAATTCAGGATTCTTGATCGTCTCTACCACATTGCTGGATGGATCGATACCAATACGCTCTTCAATAATCTGAACAACGGGATATCCCTTGGATAATTGAGAAATTACGTGAATGACTATGTCAACAGGTGAAGGGAATTTCTCGTATTTCCTGAACTGGTTATCCTTGAGCCTTTCTATGTATCTACCCAGCTCTATCTTCCGGGATAGTACCTTCTCTTCGTGAGCTGTAAGCAGTGCCACCCTGCCGACTTCCTGAAGATACATACGAATTGAGTCGTCAATTACCTCGTATTCCCCTGGTGCTGCCGGAGGTTTGCTCTCTTCAGCTTCCTCGGGAAGGAATTCTTCGATTTCTTCTTTCTCGTCAAGTTCCTCAACTATGGCGCTGACATCTTCAACTCCGGCTTCATCGCTGGGTAAGCTTTCGGCCAATATATCATCACTATCCAGGTTGATGCTTCTTCCTTTAGCCATTGTTATTTCTCTTTCTTGAGGAAGACCTCCTGAAGTTGTTGCCCGGAATTTGTGGTTGTGCTAATTTGTTGGGGGAAATTCAGCCCTTGCCTTGCCAGACCGGCTCCCAGTCGCTCTTATTGTAGCACAACGTCCGTAGTTTGGGAAGATTGTTCACTCGCTCAGTAGACCAGCTCTGCCCGTGTCTCTTGAATCTCTCATCCGTTCTGGTCGGAGAGGAGGTATCTCTTGGCAACGAAAAGTCATGTCGCAACTATTCTCCACGAAACACTGGTGGCTTTGGCTTCAAGGAGATTGCACTTCAGTCAGGATTGTGCAACGGCGATTCGTTGTATCACACATTCCGCCCTTTTGTGCAGTGAAAACCCTCTTTAAGGTGTTCTGGGGACATAATACCTGATTTGTGGGACGCCTGATTAACGTGGTGCCCCTGGAATTCCTCACATTCATAATGCTTTCTGTATAATGGGCAAGTAGCATGGCCAAACTAGGACCGACAACCGGGTATTCCGCTAACGGCCTTCCGTACGCCTGTTTCGGGAAAGGCACGCGTAACCTCGTTGTATTCGACGGGCTGGACTTTCGGCATAAGCCTCCGTCCGGCATTATGCTGCGGATGAGCACCGGCTATCTAAGGGGGCTCAGGAATGACTACAGGATCTACTTTGTAAGCAGGAGACCCGGCCTGCCCCCGGGATATTCACTGAAGGACATGTCGGATGATTACGCTGTCATGATCAAAAACGAGCTGGGTGGTGTGGTGGATGTAATCGGTGTCTCCACAGGGGGAGCGATAGCCCAGCACTTTGCCATTGACCATCCGGACCTGGTGAGGCGTCTCGTCCTGGCCATGACCGGCTTCCGGCTGACCGAGCAAGGCAAGGAACTGCAGATGAAAGTTGCAAAACTCGCACGAAAACGCAAGCGAGCGGCGTCGTCTGCATTACTGGGTACAGCTATTATCCGGAAAGGAATGGGGAAGTACCTTTTCAAATGGCTTATGTGGCTGCTCGGTCCTTTCAGTATCCCTGCCGACCCTTCCGACGGGATTGTGGAAATTGAAGCAGAGGACCGCCATGACCTCAGTGACCGCCTGGACAGGATAAAGGCCGATACCCTGGTGATTGGCGGTGAAGAAGACTTCTTTTATCCCATTCGTGAGACAGCCGGGAAAATACCCGATGCCAGGCTGGTCCTATATCCGGACCTCGGGCATAACGCCATGTTCGCGCGAAGCCGCCAGTTCGGTGAAGAAATAAGAGCTTTCCTGCTGGGCTGACGAATGAGACCTGCCAGAGCAAAGAACATTACGTGTGGTATTCGGGGGGTGGTGGCTGATTTGTGGCAGGCCTGATTGGTATGGTGTCCCTGGAATTCTCTGCGGTATCAACCGAGCGATGCCCACTGCATAAGGGTTTCCGATGAAGGAAGTTCTACCTTCCGTGTCACGGTCACCCAGATATACTCGTTGATAAGGGCCAGCACCGTAGACTTTGGGCGCCCCAGTCTTTGGGGAAGGGCTTCAATTTGAAAGCCTTTGTTCCTGCATAGATTCCCGATCCGCAAAGCAAGATCTCTGATTTCTATCAGATATTCGAAATATGATTCAGGACTCCCATCACACTTGAAGGCAACACGCATTGCCTCATCCCAGGGCATCAACGCTTTTGGCCTGATGGCGAAGAGGATCTTAGAGGCTGCGGTCGGGCCAATGTGAACCTTCCGTTTGCTCTTGCCGCGAACACGCCAAGCTCCTATCTCGTCCTTAAGAGAACCATACGAACGGGCGGCTATTTCCAGCTCACCATCCACCGAGTCCCAGATCGACTTCTCATTTGAAAATAAACTGGCGCCGTATACTTGATACCATTTCAAGATACTATTTGATGCGACATCATGTTGCTCCTTCGGAAGATTTCTGCAACCCCACTCATTCAACCATTTGAGGAGCAAAAGGCGATGCTTTCGATTGGTCAACTGTATGTTACTGCTCGTAGCTTCGTCCAGCCGTCCAAGCGAAGGATTGAAGGGAGTAAGTGAATCATACATGGTGCTTGCAAGTGCAAGCTTACTCAGTGTCATATTCTCGTAATTCACCATTTGGAGACTCCTGCTATTGCCGTTGTCCGGCCGTATGGCAATTTAACCAGCCAATCAGCCCGAATCAAGAGTACATCGATGGATTTTACCTGTCAAGGCAATTAGCCTGACCTAGGTAGGCTGCACGATATCAGGAACTTTCTTTCAACATAAAGCTCATCTTGGTATTCAGGGGACATAGTACCTGATTTGTAGTAGAGGCAATTGGTATGGCGGCCCTGGAGTTCGCGCAGGACGTCCCTAATCTGCCCACTCTTGGAGAGCCCACTCCAACAAAGCATTCTCGCGCTCCTTGGTCGACTCAAAACTCCAACCACGCAGGCGTTCCGCTACCTCCTGAGCAAGTAGAAGTCCTGTTTTTCTGTACTCGTCGGCCTTTTCCTCGGGAGCCTTTGCGCCTAGTTTTGAGTTCAGTCTTGGCGGCAGTATCAACAGATTACCAAGCCGATGGACATCATTTGGGTCATACTCTAGGCCCAAGGATGCCCAATAACTCTGTGGACGAATGTGTTCAATAGAATCCGCGGCGCTACTTTGCCAGATGCGGTTCCATTGCTCATTATTGAAGTTCTGCCCGGCCTTCCCTGCCAGGTGTTCCTCATACCTATGAAAGAAATAGCGCAACTCTTCCCCCCAGTATGTATAGCAATCGGTTCC
Source organism: Dehalococcoidia bacterium (assembly GCA_049671165.1). GTDB lineage: Bacteria > Chloroflexota > Dehalococcoidia > GIF9 > AB-539-J10 > RBG-13-51-36. Next base: position 41,883 of record JBATUN010000018.1, on the reverse strand, counting down.
CCGCAAATTCTCGACTGCCTGAGCAATTGGGAAGGCTGCGCCAATGGAGGATAGCCTTTCGAGTACTTGGTCGGCAGACAGCCTTCCTTTTACAATACTCCAGGCGAGCCGAACGTAGTCGCCCACAGCCGTTCGCGCGTCTTTCCCGAACATTCCGTAGATGCGAAAGGTTACGTTTTCCCAGCGACGGAGTATCTCGACCTTTTCATCCTCAGTAAAGTCTGGGCTAAGATACACTGCCGTAGCGACCATTCTGGCCTGTTTAATCTCTGTAACGGCGTTTCTTCTGCGGTCGGCCAGCAGTTGGTCCACCGCCTCGGTCACTGCCTTCAGCCACTTCGTTGTCTCAATTACCTTCGCTGGCTCGTCCTTCGACTGGCTCCGGAGCAAGTTTGCGGCCTCCTCCTCGCCAAGCGGACGACTATGAGGGTATGAAGTCCGCAGGGTTGCAGCGAAGCAGAGCGATTCAGTGCTCAAGCCCAACCGGAGCCCTACACACCTGTAAATATCCGTCCAAAGCTGGTGCACTTCATTGATGATCTCGTTCTTGTTTCCGGTCTCAGCTTCAAACACGAGTGCCATCAGCATGCTCTTGAGGCGGTCAAACCAGGAAACGTCAAGACCGCGACTGTTGAGAACCTCGAACACTGTATACACCAGCGCCTCGTCACCAATTTCATGAAAGACAAAAGTTAGCCTGTTCTTCAGTAAACCAACCAAGTCCTCGAGCGAATTACCAGCACCTTGCCAGTCGGCCACAAACTTCTCACAGTCCTCTATGGCCGACAGCAGCTCACGGTCTGCTAGAGTGCCAGCAACCTCCAGAGGCAGATGGTTTCCTGTGCGCAGATAGTCGGCGAAGTAGTGACTGATGTCGTGGTTCGTTTGCAGCAGCAATAGAGAAGCCTTATCCGGTTTCACCAGGGTTTCATCAAGCTCTTGGCCAATCCTCTTTGCGCTAGGCTCTGAACGGTCAAGGGCCTTAGCGATTGCTTTGAGAAGCAGAATTAGGGATGTAATCCGCTGTTGTCCGTCCACTACTTCAATGACTTGATGCTCTTTCGTCATGATGGTTCGTTTCTCGCGGCGAAGACCAACTATGGTGGCCATGAAGTGGGAGCGCTCTTTCTCCGCTGCGCGCCGGATGTCTTCAAACAGGTCTTGCCGCTGCCTCTTGTGCCAGCTATAGGTTCTTTGATACTGAGGAATTCTAAACAATCGCCCATACAACAATTGGTCGAGAGTAGCATGTTGTGGCTGAATATCGATCATATCATTATCCTCCTTTCCCTCCTTTTGGTATTCAGGGGAGGCAATACCTGATTTGTAGTAGGCCTAATTGGTATGGTGTCCCTGGAAATCCTTTGCGTTTAGCATGGGAGCCTTCTAAGCTATCACCCGGAAAGTGTCTTGGAATTCATGTGAGTCTTTGTTCTTCACGTACTCAAGCAACCGCTTTGCCATGTCACCAATGCTCCTGCGACGTCCAAGGCGGTCTAGTTGGTGTATACCAATAATGCCGGGATGATGACCTCCTGAGGCAAGAACAAGACCAGAAAGGTCAGCGAAGTGAGGGAGATTGTGCGTAATCAAAATCGCTCCCTTTTCAATACAATGGGTGAGCTGTGCCGCGTCGCTTTTTTCTGTTCTTCCTGACTGAGCAGTAGTCGTCACCGCGAAACCATTTTTCTCTAATACTTGGGCATAAACTGGAGACACATCCTCGTCAAGATAGAACGAAGGCTTCATCTCACCTACCAGCACCCACTGCATACTGCCGGGCCACTTCATCGTTCGCGGCTGTGTAGGCATCGATCTCGTCTTTATAGTCACGGTAGTAGATGAGCGCAGCGTCCACCTGTCCCAGCTGTAGGTGAGGGAGTGCGGCAAGAAGCTCCTCTCGAGAAGGGAGAATTCTGGAATAGGTAACGACAGTCCTGACCGTGGTGCGTGTTCCCTCTATGACTGGCTCACCGTTTGCAATAGCTTTATCACGAGTAATCCGCCAATATGTCGGATAAGTAATAACTGGGCGCGGTTTATAACTATAATGATTCGCTTCCACCAGCAATATCTCTTCCGGTGTAAGGTCGTAGAGCCAGTAAACCAGTTTATCAATTTCTTTCTGTAAGACACTCAGTGAGCCAGCGGACGATTCGTGTGATTTTTCCATAACTCTGACCGCTTGTCTGACTGACTCGACAATCTTTTCAATCCATGATTTCTTGTCAACTATAGCGTGCGGATTCAATATTGGAAGAGACTCAACTGTTTTTTTCGCATATTCGTAATATCCGCCGCGCTTAGGACTGCTCATACCCTGAAGATACCAATTAAGCAGCTTGCTGTTCAGTAATCCCAAATAGAACAGCGCGTCGTTTGGCTCTTCAAATTCAATTACATTCCCGCATCCTGCTCTGCCAGGAACTTGATACCGTGGATCACTGACAAGGCAGTATGCTCCAAATTGTGCAATATGCGGAACCACTATAGCCGGCACTTGTAGATACCTCACTAGTGTAGGTCGAGAAAACCGATACCACGCCTCGGGTGAGTTGACACTTCTCCTGTGCTCTAGTACAGCTCTGCACTTGTTCAAGTATTCCCAAGCCTGAGGGTAGTCATAAGCCATCACCATTGGTAAAATGAGTCGCCCGGCTGTATCATAAGGGCAAAGGCATACTCGGGATGTCTGGCGTGGGGCATACGGTTGCACATTCTTGCGATCCAAAAACGGACGAAGCAAGGCTGCCTCTAGTTTGAAGGGCTTATTAAGACATCTTGAGTAAACCTGTGTTAATTCACCGTGTTGCCCCATCTTATCAAGAACAAAAACTTTCTCGGCACCGGTGTTTGGTCCCTGATGCACATCAGCTATTTCTTTCAAAGGAGTTGCTTGCTTTTCCAGCTTTTGGTGAAGGTCATTCTCTCGATTTGTCCTGAAAAACCAGTAGAGTGGGGCTGAGCCTATCGGATGAGGGGCGTCTACTACAGTCACCTCAGCTGTAAGAGCCTCTGGAGACCTGTCTGCCTCAGCGAGCTGAAAGGTTGAAACGGGTTCCAACCTGCGGATCGTCACTGATTTGACTTTTTGTGATGGCTTGCGCTGAAGAAATAGGAGCCTAGGATAAACCATGACACCTTTAAAGATTTCCTCTCCGGTGAAGTCCACCACTCTATAGACTGCGCGATTCTGGGTTAGGAGAACGCGCAGCCCCTGACCAGCAGCACTATGAAGCAAGCCATCGGGAACTACCATGCCCAATAGCCCATCTTCCCGTAGGAGGCGAAATGCTTGCTCCACAAAAAGAGCCGCCTGATCGAAGTTTCCTCTGGTTGACTCATATTCCGCACAAAGATACGGGATATCCTCTGCACGCTCCCTGTGCAAACTTCCTATATTCGCGTAGGGTGGATTGCCCACGATTATATCGAAACCACCGCGAGCCATTATGCCGGAGAATCGCTCACTCCAGATGATTGGCCTTTTTGCTTGCCAGTTAATCCCGAAGTAATTGTTTAACCGCTGTTTTTCTTCAGCTGGTTTGCCTAGACCACCTAAAAGGGAATTACCACAAATAATATTGCCATTAAGTTGTGGTAATTCGTGCGCCTCTACATGGTCGGAGGTCGGCTGAGCCCGAAGCCATAACACCAACTGGGTGTTTTGCACTGCCCCTTTATTTTCATCAACGCCAAAGATCGACTTCTCAAGAATCTTCCTCCGCTCTTGATAACCAAACGCTCGTCCCTGCTGCTCATATTGGGTCTTGAAGTAAACAATAAGCTCTTCGTATGCCCGCTGGAGAAAGGCACCTGAACCACAAGCTAAGTCGAGCACTTTCACCTCGTCCCACGTTGTAGGGCGCCTTGTCTTGAGCCATTCGCCTAATGTGTGCTCTACAACATAGTTCACTAGCCACGTAGGGGTATAATAAATTCCTTGGGTGCGTCCTACAGGCGATATGGCAAACGTTCGCTTTGGCTCAAGCAGCATTTCTCCACGCGGGCGTGTAACACTGGTAATTCGCCATCTAAGATGCTGCTCATAAAGTCTACCCATCATATCTGGATCTATAAGGCTGAAATCAAACCTGATTGGGACGACCGCAGGCTCATAGAGTTTCGCTATTCTACTTCCCAGTGTAGTCTCGTCTAGAGGCAATTGGTCCACAAGGGAGGGAGCAAATAGCTCGGAGTCGAAATGCCTTCGAAAGTGAGCGAAGAGCTGCTGCAGCATCCTCAAAGCTTGTCCTGGCATAGCTTTCATTACTTCTTGGAGAGAATGTTGTTGGTCAAGCCTGCGGTCTTCTACAGCCCGCATGAAAATCAATCGATGGAATAAGCGGTTTATAGCAAGATTGAACTCCTGTTCATCACCAGAAAGACTTGCTAACAGTTCACACTGCCATTCCTTAAGTAATTTAAGGAGTAACTGAGTCAAAGCGTCACGCCACCGTCGTTGCTGCTGTTTGGCCACCTGTTCTGCTAACTCATCAATGTATCCACTCACAAAAGCCCGTGGTGAAAGCGTATTGGCGAGACTCCCTGGCCGGTCAGCCTTAGCATAATCTCGAAACTCATACTGTGCGACCGGTGGTCCAGCTGGGCTTTTATCTTCAGCCCCTGGAGCCCTTTGTAAACTGTGGTATAGGGTGGTTTTCGCAAAGTTAGTGACCACGGCCCAGTCGACCTCAAGGTTGTATGCAGTTCCAACCGCTATATCAGCTGCAACTTCTGGGTTCGTTTGCGTCTCCTCCCCACAAGCAAATACAACAGCTTTAACCTCACGGCTGAGCTCAAGACCAAAATAAGGTAGATCTTGCCGAGTGCCCTGCGGGGTTATAAGGGCATTGGTTTCTCCATTTCGCCAGCCAATGCTCTCAAATAGGGGAGGGATAAATTCCCGAGCGACGATGTCAGGTTTAATAATGCCAGGGCACCTCGAATAGCGTTGCTCAAAAAGGCTAACTAGCTCTTGCAGTTTCTTAAGATCAAGTCGCCAGTTTGGCTCAAGAATTTGGTTTGGCAACCTACTCCCCCTTCCTTAACTCTTCTTCAATCATGGCAGTTATCTGGCTCAAAGTATAGCCTTCTATTCGCTTCTTATCTATGATTGAACGACGCCGCCTAATATCTCTCCTACTATAAAGGTCCTTATTCCCATCCTTGCCCGCAATTCTTATAAGTCCCAACCTCTTATAGTTTCTGACAGTATAAATTGATGCACGTAGGAGCTCCGCGGCCTCCTGCCCATCTATCAGGTCATTATTATCTAGAGTCATAACCCTTGTTTCCTCCTGAAACCTCATGCGTCAGCACAATTGTATCTTTATGATGCCATGTTGTATCACATATTGTCAAGAAATGTATCGTTGGCATACTTAATACTAGCTGTTTAGCTCCCTAATTTAGACCACAAGTGGGGGGCTTAGTTTTAATAGTGCATAGCAATCAGTACATACGATCGGTCAGGCTTCTGGATGCACATTCCATCTAAAGTATCCCTTGCTACCGACATGGTAACTAAATGACCCGGGTCACCCCTGGGGGTGGTTAATAAATAGCCAATATTCATTGAATCCATCTAGAGTAAGTCAGGCACATGCAATACATAGATAGAATACATGGATAGAATTGAATTGATGGTCTTGATAGTCCCTATACAGGACCTAGGTGAATAGCTTACCTCTGTCAATTATCCAACTCAACTAAAGAGAAGACTGTTGCCTACCGGGTTGATTAGGCGGTATGATTCTACCAAGGGTCAAGTGGCAAAGCTAAAGGCTAACGTGAAAGTTCTTTGTTCCGTCCACTGAGCCCCACCAACTTGGTTCCTAAATAACTTCTCCCTTAAGCTATCCTTACTTAACATTCCGTCAGAAAGTTTAGACAGGCGCGATGTCCTCAGGCTTCAAGCAGATGCTCCTGTTAAAAATACCGCAAAACACGGGACGATAGCCGAAATACCAGGCAACAGGCGTTCTCTCTATGAAGTCCAGTATATGCTTGGATATTTCCTCGCCTTTCTCTTCATGAGCTCATTCTGCATGCCCTGCAAAATAATTGTTGACAATGGGTTGTGGGACGTGTACATAATGGGTCTTTTGTAAATGAGGCAGCGGCTCTTTGTAATCTTAAACCTCTCGCTGGTTTCCGGCTGTGTCATACTGGGTGTTAGTATTATTTCACCTATTCTTCCCCAGTATGCGCTCTCATTCTCTATTCCAGTAGCTCTTGTCGGATGGGCAGTATCGGCGTTTGCCCTCGCCCGTGTCGTGATGGACATACCGGCGGGCCTTCTGGCAGACCGTTTCGGCAGGAAGAAAATCATGATATTGGGGTTAGTATTGATAATCCTGTCGGCGACCGGGGCCGGCCTCGCGGACACTTATGCCTGGTTAATCTTTGCACGTATTGTGGGAGGGATAGGTTCCGCTCTATACATGACCGCAGGAATAACCTGGGTTGTGCAGGTGACCGCCGGCAAGGCCAGGGGCAGGTATATGTCACTGTATACGGGACTTGTACTTGCGGGCACCATTCTCGGGCCCACTATAGGTGGCTATACCGCTGCCCGTTTTGGCTTAAACGCACCCTTCTTTGCATGGGCCGCGCTGGGTATAGCCGGTCTGATTGCCACAATACCTTTGAAGGAGCCAGCAGACTCCTCACAGGCAGCGATTCACGCGGAAGACGTGCTCAGCGTGTTAAAGAATCGCCCGTTTATGCTGGTGAACTGTGCAGTGCTGGCACTATTTTTTCTCAGAATCGGAGTCCGGTCGACGCTCGTTCCACTCTATGCCTCCCTCAACCTGGGCCTGTCCGAGGAGAGAATCGGGATACTGCTAACGGTGGCGGCCGTTGCTACTGTTGCATGTACCTTCCCCGCCGGCTGGCTGTCGGACAGGGTGGGCAGAAAAAGACCCGTGATGGCCTGCCTTTTCTTGAGCGGTATTATCGTATTATTTATTCCATCGCAGGGAAGCCTGGGCGGCCTTATGGGCGTTATGGCTCTCTACGGGCTGGTTTCCGGTCTTCAAGGTTCGATGGCTGCCTGGCCTGCCGACGTGGCGCCCAAGGGTAAGCTGGGCACATCTATGGGGGTCTATCGTGTTATGGGTGATATCGGAATGTTCCTCGGTCCCATAACTGTAACCTATATAGCGGACTATACAGGGGACCTGACTGTAACATTCATGCCCTTCCTGGCGCCGGCGATTCTCGTTTTTGTAGTGGGTGTATTGATGATATGGGCCAGGGACCCGGCCCGCAGAAGACATGCCGACGAGGTCATGATCGAGTAAGCCAGGCGTAGCTCAGATCGGCTCATTCAGCCAAGAAGCCCGGGCGGGCGTGATGTCCTTGCTTATGTTTCGGAACAGGCTCCGCAATCCCTGTCCCCTGTCTTTGCGAGGCTGACTTTAGTCAGCCGAAGCAATCTCAGAGATTGCCACGCTTCGCTCGCAATGACAAGAGGAAAGGGGCTCGCAATGACACGGGAGGTTGCTGCTCCTGTTAAAAATACTGGCAAAGCAGGGTATACCAATGGTGTACCTGGAGCTCACGTGACAGACTATCGGCGGGCTTCTTCCATTAGCTCCTGCCGGCGTCTTCTGTACTCGATTATAGGCCGGTCGGCTTGAAATAATTGCTCCCCAATTTGCAGGGCTGAGGCCTTAGGCTGCTGCGTAACCACGACCCTCCTATCCTGATGGGTAATAATCAGGTTGAAAGGCGTAGATAGGCGCGTTATCAATTCTCTCAACACGGGCACACGCATGAACTTCTGGTGAAACCGAAGATAGAGAATCGTATTCTCCTGGTCCACGGGGACGAAGGCAACCACAATCCGTGCCTTCTCGCCAAAATAGTTCTGCCAGAGGTTAGGGAAGATAAACTCCAGCTTGAAGTCTTTAACCGGATCCGGGGTGGGCATCTGCTCAGGTTTAAGAGGGGGAGTACCATCGTCAGCCCGATTATGAACAAAGACATAGAACATATCCCCGTCCAACCATCGAAATAACGGCCCATCCACTATGGTGAGATTTCCACGTCCAATTGTGTTGTAGTGGACAAAAGGCAGGTGGGCAGCATCAAGCTGGTTTTCTATGACCCGGGAGTAGTGGGCGTTCCAGTGATCATAAGCCCGCCCATAGGATAAGCTGTCATCAATATCTGTGAAGAATCGGGGAGGCTGCAAGTCGTCGGGAGGGTTTTCGCCCCACCAGATCCAGATTAGGCTGTGTGCCTCATAAGTAGGATAGCTCAAGACCTGAAAGCGGTCAGGGACAGGAGTATCTTTGCCATTGGCCGGTATGACTGTAACCCTTCCGGAGGATTCATATTCCAGACCGTGAAAAGGACATTGGATATGGTCTCCGATTACCTTGCCCTTGCTGAGCTGCACACCCCGGTGGACGCATTTGTCCCGGAGACAGTTCACTTTCCCGCGGCTATCCCGCCAGAAGACGAGTTTCTCTCCCATCCTGACCACGCCCACCGGTCTGTTCCTAACCTGGGTGGAGTCCATGACCACGTACCATTGCTTCGGAATCATATTTAACCTCACCTACAGGGCCTGCCGAAACACTAGGCGAGAGGCGTTCTTTCTATGAAGTCCAGTATATGCCGGGATATCTCCCCGCCCTTCTCTTCCTGAAGAAAGTGTCCGGCGTCCTTGATGATAATCTCCGGCTGGTCTTTGGCTGTAGGTATAAGAGAGCGAAAGAACTTGTCACCGCCGCGTGTAATAGGGTCTTTATCGGAAAACATGACCAGGGCCGGCTTGTCCCACTTTGACAGGACCTCCCGGGCGTGCCGCATTTCGGCGGAGGCGGGGTCATCAGGGCTGATGGGGACGAGGAGCGGCCACACAGCAGCCCCGGCCTTATATTTAACGTCGGGAAACGGCGCTTCATAAGCGGCCACGATCTCCCTGGTAATCTTCTCGGGGTGGGCCATGCCGCCGAGTATGGACTGCCCGATCTGCATGTCGGGATGAGTCTCAGCATACCTGCGCCAGGCCAGGAAAGCTTCGCCGGGCTTGCCCTTGCCTGTGGGCAGGCCGGTGTTCATGATAACCAGCCTGGCAAAACGTTCCGGCATATGGGCGACCGCAGCCAGACCAATCAATCCACCCCAATCCTGCACCACAACTGTTATCTGATTAAGGTCCATGGCCTTGATGAGGCCCGTCAGCGTGCCCAGGTGCATCCTGAAGGAATATGCCTCCCGCTCGGTGAACTTGTCAGACCGGCCGAAGCCGATGAAGTCCATGGCTATAACACGGTGCTTCCCGGACATAGCGGCAATCATTTTGCGGTAAAGAAACGACCATGAGGGCTCGCCGTGCAAACAGAGTATGGTCTCCCCTTTGCCTTCATCAACATAATGTATGCGCAGTCCGTTGACCTCGATATAGTGGGGGGCGAAGGGGAAATCAGGCAATTTGGAAAAACGTTCGTCTGGCGTACGGATAACCGGCATGCTTCTACCTCCTTTTGATTAATATGCTGTGAAGATGATATATACCTGCCCTTCGGCCTGTCAACCTGCTATGCTCCGAACGAGCCACGTATTCGGGGACGTAATACCTTACTTGCAGCAGGCCTGATTGTGTTTCCCGGGCTGGACTAAGCGGACTATGACCCGTGCCCCGAGGAACTCGTTAGCTTCTTCTCAGGGAGAGGAAGATCCTGTATCCCACGAAGATAAGCACGGCCAGGATGACAGCAATGCCGATGAATCTGGGTATGTTGTCCAGGTCATAAGGTGTAACTGCGAATATCATCGTTCCTACGCCGCCCAAAATCAAGCCAGCCCCAAAGATATCCAGTCTGCGTTGAATGAAGGTGCCCACGACGGCAAATACCATCCCCAACGGTAAGACGACTAAGAAAATGTTCCTGTCATGTACGGCTGCTTCCTCGTCGTATGCTGCGATAGCGTTCGTCCACTCTTGCTCCCACTCCCGGTACTCAGTGCTATTGTAATCCCATGTGGGTGGGTCATATTCCGGGTACGAAGGGTCAGGATAGAAAGCCTCGACGCCGGCGACGACGAGGAGGGCAAGCGCAACCGCTATAGCCAAAACGTAGATGACTCTAAGAATACGCATCTATTCCCTCCTTTCAGGATCAGCCGACCGCGTTCTTCTCCGTATCCCAAGTTACGCTCTGTCGATGTCGGTTTATTCTTATCCTCTTGATTCAATTATATCCCTAACTGCCTCGCAATGGAATCCGCGAGCAGCCGCTGCTGTTAAAAATGCCGGGAAAACCAAGTATAATAGCCGAAGCCAAGACCTCTGAAAGTAGCGAAGGTATAACACTTTGACCAAGAAGCAGCCCATATTCTACGGATGGTGGATAGTCGTGGGGCTGTTTGTGATAGATATTGTTGCATCTCTCGGGAGATACAATCTGGCTGCTTTCCTGCCATTCGTTATGGCGGACCTGGGCTGGGCACGGGAGACGATAAGCCTGGCCCAGAGTATTGCTATATGGCTTTACGCCCTGTTTGTCCTGCTCTCAGGCTTCCTGGTTGACAGAATTGGAAGCCGGAAGACTTTCTTAATCGGCGGCGCCGTTACCATCCTGGGCTGGGTCCTGTTCTCCGCGGTGCAAGCACCCTGGCAACTGTATTTGTATTACGGAGTGCTCCTGGCACTGGCAGTGGGAATGACCCATTACGTGCCGGTCATGGCGACAACACGCAAGTGGTTCAGAAAGCGGGCGGGAATGGTGGCCGGCGTCACGGCCAGCGCCTGGGCTGTGGGCACCGCTGTATTTCTTCCGGTAATGACCAGATTGGCTGACTCACAAGGCTGGCGCCACACTTCCTGGATCCTGGGTATCTCTTTCGGCGCGGTCATTATACTCTGCGCCTTGTTCATCATTCGCGATACCCCGGAGTCTGTGGGGCTAAGTCCTGATGGTGAGGAATCTCCGTCCTCTGCTGATCCTGCGGTGTCTGTAGAGATATCCTGGGACATAAAGCGTGCTCTGAAAACATCGCAGTTCCTGCTGCTGTTCATGGCCTACTCTGTATATAACATCGGTCTTAATGGCATGGTCGCCCATGGAGTGGCCTGGGGCACAGACCTGGGCTGTCCGGAGGCAACCGCGGGAATTTTTTCTACGGCATTCGCCGTGCCCTGGATACTTGGCTGTGTAGCGGGTGGCTGGCTCGGTGATAAATATGGAAAGAGCCATGTAATGCCCATAGGTCTGATAATTGCCACGGCAGCCATGCTTTACGGAGGGCTGGGAGTGCATACCCAGCCTGGTCTTATGGCGCTGTCCATTGGCGTGGGCTTAGGCACGGGGTTACAAGTTCCCCTGTATGTTCCGCTGCTTGGCGACCTTTTTGGCAGGGCGCGCGTGGGCTCGCTTTTCGGTATTCTCACCTTTGGCTACGGCTTGATTGGAGGCTGGGGGCCTTTGATCTGGGCCAGGCTCCGTGAAGCAACCGGTTCCTATAATGACGCGGCATTACTGTCTACGATATGCTATGCTATGGCTGCGGTGGCCCTTTTGTTGGTCCGGCCCATGAGGGTGGAAAGGAGTGATTAGGTCCATGAAAAAGTCCTCCGAAAATCTCAGCAGAGTTGATAAGCAAGCACGAAACTACGCCGCGTCCATTCCCTTTGACCGGCGGCTATACCGCCAGGACATCGAGGAGAGCATCGCCCACGCCCGAATGCTGGCGAAGCAGGGGATAATAGCAGGGAGCGAGGCAGTAGCGATAATAAAAGGGCTCAATTCTATTCGAAAGGAAATCGAACGAAGGAAGTTTCAGTTCAAGACCGGGCTTGAGGACATACATATGAACATTGAGGCGAGGTTGTTTGAGAAGATAGGCGAGGTGGCGGGCAAGCTCCATACCGCCCGTTCCCGGAACGACCAGATGGCCTTGGATATGCGCCTGTTCGTCAAGGAGGAAATCGGGAAGACCATTGACAAGATAAAGGCTCTACAAGCTTCGCTGGTGGAGCTAGCTGAGGCGAATAAAGGCGTCATCATGCCCGGCTATACCCACCTGCAGCAAGCCCAGCCTGTCCTGCTGGCACACCACCTGCTGGCTTATTTTGAGATGTTCCAGCGGGATAAGGAAAGGTTTCAGGACTGCCTGCGGCGCACGGACGTCCTGCCCCTGGGCAGCGGCGCCTTAGCCGGCGTCCCTTATCCCATAGACCGGGAATTCCTGGCGCGGCAGCTGGGCTTCAGCAAGGTGAGCAGCAACAGTCTGGACGCCGTTTCCGACAGGGACTTTGTCATAGAATACGAAGCGGCGGCGGCCATCGTCATGATGCACCTTTCCCGCCTGGCTGAGGAGCTTATCCTGTGGTCATCCAGCGAGTTCGGCTTCATAGAGATTGGCGGAGCCTTTACTACGGGCAGCAGCATAATGCCCCAGAAGAAGAATCCTGATGTGGCCGAACTGGCCAGGGGGAAAACCGGGCGGGTATATGGCCACCTCATGGGCATTTTGACCACTATGAAGTCCCTGCCTCTAGCCTATAACCGGGATATGCAGGAGGACAAGGAAGGGCTGTTCGACACCATTGACACGCTGCAGGCCAGCCTGGAAGTGTTCGCCGCGATGGCAAGAACTATTAAGGTGAACACCGAGCGCATTGCTCAGGCCATGAAAACAGACTACATCCTGGCTACGGACCTGGCCGACTATCTGGTGAAGAAGGGCATGCCGTTTCGAAAAGCCCACAGCGTGATTGCCAAACTCGGCGAATATGCCATGAGCAAGGGCAAGAACTTCCGGGAGCTCGGACGGAAGGAATACCGCAACTTTTCCGTGCTCTTCGCCGGCGATGTCTATAGTATAACGCCAGAATCGTCGGTAGCCGCCCGGAATGTGGTTGGCGGCACCTCTCCACGACAGGTGGGAAAGGCGCTGAGGAGAGCCAGGAGGCTAATTAAGAGATGATTAAGCTGGCGCCCTCGATCCTCTCGGCTGATTTTGCCCGCCTTGGCGAGCAGATTGACGAGGTGGCCAGGGCCGGGGCTGATTATATCCACGTAGATGTCATGGACGGGCATTTTGTGCCCAATATCACCATCGGGGCTCCCGTGGTGGCTTCAATCAGGCCGGTGACCAGCCTGCCCCTGGATGTCCACCTGATGATAGAGCACCCCGAGCGATATGTCTCACAATTTGTTCAGTCGGGTGCCGATATTATTACCGTGCATGTGGAAGCCTCTCCCCACCTCCACGCCACGATCCGGTTGATAAAGGAACTGGGGGCCAGGGCGGGAGTATCCATAAATCCCCCTACTCCCCTAGGCGTAGTAGAGGAATTCCTGCCTCATGTGGAATTGGTCCTCGTCATGAGCGTTAATCCGGGGTTCGGCGGGCAACCTTTTATCCCGGAGACATTGCCCCGGATAGCGACTGTACGCAAGCTCCTCGATGATAGAGGGCTGCGTGCCGAGCTCGAGGTGGACGGAGGGATTAATGCGGACAATGCTCCGGATATAGTTAAAGCCGGCGCCGATGTCCTGGTGGCGGGAAACAGTATATTCAGGGCTCAGGAAGGGATAAGCGGGGCGATGCAGAGGCTGAGAGAAGCAACGTCGTAGAAATCCAAAATCCGAAGCACGAAATCCCAGACAATCTCAAAAATCAAAATGCAAAGTGACAAATCAGAATGCAAAATCCCGGCACCTCCCTTGCTGTCATTGCGAGGCACGATAGTGCCGAAGCAATCTCGTGGGGGCAAGCGATTGTCACGCACCTTTCAGGTGCTCGCAATGACACAGCGGATATGAAAGCTTGAACAATATCGAAGATCAAAGGTCAAAACTCAAATGACAAATGAAGCTCAAGATCCCAATGACAAAGTGAAATGAAGGAGATGCTCATTAGAAAGGGTAGAGAGTCTGATTTGCCGGTGATCGGGAGACTGCTGGCGGAATTGATACATGCTATGGATAATACTGAAGGCATTGACATTGGGATTGCCCTCAAAACGTGCGAACCCCTCCTGAGTGATGCCGACTCGCATTTCTTAGTAGCAGTGACGGAGGGGATTCCGGTTGGATTCATCAACTTCACAGTTCGACAGACGATTCTGCACCGAGGTCCGTCGGCGATGATTGATGAACTGGTGGTAGCCAAAGAATATCAGGGCAAAGGCGCTGGTAAGCAACTGGTGCTGGCTGCCATTGAGCAATGTAAACAAATTGGATGCTGCGAAGTTGAAGTGAGCACCGAGAAGACCAATGACGAAGCAAGAAGGTTCTACAAGAGGTGCGGATTTGAGGAGAAGGGGATGCTTTTTGAAGTCGATTTATAGTTGATGCACAGACCGAAAAGACCCAAATGTCAAAATCCAAATGACAATTGAAATCCAAATGCGAAAATGCCAAACCTACTCCGTTTTGTCCTTTGGACCTTGAGCTTGATTTGACATTATTCAAGGATTCCGCCAAGTGAGATTGCCACGCACCTTTCAGGTGCTCGCAATGACGTGTGGTATGTCATTGCGAGGAACAGAGCGACGAAGCAATCTCGTGGTGAGGACGGGCTGGAGTTAGCGGGCGGCTTTATACTGGGTACGGAGGCACCTCGTGCAGATGTTGACTTTTCTTTTCCTTCCCTCTACCATAATCGTAGTTCGTTGGATATTAGGCAGCCACTGTCGCCGGGTATGTTGCTTGGAATGGCTTACACTGCATCCGAACTTGACTTGTTTACCGCAGATTTCGCACTTCATAGAGACTTCTCTTTCTGTTGAATTTGCGTAATGATAGCACAATTATCAAGCCGGGTGAAGCGGCAAGATGAAAAGTGATTTGGCTAACGGTCAAACCCTGAAGGAAATGTTTGCTTCAGGAACTGCCTGGCTGGAAAAAAGCGCCCCCGATATCAATGCTATAAACGTTTTCCCTGTTCCCGATGGTGATACCGGGACCAATATGGTGCTCACCATGCAGTTTGCCCTGCAGGAGGTAAAGTCCAATTCAGACAGCCAGGCCTCTTCCGTAGCCAAATCGCTGGCTCACGGTGCTTTGATGGGAGCGCGGGGCAATTCTGGAGTCATCTTGTCTCAATTCTTCAGGGGTTTAGCTAAAGGATTGGAGGGCAAAGCCAATTTCGACGGCGGAGATTTTGCCAGAGCCCTGGCCGGGGCATCACAGACTGCCTACAAAGGGATTACCAATCCTGTTGAGGGAACTATCTTGACGGTACTCAAGGACGCATCTAAAGCTGCCAAGGAGGCAGTGAAAGACAGTCATGCCCTGGTCGCAATATTGGAGGCCGCGGTAAAATCGGCTGAGGAATCAGTGGCCCGGACGCCCAGCTTACTGCCAGCATTAAGGGATGCGGGAGTGGTGGATGCTGGCGGGCAAGGCTTGTACGTTTTGCTGGATGGCGCCCTGCAATTTCTCCATGGAGAGTCACAAAAGATACAGTATCGGAGGCCCCGGCTGGTTGTCGCCGAGACAGAATTCGTCCGCAGGGTAGCCCAGATGCCAGCCCGGCTGGAAATACCTCAGGGGTATTGCACAAATTTTGTCCTGGAGCGGCCCAATCTTGATTTGGGCAAAATCGAGAAAAGCCTCAAAAAGAAGGGACAGTCTTTGATAGTTACGGGCGACGACACTCTGGTCAGAGTCCATATCCATAGCTTCGAGCCCGGTGAAATCCTGAAATATGCCGCAAAGCTGGGGAAGCTGCATGAGATAACTATCAATAACATGGACGACCAATATGCCGAATTCATCAAGATGCAGCGGGAAAGAATGCCTCAAGTGGACATAGCTGTCATAACTGTGGCCACTGGAGACGGGTTTTTCGAGCTGCTCAATAGTCTAGGTAACATAATCATTGTCCCTGGTGGTCAAACGATGAATCCCAGCGTTCATGAACTCTTACAAGCTGTGGAATCGGCACCCTCGGACAACATCATTCTACTGCCCAATAACAAGAACATCGTGTCGGCGGCTTCACAGGTCGGGTCCTTAACCTCCAAAAAAATGAAGGTGATTCCAACCAGGAATATCCCTCAAGGCATAGCGGCATTTCTAGCTTTTGGTTATGACCTGAATCTGGAGCAGAATGCCAAAGCTATGGAGAAGGCGGCAAATAGAGTAAAGGCTATAGAGGTTACCAGAGCCGTGCGCGATACCCGTCTTGATGGCCTGGAAATAAAAAAGGGGCAATTCATTGCCGTTCTGAACGACGAAGATTTGATAGCCAGGGCTGACAAAGTAGTGGATGTTGTATTCGAAGCTCTAGGCAAAGCCGGGGCCGACAAAGCTGGGATAATCACCGTCTATTACGGTGCGGAAATCAAGGGTACTGAAGCTCAAGAGATAGCTAAGGAAGTTCGTGACCGGTACAAGGCCGAGGTCGAAGTAGTCCACGGCGGCCAGCCCCATTATCATTACATAATTTCCCTGGAATAGTGTTTGCGGCGGAGCTATAAGTAAGTGGACTTTCTAATTTGGAAAGAGTCATTGCGAGGAGCAAGATTCCTCGCTGTGCTTCGGAACAAGCTCCGCAATCTCCGAGGGGAGGCAATGAAATTGCCACGCCCCGACAAGTCGGGGCTCGCAATGACAAAAAAAGAGTTGTGATTGATGAATCAAGCAACTCCCTCCCGCTAGGGGACGGAGAATTATGAAGCAGAAGTGGTCAAGGTTGTAACTGATAGCTGCTCTGACATTACCCCGCAGTTAGCCCGGGAGCTGGGGATTACTGTGGTGCCGTTGTACGTCCAGTTCGGCAACGAAACCTACCGGGATAACGTGGACCTGAGCACAGAGGAGTTCTACCAGAAGTTGAAAACAAGTAAGATTCACCCCACGACAGCCACCGCATCCCCGGCTCACTTTGCCCAGATTTTCACCACATTAGGGCAGGAGACGAAGGAAATCGTGGCTATAACCCTATCGGAGAAGTTCAGCGCCATTTATGCAACGGCGCTGCAAGGCAAGGCCATGGTCAAAAAGGATTGCCGCATTGAGGTCATTGACTCTCAGGCAGGAGCGGGCGCACAAATGCTCTTAGTCATAGCAGCAGCTAAGATGGCACAGTCAGGAGCTAATCTGGAGCAAATTGTTGAATCGGTCAGAAGAGCGATTCCCAGAGTGCATGTCCGTATGACCTTTGATACACTGGAATACTTGAGAAGAGGCGGGCGTGTCGGCAAGGCACAGGCTTTCTTGGGCGGTCTGCTAAAAGTAAATCCCGTGCTGGGCATAAAGGACGGTGCAGCATTTCCCATCGCTCGCTGCCGCAATCGGGCTCAGGCCATGGATTTCCTGGTAGATTTTGTGAAGAGGTTTGGCCGGATAGAAGCCGTGGCTATCGAGGATGCCACTACCCCTGAGGAGTTAGAGCTGTTAGCCCAGCGACTCAAGGATGTAGTGCCTGCAGAACGTACCTATCGTTCAAAGGTAAGCCCTGTGGTGGGAACTCATGTTGGCCCTCACGTTCTGGCTGTTTCCGTCCTTGAAGCAGTATAAGAAGTGACAGGAATTGATTCGCTACGAAACGTTCTGGAGCTGGAACACCGGAAGGGTTACACCGATAAGGCAGTAATCGGCGGCCTGGATAAGTATCTTCACAAACAGGTAGGGGAAATCAGGCAGAGTATCAATGACCGGCAGCTTTTGAAAGGCTTTGATGAACTCAGCTTAGCCAAGTCCAATTATGGCTCCTACAGCGTAGATGAACGCAAGAGATGGATGGCAGATGTCTTCGCTTGGTTAGAGAAGGTGGAAGGAGCGACGGAAAGCACCATCACCTTACCTCTCCCGTCAAGGCAGAGGAATGAGACGGGGGCAATGGTTGGGCCGCATCAAAGGCGAAGAGAGGATCTGGACTCGCCCATAACTGTTATCAAGGGCATCTCGACCAGCGTAGAAAAGAAATTTGCCAAGCTCAATGTCCGGACAGTGCGCGATTTGCTCCATTTCTTCCCCAGACGCTATGTCGATTACAGCCAGAAGAAACCAATCTCGGAACTTATAGAGGGTGAAGAGCAGACTACCATAGGCACAATCTGGCAAGCCAGAGTGGCTACTCTGGGCAACCGGCAAGGCACAGAGGCAATTATCGGCGACGAGACGGGAAACATTAGAGCAGTCTGGTTCAATCAACCTTACCTGGCAAAAAGCTTTCGTACTAATGCCCGAATAGTAATCAGCGGTACGGTTGGCCTGTTCAAAGGGCACAAGGTGTTCGAGTCTCCGGAGTGGGAATTGCTGGGAGACAAAGAACTGATTCACACCGGGCGGCTGGTCCCCGTCTATCCCCTTACCCAGGGCTTATATCCCCGGCAAGTGAGGAAATGGACCAAGGAGACTGTTGATGGCTATGTCTGGCAATTGAGCGATTTTCTGCCCTCGGAGATTGAGGCCCGCTGTCAATTATTAGACCTCCCGGCCGCCATCGCTCAAATTCACTATCCCGATGATCAGGCAATGGCGGCAAGGGCAAGAGGGAGGTTATCATTCGATGAGCTGCTTCTTCTCCAATTAGGCGTGCTGGCTAAAAAGCGAGACTGGCAGGAAAGTCAACCAGGTAATGCCTTTCATATAGACCAGGAAGTTATCAACGGATTTTTGCAGTGCCTGCCTTTCACCTTGACCCGGGCGCAAGAGCGAGTGTTGCAGGAAATCTTAGAAGACCTCAAGAAACCAAAAGCCATGTCACGTCTTCTTCAAGGAGAGGTCGGCAGCGGCAAGACCGTAATTGCGACTCTGACTCTCCTGATAGCGGCAGCCAACGGTTACCAGGGGGCATTAATGGCGCCGACCGAGGTTCTGGCAGAGCAGCACTACACCAATATCTGTGACTATCTGTCCCAGGTTGGCAGCGGGAAATTCTCTTCCGAGCCGGTCGAAGGAACTATCAGGCGCTACACGAGATTTCTGTCGAGGCCGCTGACCATCGCTTTGCTCATCGGGAGCCTCAGCGCCGCTGACAAAGAAAGCCTGCACGACAGGATTAGGCAAGGCAAAGTGGATATTGTTATGGGCACCCATGCCCTTATTCAAAAGGAGGTAGAATTCAAAAAATTAGGGCTGGCGGTGATAGACGAGCAGCACCGCTTTGGCGTATTGCAGCGCTCAGCCCTGAGGCAAAAGGGGTTTAACCCTCATGTCCTGGTCATGACAGCCACGCCCATTCCTCGGACCATGGCGCTGACGCTCTATGGAGACCTGGACCTTTCGGTTATCGATGAGCTGCCCCCGGGACGGCAGGTCGTGAAAACAGAGTGCCTGGACCCACGGGATAGGGAGAAGGCTTATACCTTCCTCCATCGCCAGGTCAGCAATGGCCGGCAAGCTTTCATCATCTGCCCGTTGATTGAGGAATCCGAAATACTGGAGGCAAAAGCTGCCACAACTGAATATGAGCGGCTATCCAGGGAAGTCTTCCCTGATTTGAGATTGGGACTGCTCCATGGTCAAATGCCTGGTCCCGAGAAGGAAGAGGTAATGCGGCATTTCCGAAGCGGGAACCTGGATATTCTGGTGTCGACCTCGGTGGTAGAGGTGGGCATTGATGTACCCAGAGCGTCCGTCATGATAGTAGAGGGTGCCGAACGCTTTGGTTTATCTCAGCTCCATCAATTCAGGGGACGCGTGGGGCGAGACAAAGAGCAAGGCTATTGCCTGCTTATCCCGGAAAAGCTTTCGCCGGAAGCCAGGGAGCGCCTGCGGCTGATGGAGAAGGTTCACAATGGCTTCGCCCTGGCTGAGAAAGACCTGGAGCTGCGAGGTCCCGGGGAATTTTTCGGCACTCACCAGAGCGGCTTGCCCGACCTTAAACTTGCCAAACTCACTGATTTACACAGCCTGGAGCTGGCCCGGCGGGAGGCAATGACCCTCTTCCAAAAAGACCCCGATTTAAAGAAGGCTGAACACCAACCTTTGCGTCAACAATTGAGCCAGGCATGGTCCAAAGACGCTGAGTGGAGCTAGATCCAGGCGAACCTTGCGATTTTGGTGAGAACCCGCTAAATTTAGAAGCAAGTTTATTGGGGCTAATTCAATCATGCTTAGGCAAGAACTGGCTAGATGTTTGCAGCAGGCCGTATTGAAGGCACAGCAGGAAGGTGCCCTGGCTGCGGCTACCCTTCCCGAGGTGCTTATAGAACATCCTCAGAATCCCGAACACGGAGATTTTGCTTCAGGCCTCCCTTTGAGGATGGCTCGGGCTATGAGGATGTCCCCTTTGGCTATAGCCGAAGAGGTCTCCAAGCATATAGTGCCGCCGTCCCAGGTTGACAAGGTTTGGATTGCCCCTCCAGGCTTCATCAACTTCACCTTACGAGAGGACTGGCTGAGTACGGAGGTGAAATCAATCCTGGCTGCCGGCGAATCCTACGGGGATATCGAACTGGGCAAAGATAAGCGGGTCCAACTGGAATTTGTCAGCGTCAACCCCACCGGACCTCTTCACGTGGGCCATGGCCGTGGTGCTGTTTTGGGCAGCACTTTAGCTAACGTCCTCACTACCGCGGGCTATGCTGTGGAAAGAGAATATTACATAAATGATATGGGCACCCAGATAACTAACTTCGGGCGTTCCATCTATGCTCGTTACCAGCAATGTCTGGGAAAAGAGGCAGCCATGCCTGCGGACGGCTACCACGGCAATTACGTGATCGACCTGGCCAAAGAAATAATTCAGGACCAGGGTGATAGATTTCTATCCTTGCCCGAAGGCGAGGCAGTTACGCAGCTGGCAGAGGTGGGAGTCGCAAGGATGCTACAGACAATCAAGCACGACCTCGAGCTATTAGATGTTGTTTTTGACAGTTGGTTCTCAGAAAGAAGTCTTTACCGGGGCGGGCAATATGACCGGGTTATGGAACTGCTCCAGAGCGGGGGCTATGTAGCCAAGAAGGAAAATGCCACCTGGTTCGAGTCCAGCTCCCTGGGCGAAGACAAGGACAATGTCCTGGTGCGCAGCGACGGTTCTCCCACTTATTTTGCCTCGGATGTTGCTTACCATTACAACAAGTTTGTAGAACGGAAATTCGACCGGGTGATTGATATCTGGGGAGCTGACCACCAGGGGCATGTACCTCGAATGAAAGCGATGCTCAAAGCCTTAGGATGTGACCCTGAGCAACTCAAGGTGATAATCTGCCAGCTAGTGACTCTGCGGCGTGGGGAAGAGATAGTCAAGGTATCCAAGCGCAGTGGCGATATCGTTACCTTACAGGAGGTGATAGAAGAGGTCGGCCCAGACCCATGCCGCTTCATATTCCTATCTCGCTCTGCCGATAGCCAGATGGATTTCGATATGGAACTGGCTAAGAAGCAATCAGCAGATAATCCTGTGTATTATGTTCAATATGCTCACGCTCGGATTGCCAGCATTCTGCGTCTCGCCAAGCAACGTGAAATAGACTACAGTCAGGGCGATGTTTCTCTGCTTGCCACGGAACCGGAGTTAACCCTGATTCGCCGCTTAATACTCCTCCCCGAAATAATAGAACGGGTGGCAGTTACACTTGAGCCTCACCACCTGCCTTACTATGCCCAGGATCTAGCCACCGTGTTTCACAGCTTCTATAAGCAATGCCGGGTTGTCTCTGAGGACGAAGCGCGAACTAGGGCCCGCCTCAAGCTGGTCAAGGCAAGTCAGATAGTGCTAGCCAAAGTCCTTCGGCTAATGGGCATGTCCACCCCGGAAAGGATGTAATTTACACCTCTCAGAGGTTGCGACAGGTAGGGGATATCTCCGTCCTCGTCAGAGAAGGACAGAATTCAGCACAGTATTACTTAGATTCTCAGGCGGAATGGTGCTATTGCCTGGAGCAGTTGTCTGAAGATATAGTAAAGTATGAGATCCGGGATTTACGGAAAGAGCTGAGCATGATACGGTTCGATCTTGACAGATAAGGCAGGCCAGGGATGACAGCTATACAGATATTGGGTTTTCTGGGAATTCTTTTCATTATTGGATTCATAGGGGACTACCTTTTCAAGAGAATAAGTTTTCCCGACATAATAGTGCTACTCGGCCTAGGTTACTTGGCGGGGCATGTCCTACATATTGTCGACCCAGCCTGGGTAGCCCGGGCCGCGCCAATAATAGCCAGTCTATCCTTGGTCGTGATTCTGTTTAACGGCGGTTTGGGCCTTGAGTTTTCCCAAGCTCGAGCCAGCGCTCCCAGGGCAATAGCACTCGCTTTGCTGGGCATCGGGGTTAGCATGATCGCGGCGGCGGCCTTTGTTCACTACGTTCTGGATTGGGAACTGATGGATAGCTTATTGCTGGGAGCCATCGTGAGCGGCACCAGTCCGGCTATTGTAATGCCTCTTATCAGGCGAGCTAAAGTCACTCCTGAGATCTCATCCCTATTACATATAGAGTCCGCTATAAACGGTGCCTTGGTGATTGTGATTGCCCTGGTTATCCTGGAAGTCATGACTGTTGGAGCAACCGGGAATATAGGTCCTGCGATTGCCAAAGCTATTGGCATGCGCTTCCTTATAGGACTGGGAATTGGCGGCGCTGCCGGATTTGCCTGGCTCTGGGTTCTGACGTTCATAGAAGGCGAGCTATACGATGATATCTTGACCCTGGCTGTCCTTTTCTTACTTTATCTCGCCGTGGAGAGTCTGCAGGGCAGCGGAGCTATTTTCGCTCTCGTATTTGGCTTGATCCTGGGAAACGGCATGGATTTTGCCAGATTTCTGCGCACTAAGAGGACTGTTGAGATCCACAATACCATGATGACGTTCCACTCTCAAATATATTTCATAGTGAAGACATTTTTCTTCGCTTACTTGGGACTGATGATAACCTTTGACGACCCTAACGTAATTGTACCGAGCATCATCCTGTCTCTGGTGCTATTGGCAGTAAGATGCATAGTAGTCCCAGCTATTTCCATAGGTAAGAGGAACTTGCTTACCAAAACGGGAATACTAGCTACCATGCTGCCACGAGGTCTATCCACCGCCATCGTAGCTGAAATAGTTGTTTCCTCGGGCATTCCCAATGCCCGGCTCTATCCCGAGATAGCGATAGTGGTTATCGTGACTACTGTCATAATCTCAGCTTTGGGTATTCCCATCTTTGCTAGAAAATCGCCGGGGAAGAACAGCGAGACAATGGGAAAAGGCGGGACATCAAATTCACCTTAGCTGGCGCAAAGCGTTACTCCACGGACTCTCCTCTTTGTCATTGCGAGGGTGACTCCCCCCTCTGTTGTTGCGAGGAGCGTAGCGACGAGGCAATCTCGTAGCGGGATTTTCCCTTATGCTTAGAACAGGCCCTCAATTCCAGAGACGGCCACGCCGCGATAAATGTGGGCTCACATGTATGAAAACGCTGCGGTTGTCAAGTAGAGGATTATGTTAGTCGATATACCCTCCTCTGCTGGTGGCTGTCACCAGGTACAGTGGCTCAAGACCGTTTCGTCGGATGCATGTATTCGCCATCAAAGTGGCATGAGCATATCCCCCGGGAGGTGTCGCACTCAATGAACGAATTCTTCGTTGAATTCATGCGAGCCCCGCGCTTGCCTCTGGGTGTACGAAACCAGCCGTTTTCTGCTTGGTTCGCGATAAGGTTCATTATTCTTCAGCATCCAGTAAGTAGCCTCGGCCAGATGACGACCTACCGCCGTGATGGCTTTGCCGTGACCCTTATGTTTGTAAACTCTCTGATACAGGCGTACCACATGGCTGTCCGGCCGCCGTTCTTGTTGTAAGACAATGGCATTGGCAGCTTCAGTGAAGGGCCATTTCAAGTAACGATTCACGTCTGGACGGACCTTGCCATAGTAGGTCCTTCCCCCGCTGGAGTTAACACGAGGTACTTTCCCAGCATAGCTGGCAAGTTTTTCTGCTCCAGCAAACCTGTCTATACTCCCAACCTCAAGAGCTATCACTATAGCCAGTATAGGCCCTACGCCCGGAATTGTCTGAAGAAGTTCCATGGTAGGGTTCATTTTGATCACCGCACTGATGCGTCTCTCAGCCTTAGTTATGGATTGTTCAGCCTGATCCAACAACCAAAGTTGCTCTTGAACCGAGAGTCTGGTCTGCGGCGGCAGTTCATCCAAAGACTTCTCCATCAGTTTGCGCCCTTTCCTGCCAAACAGGTCACTTACTTCATCAAGAGTTGTTCCATATTTGGCAAAAGGAGAATGGATCCGATTCTTGAACTTAGTACGAACCTGGCTCATGGCCATTCGCATTCGTGGCAGCTCTCGCTGGTCCCGCAGTACCCCTGGAGGAATCCAAACCTCTGGCAAGGTGCCGTTCCGGGCCAGAATAGCCAATCCCCGGGCATCCAGCTTGTCGGTCTTGTTGATCTGGCCCATCATCAGTTTGGCCTTAGCAGGATGTACCAAAGCCGGCACATGTCCTGCCTTCTCCATTTCATCAATCATCCAATACCAGTTCCCTACACTCTCTACCGCAATCTGACTGCCCTGTGGCAGTCCCCTCAAAAAGGAGCGGTAGCTTCCTCGATCGTGCTCTACCCGCTGCGTCGAGATAATCTCCCCAGCTTCACTGATGCCCGCAAATACCGAGTATTTCTTATGGGCATCACATCCGATATAATGCTTCATGCTGCAGTACCTCCTTCTCTTTGTGGTTTTCCTTATTTTAAGGGGTACCGCAGCGTTTTCATATAATCAATGACGTACAAGGAGGGCAAGCCATCTTCTGCTGGCTTGCCCTCCTCTTTTGACGTCGGCGCCGATTTATCCGGTTGATACAAGTGGCCAAACAGGTTAAAATCGGAATCTCTGGCGAACCTGACCTTTCTACTCCCAGGGAAAGGATGTTGACCGAATCTCAGGAACGTGATTGGTTAAGCTGGTGACGGGGGACGGTTTCTCAGCCTGATAATTTACACCGAACCAACAACACGAACAGGACAGAATTTTGAGCATAGCAAAGGCTAAGAAACGGACTAAAGGGAAGCCCCCAAAGAAGGGCCTGCCCTGGTTTGCCTGGTTGCTTATAGCGCTGGGCATTGCCGGCGTTGTGGCCTTTGTCCGTATCGGCCCGATTGACTGGCCTTCCCCTGATCACGCGGGGAATGCCACAGCAGCAATCATTGACCAGCTTTCCAGCTTGCAGGAAAACGAGGACTTTATCGGAAACGTCACCAAGGAGCTTGAGGACTACGGCTTTGAAGTCGACGTCTTCCAGGGCAATAACATCACGGTCGAGTTCTACCGTCGGCTGCCAACTCGCGGTTATAAGCTCATCATCTTTCGAGCTCATTCGGGCATATTGGAGCAGGACGGGGAGGTAATGTTGAGGACCGTGCTGTTTACCAATGAGGAATATAGCGAGGCTAGATATGGTCTCGAGCAGGTATATGAGCAACTGGTTATGGGCAGGGCTGGCCAAGGTTTTCCCATGATGTTCGGGATAACTTCAAGATTCGTCAGGGCCGAAGGGGTCATAGGCCAGGGCCAGGACATGGAAGGGACATTTGATGATACCGTGATCATAATGATGGGCTGTTCGGGCATCGCTTTGACAGACCTGGCCCAAGCCTTCATTGATAAAGGCGCCTCGGTCTACCTGGCCTGGGATAACAGCGTGGAGTTGTACTACGTGGATGAAGCTACTCCCTATCTGATGAACCGGTTATGCTCCGAGAAGCTGACCATTAGAGAGGCAGTGGATAGCACCATGGATGTCATAGGCCCGGACCCGAATTACGGAGCGGAGCTCACATACTACTACTACCCACCATCACACAATGGTGACAAGACGTTGGAGGAACTAATAAAATAGTCGAGGGTAAGAGGTTTCGGCTAGCTACTGTCCGGCCTTGGTCCTGGCGCAAGAGTGTGTTATGGTAGCATAGCGCGCGAGCTTTCCCTGTCGCCAGCGAGGGAGAATGGTCAGGCGAGCTTCTTGGCCCGCGCGAGCCGGCGCCCAGGACGAGAGCGCTTGACCGGGAAAGACATTGAGGCAGAACCTTGAGCAGAGCGAAGGCTAAGAAACAGAGCAAAGGGAAGCCCCGAAAGAGGGGCCTGCCCCGGTTTGCCTGGCTGCTTATAGCGCTGGGCATTGCCGGCGTTGTTGTCTTTGTCCGTCTCTACCCTATGGGCCAGCCGTCCCCAAACAACGGGGGGGAACTCAGGGCAGTCATCGTTGACCAGCTTTCCAGCATGCGGGAAAACGAAGCATTTGTTACAAACATCACCGAGGAGCTAGAGGACTACGGCTTCAAAGTTGATCTCTACCAGGGTGATGAGATCACGGTTGATTTTTATCGCCAGCTACCTGCTCAAGGTTATGAGCTCATCATCTTTCGGGCTCATTCGGGCCTACTGGCAGAAGATGAGGTGACAATTGCGCAGACCACCCTGTTTACAAATGAGGAATATAACCAGTTGAAACACTATGCCGAGCAACTGGATGACCGACTGGTTATGGCCAGGGTTGGCGAAGGTTATCCTATGGTGTTCGGCATACCCCCAAAATTCATCAGGGAAAGTATGAAGGGGGAATTTGACGACGCCGTTGTCATAATGATGGGCTGTTCCGGCATCTTTCTGAGAGACCTGGCTGAAGCATTTGTTGATAAAGGAGCCTCGGTCTATGTTGCCTGGAATGGCAGCGTGGAGCTCTATTACGTGGATGACGCTACTCCCTATCTGATGAGGCAGTTATGCTCTGGCAACCTGACCATTAAGGAGGCGATGGACAGCACCATGGATGTCATAGGCCCGGACCCGGAACACGGGGCGGGGCTCAAATGCTACCCATCAGGCAGTGATGATAAGAAGCTGGAGGAACTGATAAAGTAGGGGCCGGCAACCAGACCTTGGAAACTCCTCATCGCTCAGATCAGACAGTTGCCGAGGGGCCAGCCAATAGCGCCCCGGTGATTTGTTTTGCGGTCTTCGCTGTGCCCGGGGTTTTGACCTAGCGCAGCGCCGCAGAAATCGTGTTGATCCAGTGTTGACGCCTGAATCTAGACTCATGGACTAAGGACATGGTGGCCAAGCATATCCTGGTTGGCAAATGAGGTTGAACAAAGATGCCGGCCACTGGTTTGGCTTGTCTTGTAGTGGAAAGGACCATTCTTGACAAAGGCTGGACATAGGTTTTAGCATGTTGGCAGGGCCGATTTCGTCGGGAGACCACTGAACAAGTACATCTGTCCAATTTGCAGGTTCGTGAAGCTGAACATCAGAAAGGATAAGGCAACGGTCAGAAAAGTTATTTTGTATGGCCTAATCATTGTGGTTGCCTTGTTAGTGGTATTAGTATTCGTCCGCCTGAAGCAACCGTCATCACAGTATGAGCATGGCCTAGCTTTAGCCAGGGAAGGTCAGTATGAACAGGCGCGGCAAGAATTCAGCGCGGCGATTCAGCTAAACCCTGAGTTTGGCGAGGCCTATGCATGGCGCGGTTGGTGCTACGTCAAGGAAGGCGAATATGACAATGCTGTCAGTGATTTGACAACGGCTGTGGAACTGGACTCCAGCCTGGAGCACGCATGGAATAGCCGGGGTTATGTGTACCACCTCAAAGGAGAATACGACAAGGCTGTTAGCGATTACAGCAGAGCTATCGAAATAGCCTCTGACTATGCTTGGGCTTATACTAATCGGGGCTGGGTATACCGCCTGAAAGGTGAATACGAAAAGGCCATTGCTGACTTCAGTCATGCCATCCAGATAGATGCCAGCCTTGCCAAGGCCTACAATGGCCGGGGCATTATTCAATATCTCGAAAGCCGATACTCTGAGGCGATTGACGACTTCACAGAGTGCATCGAGATAGACCCTGGTTATGCGTGGGCTTACAAGAATAGGGGCTGGGTATGGTGCCTCACAGGAGAATATGACAAGGCCATTGCCGATTACACCAAAGCTACTGATATTGATCCCGATGATGACAAGTCGTATAACAATCGGGGTATTATCCACTATCTCAAAGGAGACTATGACGGAGCGATTGCTGACTATACCGAAGCTATCGAGATAAACCCTGATTATGCCTGGGCCTATAATAACCGGGCTTTAGCTTACCTCGCCACGGAGGAATATGACCAAGCCATTGCTGATTGCACCAAGGCTCTTCAGATAGATCCCGATTATGGCGAGCCCTGTCGGAACCTGGGTTATACCTATCGCTCCGAAGGAGAATATGACAAGGCCATTGCTGACTTCGCCAAGGCCATCAGGCTAAAACCGCCTTGCGCCTGGGACTATGCCAGCCGGGGTATTGTCTACTATCTCAAGGGGGAATATGACGAAGCCATTGCCGACTACACCAAAGCTATCGAGCTAGACCCTGATTATTCCTGGGCCTATTATAATCGGGCTGCCGCCTACGTCGCCAAGGGAGAACATGACAAAGCGGTTGCTGATTACAGCAGAGCCAACGATGTAGACCTTGGCTCTAGTTCGGCTTTCGCTACTGACTGCTGTGGTAGCTACCCGGCTGCCGCGAATCTTGGGACAGCGGCTAGCTTTGAGCTCTGTGTCAGACTGTCAGAAGATTCTTCATTATTCGAAAGGACGGACCAGCGAATAGAGGAACCACAACCGCCAGCATGGTGAGACCATAGGTAATATTCAATATCCTGGTTGGCAAATTGCTGCCTTCTCCACTAGATCTCCTGCAGGCGTCCTGAGAGGCTCATTGAATAGCCCGTGTTTGGCGTTTAGGGATCTCATGTATCTTTGGTCTCAGCTTTGCTCACAGCTAAAATCCTGCGACTTCAGCAAGCCGTCATTCGTCTGCGGAGCTTGAGGCATGCACGTTACACTCAAGATATGGTCAGAGTCTTCCGCATAGCGTGGTACAAAATTCCTCTCCCTTTACGGGAGACAGTTGGGAGAAATGTACTGGTAGGGCTTACCCTGTGGTGTTGCCCCAGATTCCTGTAGTTGGCCGATTTGTCAGGCATGGTCGTCCAAAATTGCTCTCCCTCTCGCCAGGGGAAGGAGGCTTGTGAGGTGAGATCCCTTGCCCGACAAGTCGGGGCTCACAATGACACCAGCTATTGACACCATGTAGTAGCTATGTTACGCTAGAATCGATTGAGGCTGGCTTGATGAGACAGCGTTTGATTGTCAGCCCGAGCCTGAGTCAAATTGAGATTCTTGGCCGCGACGGGTCGGAACTCCAAATGACGAAGAGGATTATCAAACGAACTTGACGAGAAAAGGAGCTGAAAATGGACACAGCGGGCATACTCGGCCTTAATACAGGCACACTGGTCCTGATCTTAGGGATTTTCTTCATCATCGTGGGTATACTAATAGCCGGTGTAGTCTATCGGGAGACCCGTGAGTGGAGAAAGATGATACTGCCCATGTTTGATAGAGAGTCCACTGAAATGGAGCCGGAATCCCCTAAGGAAGCAGGTGGCTTAACGCCCCGAATGGCGGCCTTTGGCAAGGAGATATTTGGCCGATTCTTTTCTCATATGGACATCGCTGGCTTGCTAGGCGGCGCTGCTATCGTCATCCTAGGCATACTTATAGTCTTGATAGGATTTGCTCTGCGCGGTTAACCCTTTCCTTAGTGTTCCTCTGATGCCTTTGATAGGCCACCACGACCAAATGCCATAAATCACGGTGCTGATGAAGCGGGCCATTAACCTGAGGATGAAAACTACCGCCCCTACAACCCAGCGTACTGGTAGGCTGTATAAAAGCCAGGCCGCAACTCGAGCGATTAACCGTGTAACGAAAAGGATGGCGATCGCTATGCCCTTCAATGGGGGGTTGTACAGAAGCCAGGCTGCGGCGGCTGAAATCCCCCTGAGGTAAAAGAGGAGAGCTGCTACCAGCCAGCGTAGAGGAGGGTGGTACAAAAACCAGACTATGCCTAAAGGAATCCCCACCAGTATTTTCCAGAACAAGGCAGCAATACGAAAACAACTGTCCCAGAAGACATCTCTGGCGGGAGGCCAGGTGTAGCGCCACCCTCGCACGAGCCATACCACTAAGCCCAATAAGAGCAGGAAGAGGGCGAAGCATAAGACCCCTAAACCTATGACGGTTACTTCTCTTCCTACTATCGGTAGCGGGACAGTCGGAACGGAGATACCTGCACGATCAAGAATATACTTCAGGACAAGCTCTCCCACCACCACCACGATGAAAAGAAAGATGATGTTTCTGAGTTGAGCTGCCCACCTTCCCATCCGCACCAGCCAGGGATAGATCCAGCGCCACACGACAATAATGCCTGCCACTGTCAGCACCACGGCTAACAGAAAGACTGCCAGAGCTGTCGGTATCAGGGCGAGAATCAGTAGGGAACCTACGAGAAGAATAACCGTGGCTACCGCGACGAGCCCGGTACAAGTCAGCATTTCGTCTCGTTCTCCTTAATGCATCGGCACAAATTCACTTTGCTCTTTTTCATGGCGCCTCGCATATTTTGCTTGAGGCTCATATTAGTATTAGCAGGAAAGCCAGGAAACCAACCACGGCTGTAACCATGGTCGTGGCAAGACCCATAAACAAACCCGTCAAAGCACTCATACCCGCACCCACGGCTACAACAATCGCTGTTAGTCCGACTACAGCTAGACAGCCCATAATCTCTTGCCCTCCTTGGAGCACCGAAAGGAATCCGCTGTGCTCCTTCTCGTTCCGTCAAACACGCTTTACTTCGGATTTACAGTAGCAGCACCAGACCTATCACACCAGCCAGTGATGTAATCACGGCTGTAAAAGAAGCCAGCAAGAAACCTACGAAACTGCCAATATTCAGCGCCAGAACCGCGATGGCTGCTGTTATTGGGACGATCATGAGACAGCCCATATCGTCTTACCCCCATAAGGAGACGAGGAAGAATTGATATTGCTCTTTTTCATAGCACCTCATATATTCATGGCTGTCCGGCTGCCAAATTCATTACAATCTACTCTCACCCCTGTAAATCCTAAACCCTAAACAAATGTAAATATCAAAATCCAGATTACAATTGAAGCCCAAATGCCTAAATTCTGAGACTGCTCCTATTTGTCATTTGGGCTTTGGCATTTGTCATTTTCTATTGCTGCAAGGGGGCCATGTACCCGCTCGCTCCCATTATTCTGTTACCCTGAATTTTGTTTCCCGGTAGGCCACGACCATGAGACCGACAAACACTACCAGTCCCACTACTACCCAGACCCAGGTTTGAATTGGGGATACTTTGAATTTGATATAATCCGACCAGGGGCCTTTGTTGCCATAATCATCTACTATCTTAACCCGCCAGTAGTAAGTTCCCGGCTCATCTAAAGTCTCTCTCGCAGTTTCTGTGCTGTTCAATGTGTAGCTGCTTTCCGCAATACCCGGCTTAGACCAGATGTTTACATGACCAGCGCTTGTGTTTGTCCCCGGCGTGTAAATCTCCAGCGTGTAAGTATAACCGGTGCTACCTGTTACCCCTTGCCAGCGAAAAGTCACCTCCCCTGACCTCAGTGTGCTGTCCCTGGGCGAGATGGGCAGTGGAGTTGTCGACAGGGTCTTCCTCGTTACTGTGAAGTCAGTCGAGTAGGTAGCTCCGCTCCCATCACTCACCGCCAGCTGCTGTGTGCCCTCAATGCTATCTTTCGGCACGTGGAAGCTGACGACAACATTACCGTTGGGTTGGGTAACCCTGTTTTCTGATGCATCAACTCCCCCAATAGTCACCCTTAGCTGCTGACTGCTGCCAAACCCGTCGCCGGTCAGCCTGACAAGGTCGCCGGGAGCTCCCTCATCGGGGCTGACTTCCAGTATTCTGGCTTGAATGCTCAAGCTGGTCGTAACGGCAGGCTTGGTTATGTCACCGGAAGCCTCAACAGCATGAGGGCCATATGCGCTGGCCGGCAGAACAAATGAGGATTCCCAAGTGCCATCTGCTTTAGCGGTGATACCCGAAGCAACAGGCGTCCCCTCAAAGGTAACCCTGATGCCTGTTTCGAGGGTTGCGAAACCACCTCCTTTAACGGTAATCGTATCACCCACATAATGAGAACCCGGCGGGTCAACAAATATGCCGGCGCCCACGCTGAAATCCTCAATGGGAGGCACATCACGGGCTCTGGTTGACTGTCCTGAGGCATCAATAGTATAGCTGCCGCGGTGGAGAGGAGGAACAACGATGGTAGCCTCCCAGGAGCCGTTCGCGTGAACAACAATAGGAGCGTTTGGCTCCACTAGCTCCCCATCGAAGGTAATCTCAACGTCCTTTTCGTTACTTTGAAAGCCTGTGCCTTTTATCTCAATCGTCCGCCCCACCGCTCCCGAAGTTGGCGCGGTGATTTCGGGGGTCACCTCAAAAGCCCTGCCCACCCAGGTGGCTTCATCAACCTCGACCACGAAGTTGTAGTCACCGCCGGGCGTGTTCGGGATGGTATAAGATATCGTCGGCCAGGTACCGTTGCCAGTAGTCGCAGTCGTCGTTATTAGCGTGTTCTTGAATTTAACCTGGATGTCCTGCGAGGCGGCAAAACCACAGCCGCTGAGAGTCACTGCCGTGCCCACCGGTCCCTCATCGGGGTCAATCCGTACGGAAGGGAAGGTTTCAAAATTGGTCTCCGCTTTCTTGGCATAAGTACTGTCGACCAAATAAACCTTATGGTCGCCCTTCTTAGCCGCGGGCATCAAGAACGTGAGGGTGCGGACTCCAGCCGCACTTGCTGTGAATGTCCCTCCCCCCACAACTGCTGCGAGAGAATCCCAGGAGACATGATACTTGCCACCTGTCGCAACGGTCGCCGTCACTGTGATTTCCTCGCCGCAAAACCCAGCAACGGGATTGAGGCTAATGGAATACCATGCTGGTGTTTTGAAAGAATAATATTCGCCGCCATTGTTATCAGTGGCAGTTCCGGAGCCATCGGTAGATTCAACTTCAAAGTAGTAAACTTCGTCGGCTGTTAAGCCTTCGAGGTGTATGGAATGGTAGGTGACCCCAGCGAGATCGTGCACAGACTCCCAAGTTACATTTTTTGGTCTGTCGGTGCCGTAGTGCACCTGACTATCACTGGTAGTGTTGGTAGTCCAGGTGATGGTGGCGGCAGTGAAGGTGACATTCGGCACCTGAACATTTGATATCCCTGGCCCAGCGGCCAGAGCCAATTGAGGCAGTACCGGTATCAATAACAGAAGCCCGCCTGCAACGATCAACCCTATTCGCTTTGCATGCAATGTCAACTCTCGTAACAGGTAAGTTTTACTGAAAAGTGTGCCTGTCCTAATCTATAGAATATGGCGAACTGTACACACGTTTTCAATGAACTAGCTGTTGTCACCTCTCTTCTATTCACGTAGAAACATAATATCCTCACTCTGATAAGTTTGTCAAGACACGACGGCTTTTCTGTTAAACTGTGCGGAAAGAGCTTCGGGATGGTACCAACGCCAGGAGCATTCTTCGCCAGTAAACATGGATATGCCCCGGACCATAAGATACGTGCTTCAGTGTCTTCATCTTGGCGTGGCAGAAAGAGGGGCAGGGCTCGTCCCCGCCCTAGCTCAACAAACGTAGTGCGAGGCTTTAGCCTCGCGCACGGGCAGAACGGCACGACCTTAAAAGGTCGCACTACAATCCGGTTTGAAACTCGGGGCGTCGGTCTCGTCCCCGCCCTCAAGGCGAGGATGAACCTCGCCACTACATAAATCATGTATCGGACGTCTTCGCCACAATTCAATCATGTAGGGGCGGGGCTTGTCCCCGCCTGGCTATTTTATAAACCCCAAAGCTTCTGAGCGTTGGTATCTCATGTTCTGATTATTTCATCGTTTGATTGTTTCATGTTTTGATATTATTGGGCCTATCCTGAGCCTGTCGAAGGAATTTCGTGCTTGGGATTCAGGATTTCTGATGAGGGTTCTATACGAAATCGTCCGAGGGGCCACAAGGCGAGGATAAACCTCGCCAGTACATCAACATGTATCGGAGCTCTTCCCCGCAACTCAACAATGTAGGGGCGGGGCTTGTGCCCGCCCAGACTACCGGCGTCATTGCGAGCGAAGCGTGGCAATCCCACGGCGCAAGAGATTGCTTCGGCTGGTTTCGCCAGCCTCGCAACGATAGGCGAAGCATCGTAGGGGCGGGTCTCGTACCCGCCCTCAAGGCTTGGGATTTAAGATTTGTTATGAGGATTTTATACGAAGTTATGCGGAAGACTATTTTTTCGCGCTCAGGGGTTCTTACCGCCGCAAAATCTTTGAAGAAGTCCCCCACAGATAGAGCCGACCACTACTTGACTGTGAAGGCTGGGGTTTTGATATTATAGAAGATAAGTTGCTGGAGGCCATGAGTAGCACCCAGTTTCTCTTGGTACCAAAGGTTATCCAGCCTAATTCGAGACGGAGGTTGATGCACCATGCGCAGAATGGTTCTCGCAGCTATTAGCTGTCTTTTGCTCGTAGGGCTAGCTCTACCTGGCTGTACTACTGAGGTTGAAGATACGGTCGCGCTCACAATCTCCAGCACAATCGGCGGGGAGGTAACAGAACCCGGCCAGGGGACTTTTCCTTACGATGCCGAAACAGTGGTTGATCTGGTGGCCGAGGCTCAGGCGGGCTACCAGTTCGTCAACTGGACCGGCGATGTGGATACCGTCACCGATGTCAACGCTGCTTCAACCAGCATCACTATGGATGACGACTGCGAGATCTTGGCTGACTTTGAGGTGATTCCGCCCGTCCGGTACAACCTGACCATCTCAAGCACCGCTGGCGGTTCGATAACCACTCCTGGCCAGGGGACTCACACCTATGACGAGGGAATGGTAATTGACTTGGTAGGAGAAGCCGAGGAAGGGTACAAGTTTGTCAACTGGACTGGAGACGTGAACACCATTGACGATGTCAATGCGGCTCAAACCACGATCACTATAAATGGCAACTATTCAATCGGTGCCAGCTTCGATCAGAAATACATCCCCATGGTTGCCGGAGGCGCCTGGTATACATTAGGGCTTAGGTCAGACGGCACGGTGGTTGCGGTGGGATACAACTCCTACGGGCAGTGCAACGTGGGCAACTGGACGGACATCATCCAGGTTGATGGAGGTGGTGAGCATACGGTGGGGCTTAAGTCAGACGGCACCGTGGTCGCTCTGGGATACAACGGGTACGGACAGTGTAACGTAGGCAACTGGACGGACATCATCCAGGTCGTTGCCGGTAGACAACACACGGCGGGGCTAAAGTCAGACGGCACTGTTGTGGCCGTGGGTTTGAACGCGTACGGGCAGTGCAACGTGGGCAACTGGACGGATATCATCCAGGTCGCCGCGGGTGCCAACTCATGGCACACGGTGGGACTTAAGTCTGACGGCACCGTTGTCGCGGTGGGAGGAAACTGGGACGGGGAATGTGATGTCGCAGACTGGACGGGCATCATCCAAGTTGCTGCCGGCGGTCATCACGTGGTGGGGCTCAAGTCCGACGGCACTGTGGTCGCCCTGGGACGGAACAACCATGGAGAGTGTGATGTCAGCAGCTGGACCGACATCGTGCAAATCGCCGCAGGCTGCCAGCTCACGATAGCGCTTAGGTCCGATGGCACTGTGGTCGCCGCGGGATGGAACGACTATGGTCAGCGCATTGTCGGCGGCTGGTCGAGTATCATCCAGGTCGCTGCCGGCATGGTACACACGATAGGGCTTAGGTCCGACGGGAGCGTGGCCGCCACGGGAAGCAACGGCAATTGGCAGTGCAATGTCGGTGACTGGATGCTGACCTAGGCTTGCGCCCTATACCCTGGCCCTTATGGGCAAAGAATAGGACAGGATAATCATTGCGGGCAGGCGCAAGACGGGTGGTCGTGCTATCATTCTGAGGTGCTCCCTTCTTGCCGTTGCGGCTGACGACTCGTCCCCGCCCAGACCATCCCCACCATTGAGGCGAGGATAAACCTCGCCACTACCTTATCGGCTCGATTCCAAAACCCAAATCTAAATATCAATCCCGATTTAATCGGGACAAAATCCTAAACGTTTTGAGCATTGGTATCTCATGTTCTGATTATTTCATCTTTTGATTGTTTCATGTTTTGATATTGTTTGAGCCTATCCTGAGCCTGTCCAAGGAATTTCGTGCTTGGGATTCAGGATTTCTGATGAGGGTTCTATACGAAATCATCCGAGGGGCCACAAGGCGAGGATAAACCTCGCCACTACATCAACATGTATCGGAGCTCTTCACCGCAACTCAACAATGTAGGGGCGGGGCTTGTCCCCGCCCGGATCGTACCCGCCCGCAAGGCGGAAATGAACTCCGCCGCTACATAAATCATGTATCGGACATCTTCGCCACAATTCAATCATGTAGGGGCGGGGCTTGTCCCCGCCCAGACTACCGGCGTCATTGCGAGCGAAGCGTGGCAATCCCACGGCGCAAGAGATTGCTTCGGCTGGTTTCGCCAGCCTCGCAACGATAGGCGAAGCATCGTAGGGGCGGGGCTCGTGCCCGCCACTTATGAGGGTTTTATACGAAGTGATGCGGAAGACTATTTTTCCCCGCCCGGGGGTTCTTACCACTGCAAAATCTTTGAAAAAGTTCCCTATAGATAGAGGCGACCACGACTTGACAAGGTGTGCCAGGGATGGTATCCTGTTAAGTGAGGTTTAGGTTAGCGCTTGTGACAGGGGGCTTGTGGCAAGCCAGAGTAAGGAGGTGACAGTGGAGCGGATGGTTAGCCAGGATCTGAGGGGAACGTGACCGGTAGCCCGCTACCGGGAAAGGGTAACAAGCGTGTTTTTCAAAAAATTTCACGAAAGTCTTGACAGCGTCGGAGTGAAAGCATAATATTGGCTGCGCTTTCGGAAAGATCAAATCCTTATACCAGAAACAATCGAGCAGACAGACAAAGTCCGCCCGGTAGCTGGGAAAGGGTAGCCGAAAGAAACAAACCAGTTATCGGTCAAGGAATAGAAAAGGATGCAGTTGAAGGCATTGACCGAATCGGGGACAGAGATGGCCGATGGGCAATGCGAGGCAGATAAGATGCCTGGACTGAGAGGAGGAAGGGAGCTGATGACAACTCAGGTGGCAAAGCTAGTTAGCACAGGCCGGAGTTGGCTGGACGACTGGAGGGGAGAGGTTCCGGCCAAGGTGAATTTTTACCACGGCGGGGAGCCAAACGGGATTGCCACGCCCCGACTTGTCGGGGCTCGCAATGACGATAGCGCATGGTGCTGGATGAAAGAGGCAGCTACTAAAAGCTGGAGAAGAGACCTGCAAATGCCGGTCTCTTCGTTTTATTTCGGCGATGGTCGGGAAAGCATGACCCGATTTAGCTTACTACCCAGTTTGTCCCGCTGCCAGGTGATTACCGGGCGGGACGGGGCTGATGGGGAGGACCACTATCGCTGCCCATGTGGCGCTCTCGGCAATGAGGGTGCCGGTCGGTCGTGGGTGCTGAACAACACCTCAAATGTCTCTGGGGTGGACTGAAAACAAACAAAGCAAGAAAAAACAAACAGAAGAATCAATAAGAGAGGGGCTGTTTAGATTGCGTAGTTGCTTATCGAAGCGGGCAACCGGGCACAAAGGGTGACTTCGTCCCGAGCTTGTGGAGGGACGAGGAACCCACAGAATCGGGGCAACTACAAAAACAGAATCAAACAGCCTCAAAATCAGGAAAAGCCTGATAATATGAAAGGAGGAAAGAAGTGAGAAAGATAATCAGTATTCTGGTAGCTCTAGGCCTGCTGTTGAGCCTGAGCGCTATGGCTACGCCGGCAGCGGCACAAACCTGCACCGCCACGGATACAGCCAGTGTACCCCCCTTCTGCGCGACCCAGGTGGACGAACATAACATCAGTTTCTTGTCCCCAGTCACGCTGCTGGCGGGCAATGATGCGCTGTCGTTCGAGTTCGGGGCGGGCACCACGTTCGAAACATTCATACTTGGCGACATTCAAATCCGGTCCACGACAACCTTCGTTTGGACCAATGTCGCCCTAGCCGACATTGACGCGACGGCGGCCCCCAGCCTAAGTTTCGTGATCCCGGCTACGATGTTCATCAACGCGGGCGATACGGTTGATGTCGTCATAGACAAGGTTCGTAATCCCAGCGTGGCAGTCACGACGCCGTTCAAATTGCTGTTGGACTACAAGTTAGTCTGCTGTGACCCCGTAGTCTTCGACTGCGCGGACTACGTCGTCGTACCGCTGTATCACACCTTAGGCTTCCATTTTGACTTCGACAAGACGTACATAGGCATAGCGGAGGACTTCATACCCCCATTCAAGGCCTGCGGTCAGGATCTCTATGGCTACTTTAACGCCACTGTTGGATGGATGAACACCTTCGATCTCATCTTGAGAGCCGACATACCGGGCTGCCTGCCTCCGTGCACTAACGCGACCATGTGGTTCGTGCTAACAGAGTGTCCGGCGGGCGAAGTTGTCAGCTTCATGTTCGATATGCTCGGTACCGTTGGGGGCCCCTTTGGGTTCACACTGACTGCTGCTGACATTGGCACCAAGTTTGCATTACCTAACGTTATCATGCCCCCTCCCACTCCCGACGTTCTCTGGGAGTCCAATCTCCACTTCTCATCACCGGGCGAATATGAGCTCTGCTTCTATTTACAGTGCCCAGAAGTCCCTTGTCTACAGGGAGCGCAGATAGTCGCTGAGAAGTGTCTGCCTGTCAAGGTTCACCAGTGGAAGGACGCTTACAAGATACCACTGTACCGCAAGTGGAACCTCATCTCCCTGCCTTTGGTTCCCCTGGCTGACCCGCCTCCGGCAGACATATTTGCCGCTTACGCCCTTGTGAGCGACATTATCAGCGTGTGGCACTACGACCGCACAGGATGTCCCGCCGACGGCACGTGGAAGTGCTGGTCACCGCAGACCCCCACTGCCTGCCCCGCACCGAATGACCTCGCGAACATGGAGGACGGCGAGTCGTACTGGGTTTACATAGTCTACAACTCGACTCACCCCGCGGGCATGGCGGCTGATGGAGTATGGACATGGGGCACCCCGAGACCAGTGCCACCCAATGCGCCATCAGCCTACGAGGTGTGCAAGGGCTGGAACATGGTCGGCTACACGGATACGACTTGGTTCGGCGGCTTCCCAGGACCTGGAATGTGGGATGCCAACTACCTGTGGAACTGGTACGACATCCTAACGCTGTGGGCTGACTACGGAGCGGTCTATGGATGGGATCCCGTATTCCAGAGTTGGTGGTCATACCTGCCGAGTTTCGGCTGGTTCCCTTGGTTATACCTTGGTGAAGGCTACTGGATCTCATTCGAGTACAACGGAATGATTTATCCTCCGTAGTAATCTGGAGTGTTAGTAATATGATCAGGGAGACAAGCGGAAACGACTTAAGGAGACGAAGGGCCAGCCGGCTGGCGGGAGCCCTCGGGCTCCTGCTGGCCCTGGCTCTCATGGGTGGCAGCATCCTGCCAGGTTATGTGAGTGCTCAAGGCATACCACCAGTGCCCATGGGCGTGGGGGGCACGGCAAGCACCGTCACCC
The DNA here is from genome assembly GCA_049671165.1 of Dehalococcoidia bacterium. Lineage (GTDB taxonomy): Bacteria > Chloroflexota > Dehalococcoidia > GIF9 > AB-539-J10 > RBG-13-51-36. The sequence goes on along the minus strand of JBATUN010000018.1, from coordinate 2,438 downwards.
CGGCGGGGCCGGTGCCGGCAGGGACGCTGGTGCAGGCTTACGTGGGCGCTGAGTTGCGAGCTGAGACGACCACCGATGCCCAGGGCCAATACTTCTTCCTGGTGCTGGGGCCGGATGGGACGGTCACGTTCAAAGTTGCCGGCGTGCTGGCACAGGAAAGCGTTACGTGGGAGTCCGGTGAAATAAAGGAGATTAATCTGACCATTCCTGCCCTGCCGTCGGTTGCCTATAGCCTGACCATGACGGTGAGTCCCGCCGGTACGGGAAATGCTACTGATATGACCAATGCATCTCCTTACGCAGCCGGCGTTACCGTGAGCATAAAAGCGGTACCCGCCGCGGGCTACCGGTTTGTTAACTGGACAGCTCCAGCGGGCTCATTCGCTAGTCCCATTGCCGCGCAGACTACCTTCACCATGCCGGAGGCAAATGTAACCGTCACCGCCAACTTCGAAGAGGGTGCGGAGTACACCCTGACCATGGCGGCGTCCCCCATTATGGGCGGGACAGCGTATGATGTCACCGGGACGTCTCCTTACGATGAAGGTGAGGTTGTCAGCATACAGGCGATAGCCGCATCGGGCTACCAGTTTGCGGGCTGGGCAGCGCCGGCCGGCTCATTGGCTAATGCCAATGCCCTGGCGACCACCTTCACTATGCCCGCTCAGAATGTAATCGTCACCGCCACTTTCCAGGTCATTTCGACTACTACTGGGTGCCTTATCGCCACCGCCGCCTACGGAAGTCCGACTGCAGAACAGCTCGATGTCCTGCGGGAGTTCCGGGACGGGGTATTGCTGGAAAGCGCGGCGGGCTCTCAATTTGTCGGCCTGTACTACAGGCTCAGCCCTCCAATCGCGGATTTCATATCAGGAAGCAGCTTCTTGAGGACTGTGGTCCGGGAGCTCCTGGTTGATCCCGTGGTCTGGGTGGTCGGAGCCGCAGGAGACATATGGCGAAATTAGGTTCATGTCCTTCCCGTGAAGGGCCGCTGTGATTGGATAATAATGATGAAAGAGCAGATAACTGGAAGTGACTGGAGAGGACGAAGGGCCGGAAGGCTGGTCGGGGCCCTGGGGCTCCTGCTGGCTCTGGTCCTGCTGGTTGGCCTTGCGCCGGCCTACGCGGAAGATCTTGAGCCACCGCCACAACTTCCCCATTTGTTCATCGGCACGGTAAGCACCTCGAGTGGGTCGGTGCCGGAGGGGACAGTGGTGGAGGCTTTTCTGGAAGGCGTCAAGAAGGCCGAAACGACCGTAACCAATACGAGTTCATACCAACTGCTGGTGCCGGGCGAGCACGGCGATGAGGGCAAGATAGTCAGTTTCACAGTCGGTGGCGTCCAGGCAAGCCAGACGGCCACCTGGGTGTCCGCACAAATAGATTACAACTTCGACCTGACTATTTCCGCGCTCCCGGATGGGTCCCCATTCCCGTTCCCATTCCCATGCTTCGTCGCCACGGCAGCCTACGGTACTGATACGGCAGAGGAGATAAACATCCTCAGGCAGTTCAGGGACGTGGTCTTGCTGCCCAGCGGTCTGGGCGCTGAATTCGTATTTCTCTACTACGAAGTCAGTCCTCCCATAGCCGAGGTTATCTCGCGAGATGACTTTCTAAGAACAGCGGTGAGGGCGGGCTTTGTTGACCCGGTTGTCGCCATATTAAATTGGAGCCACGCTTTATGGTCGGAGACAGACTTATGAGCATATTAGATGAGCGTTTCCGCGATTGTATCTGCCTGAACATATACGACAGGATAGAGAGCATGCGAGTGCTAGGAGAATTAATAATGATAAAAGGGGCTAAGAGCCTTGAAAGGAGGATCAGGTGAGAAAGTTACTAAGTATAGGTATTGTTCTTGCGTTACTGGTCACTTTCATAGTGCCTGTTGCCGTAGCGGCGCAGGACGAGTGCTGTGAGTGGGAGCCGCAACCGTGCGCGCCAATGCCCGACAGAACAACTAAGACACTGGCTGGTGCTGCCATGTGGACACTGCTCGGTGTTACAGACATCATGGGCAAGGCTGTTTGTGCCACTACGGGACAGATGGCTTGCAACCTGGGAGGTTGGTCTGACGAGTTGGGCGTCATAGGCGTTGGGGTTGCAGGAACGGCGCTGGCCGGAGTCGCGGACCTTCTGGAAGTCGCGATAACACAGTTCCTTCCTGCCTACGAGGCCTTGGGCACGGCAGTAGGCGACTTGCTCCGGGGCATAGCCGAGGCACTGGAAGGTACCACCGGAGACTAACCCCGGAACAGCAACGTAAGACTTGTGCTCGGTTGCCGATGAAAAGACAAGGGGGCAGCGTGAAGCTGCCCCCTTCCGCATCCTGAACAAAGGCCAAAGTGGCTCCGCTTCAAATCCTGAATTCCAAGCACCAAATGCTAAACAAATCCAGATATCAAAACCATTCAGTTCATTGGAATTTCATTGTC
>JBATUN010000017.1:0-53954 GCA_049671165.1 Dehalococcoidia bacterium | reverse complement strand
ACGAGAAGTCGCAAGCCGAACCTGGCAAACACGATGAGAAGGGCGGCATACACTACGTCTCCCAGCATGATGCCAAAGAAGAAGGCAAACGAGTATGCTATTACCGGAGTTGGGTCCCATTCCTTATACTTCGGGGTACCAAATAAGTTCACAATGACTTCGAACGGCTTGACCGCAGTTGCATTCCTCATCCTGGTGGGCGGCTCCTCTACCTGTTCCGGCTTCCGTGTGTCAATGAACACATAGCCTACCCTCTCCCTGAGTTCGGCAATTGCATCTTCAACATTATTCTCTGGAACCCAGCCCTCGATTAATGTCACGTATTTTGCTTCACTGGCTTTGGCCAAAACCGCTAACCTTTCTGTTTCGGTTGATAATGCCTCGCGGAAAAGGATGAGCGTCTTCAAATTCTCTCTGGTCTTATTCTCAATCTCGGTTTGAAGCTTTGCCAGTTCTTCTTCAAAAGTGTGGATATTAGTACTGGCTGTTTCAAGGAATTCTCTCAGAGTCAAATCTCTTTCCGGTATGAGTAGAGTTTTTGCCCCACTATCCCTGACAATAGTCTCTATGGTTTCCCGGTCTTCAGTTTTGGCAATAGCATACAAGACAGTCTCGTTTTCTATCGTGACCACAATGTTCTCGAGCAGGTACTCTCTGAGTTTAGAGTACAGGGTCTCAAATAACTCGCTGGGAAACACGAACACCCGGGAAAAGAGGTAGCTGCCGGAAAAACTTAAATCTGTTAGTTTGATATCAGCCCCGTGCCCTAGAGAGCCAAGATACTTACCTAGGTCCGTGAGCTCCTTAGTGTTGTCTTTGAGTTTGGCCGCTATTTGATGCATTTTGCCGAGCTTGGTGCATAGCGCCCTCACTCCGCTGTCAATTTCATCAAGGGGCCTGTCGTATGTAACCTCCACATCCTCTCCCAGCGATACCCTTTCTCCCTGGGGTATATAAGCCAATACATCGTTAATGCTGGTTAACAGTTCACCGATTTTTCTTCTTTCCCGTTCAATTGCTTCTTTGTCCACAGGCTTTAGCTCTTCGCTTTCCTCAACATGAAGCACACCAGCTCTGTGTAGAGTTCTGAGGGTCTCAGTCGAGTAATCCTTGGGAGTCATTACCCTGACCTTAACCATGGGGTCAGGGGTATTGACGATTACGGGTATCATGTCAGCTCTTCCCCCTGACAATATTCACCACGAGCTCCGTAATTTCTTTCACTTTCTTATCGGCATTGATGTTGATTTCGGCAGCTTGCTTCTCAGAATCTTCGATTTTTTTGTCGGCTTCCGCCTTGGCTTTGCTTACAGTCTTCTCACACTCGGTTTTCACGTCATCTAACGGCAACTGGGAAGAAAGCATTTTCTTGGCCTCCTCCTTAGCTTCGAGGACAATTTCACTGGCTCTCGTCTTTGCCACTGCGAGTATCTTTTCGGCTTCCACCTCGAGGGCTTCTACACTACTTGTGATTTCTTCAGGCATATCGCTGCTCCTTGATAACTCCTTGGGCTGGTACCGGACAACGTTTGAACCTAAGCTATTTCCACAGCCGGCTGGATAATCCTTTCAATAACTAATGATTGGCTATGGCCGTGATTATAACAAACCAGTTCGCTTTCGCCAACACCGATACCCCCAGTAAGAGTCCACACTCTTTATGTATCAGCAATTTCAAAGTTTGTTATTGCAGTGGAATGCTTTATAATTCAAGATATGAGAGTGCAGGGGTTACACGGGTGGGACGTGAGCGTCGCCCAAGCACGGGAAATACAATTGGGTCTGGCGAAAAGGGTGGTAACTGAAAACAGAGTTGTTAACCCGCGCCTTATTGCCGGTATTGACATATCTGCTCCTGATGCCCAGGGCGTAGCCAGGGGAGCAGCGGTAGTTCTCCGTTACCCTGAGTTCGGTATAGTCGAGGTAAAGGAAGCTCAGAGCAAGATTAGATTTCCTTATGTTCCTGGCCTGCTGTCTTTCAGGGAAAGTCCCTTGATACTGGCTGCTTGTGAAAAACTATGTAATATTCCCGACCTTATTCTGGTTGATGGCCAGGGGATTGCTCATCCCAGGAAATTTGGGCTTGCCTCACATGTGGGACTCATTCTTGATTTGCCTACCATAGGCTGTGCGAAATCTATCCTTTGTGGTCAGCATCAGTCTGTGGGAGAAGAGGCTGGCTCTCATGCTGAATTGCTTGATAAAGGGGAGCTTATTGGGGCAGCGCTGAGAACCAAGTCGGGAGTGAAACCAATATATGTTTCCGTGGGTCACAAAATTAACTTGGTATCGGCTTTGCAGTGGGTTATGAAGTGTTGCCGTGGTTATAGACTTCCTGAACCCACCCGTCTGGCTCACCTCGCTGCCGGGGGAATGTTGACCTCCGAACCAAGCTGCCAAGGGACATTGTTCGATTAGGAGTATTGCAAATGCAGGAAGAGAAGGAAAGTCTGGAAGCCTTGCTTCGGCAAATCTCAGACATCATGGTGCATCTTTGACATCTCTGGCAAGGAAAATGAAATTGCCAGAATGGAGGCAGAGTCAGGGCAACCTGATTTCTGGCGTGACCCAGCTAAAGCTCAAGCTGTCATGCGTGAGCTCAGGCGCAAGAGGAACTTGGTCAGTGTCTGGCGTGGGCTGGAGAAGAAGGCCGTCGATCTTCGGGAAATGATTGTTCTGGCTATCGGGGAAGACGACTACTCTCTCAAAGAAGAGATACAGCTGGAACTAAGAAAGCTGAACTCCCAGTTTGAACAGCTGGAGAGTCAACAGCTTTTTACTGGCGAGTACGATAATCGAAGTGCCATGCTTGCCCTTCATGCCGGTGCTGGTGGCACGGAGTCTCAGGATTGGGCCAACATGTTGCTCAGGATGTACTTGAGGTGGGCAGAGCGGCATGACTATGAGGCTGAAGCCCTAGATGTCTCCCCGGGGGAAGAGGCTGGCATCAAAAGCGCTATCGTGGAGATTAAAGGGGATTATGCCTTTGGCTATCTCAAGAGTGAGCACGGAGTGCACAGATTGGTGCGCCTGTCTCCTTTTGATGCCGACCATGCGCGCCACACATCTTTTGTCCTGGTGGAAGTCCTTCCTGAAGCTGAAGAGACGGTGGATGTCAAAATAAACCCAGAAGACCTGAGGATAGACACCTTCAGGTCCAGTGGTCCCGGCGGGCAACATATGCAGAAGACAAGCAGCGCAGTCAGAATCACTCACTTGCCTACAGGTCTGGTGGCGACCTGCCAGGGCCAGAGGTCTCAGCACCAAAACAAAGAAGCTGCTTTGAAAGTCCTCTATTCTCGCCTCCTGGAGCTTGACCGCAAGCAGAAAGAGGAGGAGAGAGCCAAGTTAAAAGGCGGCCGTATTGAAGCGGCCTGGGGAAATCAAATTAGAAGTTATGTTCTCCATCCCTATAAAATGGTGAAGGATCACCGCACCGATTGCGAGGTTCACGATGCCGAATCTGTGCTGGATGGAGAACTAGACGGATTCATCACTGCCTACCTTCGGTCTAATGTGGGAAAATGATTAGACGTGTTGCTTCCGTAATTCTAGGGCTTCTTCTCCTTCTAAGTCCCTCATTCGTCACAGCCGAGACCGGTATTACAGTCATAGCTAGCGATGTGGATGTAAATTTCCCGAGCCGGGCTGTGTTTACCGTCGAAGCTGAAAGCTATGTTGATATTGTGGATGCTCGTCTTTACTACCAGGTGGATAAAATGAACTACGCTGAAGTTGTCAGTGAGGGTTGGGCTGATTTTACTCCGGCAAACAAGATAGAGGCCAATTGGGTATGGGATATGAGCAATGCGAGCTTGCCCCCTGGCGCTGAGGTCACATATTGGTGGATGATTGAAGATGATGATGAGAACAGGGTTGAGACCTCCCCCAAAATAATGCATTTCGATGATAGTCGCTTCACTTGGCACAGCTTGACTAGCAGTGTAGGCGAGGGTGGAGGAATGACCCTTTTCTGGTATACCGGCGGCGATTCTTTCGCCGGGGAATTGATGGATACTTGTGAGGAAGGACTTGCCAGGCTGACTCAGGATATTGGCACCTATCCGGAAAAGCCCATAAAGATATATGTTTATGAGTCCACCAGTGATCTAAGAGGGGCTATGGTTTATTCTCAGGAATGGACCGGCGGCGTTGCCTTTACCGATTTTGGCATAATCGCTATTAGTATCTCGCCGGGCCAACTTGAGTGGGGCGAGAGAGCGTTGGTTCACGAGTTGACGCATCTTGTCGTTCATCAGGCAACCTTCAGCCCTTATGGACAGCTTCCTCTCTGGCTTGACGAGGGGCTAGCTACGTATAGTGAAGGAGAGCTTGACCCAGATCTTCGCTCCAGCCTAGATAAGGCCATTTTGGAAGAGACACTTATTTCAGTACGCAGCCTGTGTAGTCCATTTTCCGCTTACGCTGACAAAGCTCGCCTTTCCTATGCGCAGAGCTACAGCCTTGTGGAGTATCTCCTGGATAATTACGGACAGGACAGAATGCTCGACTTATTGACTCTTCTGAAGCAGGGCAACACCTATGATGAAGCTTTGGCCGAGGTCTATGGCTTTGACATAAATGGTCTTGATGCTGCTTGGCGAGCAACGCTAGCTCCTTCTAGTGTCATTGCGGTGAGCCGAAGCCCTGAGCAAAGCGAAGGGACAGCGCGGGAATCTCATCCCGCCTTAATTGGTGCGCTAGCAGCATTGGCGACAGCACTCGCTTTATGGATTGCTTTGGCTCTTGAGAAGCAGACCTGGCGAAGGTCATCTAGGACATCGACGATATAAGATAAGCCATGAAAGACTCTTTCACTGTTCGTGATTTGCCCCTCAGTGAACGCCCAAGGGAGAGGCTGTTGAAGCTGGGCAGTGAAGCTCTTTCTGCCCAGGAGATTCTGGCTGTAATCCTGGGTCGAGGGACTAAGGGTGAGTCTGTTATGATGACCAGCCAGAAGTTGCTGAGCCGGTTTGGTAATCTCAAGGGCGTTGCCAATGCCTCTGTGGAGGAATTGATTCAGACGAAAGGCATTGGGCCAGCCAAGGCAACGCAGATTAAAGCTGCCCTTGAATTTAGCAGGCGGCTGGAAGCAGATGCCAGTGAGAAACCTAAGCCGGTCCTCAAATCCCCCGAGGATGTAGCTGCCGAGGTGAGGAGCCAGTTGAAGGGCAAGAAGAAGGAGCATTTTCTGGTACTCTGCCTGGATACCAGAAACAGGTTGATGAATCGCAAGCTCGTCTCTATGGGCAGCCTGGATACGAGCATTGTTCATCCCCGTGAGGTGTTCAACGAGGCAGTATCTTCTTGCGCCGCCTCAGTAATATTTGCCCATAATCATCCTTCGGGTGACCCTGAGCCATCCAAAGAGGATGTGGAGCTAACCAAGCGGTTGGCTAGAGCCGGCGAGATTATGGGCATTGATGTCCTCGACCACATTATCGTCTGCGATAAGAGTCATGTAAGCCTGAAGGCCAGGAATTTGTTCTGAATCAATTTACTGCAGCTTAGTTTCTGAGATATACTATTGGGCAGGTGAACATCGTGAAGACCAGCGAAAAAAGCGAGGTTTCCTTTTTCCCTTATGATAGGCGTAGGGCTTTCCTCAGAGGGTTGAGGACTCTTTTCGCTAAAGTAGCCAATGTCGTCTCTGCGGGTGATTCCGTAGCGGTGAAAGTGCACATGGGAGAATATGGTGGTAGTGCCTACCTCCGCCCGCCGATAGTGCGCCGGGCATGTGATTTGATCAAAGAAGCCGGGGGCAGACCGTTTGTCACCGATACGACTACTCTTTATCCGCTGGGGAGATTCACTGCCAGCCAGTATCTGGCTACCGCAGCCCGCAACGGGTTCACCGAGGAATCGGTAGGAGCGCCTGTGGTTATCGCTGACGGGGAACAAGGTTATGATGGAGAGTTGATAGAGATCCCCAGGCAGATTTCTGGTTGTTCTTTGGATAGGATAAAGATAGCCAGGAAGATTTTCGATGCCGACTCTATGGTAGTACTTTCTCACTTAAAGGGACATGAATTGGCCGGTTTTGGCGGCTCTATCAAGAATGTGGCTATGGGCTGCGTCACCAAGGAGTCGAAGGGTGCTCAACATAGGGCGAATCGGGCTATCATCGACATCTCTAAATGCAACGGCTGTGGACAGTGCATTGAAGCATGCCCATTCAAAGCCTTGTCGCTAGTTGAGGAGAAGATGGTGCGTGATGATGAGAAATGCCTGGATTGCAGTCATTGTGTTTATCTCTGTCCGGAGGATGTTTATTCCTTGCCTCCCGGGGCTAAGGAACGGTTTCAAGTCTTTCTGGCTCATGCCGCAGCGGGGGTACTAGGCCGATTTCAGTCTAAAGTGACCTTCATCAATTTCGTCCAGGATGTAACGCGGTCATGTGACTGTGTCGCGCCGTCCGGTTTTCCAGTAGTTCCTGATATTGGCATCCTCGCCTCCATGGATGTGGTAGCCGTTGACAAGGCATCGTTGGACTTGATTGCTCAAAGCGGACCCTTGGGGAAATTTGCCGACATCAGTTCTCCCGATATACTGGGCAAGATAAATGGCACTGACAGCCTGATCCAAATAAAAACTGCGCACGAGCTTGGCCTGGGAAGTACAGAGTATCAACTACATGCGGTAGCTTAAATGTCGGCGTATGAGATACACAAAAATTCAAATATCAAAATGAAAAATGCAAAATGACAGAGCAAGAATCAAAAATGGTCACTAAGCAACCTTACGAATTGGTTCATTTTAAATTGTAATTTTGATTTTTTATCTTTAAATTTTGATCTTGTTCAGGATTCCATCTGTGGCCTCTAAGCGCAATTATATACAGTGCTATGGGGAGTAATGTGGAAGATATTGACCTGGCTCACTCTCTTTTGAAAGAAGATAAATGGAACCTAGTTATAGTGAAGAAAGGGCGAGTCCTTTTCGGCTCCAGAGAGCGCGGAATAGCCCCCTTTTTTCAAGCTGTTGAGAGCATAGGAAAGGGTTTACATAATGCTGCAGTGGCTGACCGCGTCGTGGGGTTAGCTGTAGCTATGCTCTGCCTTCATGCTCGGGTGAGGTACGTGTACGCTGACATAGTGAGCCGGGGAGCACTTGATATGCTAGAGAACAAGGGAGTAGCCGTCGATAGACAAAACACAGTGCCTCACATCTCTAACTACGATGGCACAGATTTGTGTCCTTTTGAGAAACTGGCAGGGAGTTGCCAGAAGCCTTCTCAATTGCTGGCAGCGTTACAGTCTCTTTTTGCGAAAGGTGACCAGTGAAAAAAAGTTGGCGTCTTGCACTATTGTCTGTTCTATTGGTGGTTTTGTTGGTTTCGCCTTCGATTGCCTGCTGGCCCTGGTCGAGTAGCCAAGACACCCTTCGTCTGTGGGATGTCGGGCCCATAACGCTTGACCCGGCAATTTCTGCCGACATGTCTTCTCATACGTATGTCATGCAAATCTTCTCTGGGTTGGTCCGTCTTGATCAGGAGCTAGAAATAGTGCCTGATATTGCTGAGAGCTGGGACAAAAGCCCTGACGGCAAAGTATATACTTTCGACTTGCGCCATGGAGTGAAGTTTCATAATGGCGGGGAGGTCACAGCCGCCGATTTCAAGTACTCCTGGGAGCGAGCCTGTGATCCTGGCACCGGTTCTGGCACAGCTGCTACGTATCTGGGCGATGTCGTTGGCGCCAAAGATATGCTGGCGGGAGAGGCGGGAGAAATCTCCGGGGTTGTGATAATTGATGAGTACACTCTTCAGGTTACCATTGACGCCCCTAAGGCTTACTTCCTGGACAAGCTGGCTTATCCTACCGCTTTTGTGGTTGATAGGGCTAATGCCGAATCGGGGCAATACTGGTGGCTGGAGCCGAACGGGACAGGGCCATTCAAGTTGAAGGAATGGACGCCAGGGCAGCAGCTCGTTTTGGAGAGAAGCGACATTTATTACGGCGAGCCTGCCAAGTTGGAGCAGGTCATCTTTAGCTTGCTAGCTGCTGACCCCATGGCCTTGTACGAAACGAGGCAGATTGATGTCGCGCCTGTTTACTTGGCCTACATTGACGAAGTTAGTGACGAGACTAACCCTTTCCATCTGGAGTTAGCCATAACGCCTGAGCTAAGCCTCTATTATATTGGCTTCAACACTGTTAGACCTCCTTTCGACGATGTTAATGTCCGCCGTGCCTTTTGTCTGGCTGTAGACAAGGAGCATATCATTAGGGTGATATTGAGGGACATGGTGAGCGAAGCTGACGGTATTTTGCCGCCGGGCATGCCTGGCTATAACGAGGCTCTGGACGGATTGGCTTATAGTGTGGAAGAAGCTAAAGAGCTCATCGCTGCCTCGAAGTACGGAGATGCCTCGAACCTGCCTCCTATCACCCTGACTGTTGACGGCTACGGCAATAATATTCCCAGTTACTTAGGCGCCATTATCCAGGAATGGGAGCAGAACCTCGGCGTAGAAATCTCGGTGAGGCAATTGGAAACAGAGAGTTTGCTTTACAATCTGAAAGAAGAGAAGGATGAGATGTTCACAATGGGCTGGATAGCTGACTACCCCGACCCGCATAATTTCCTGGATGTCCTATTCTATACCGGAAGCGAAGTTAATATCTCGGAATATAGCAGCGCCAGCCTGGACGCTTTGCTCGACCAGGCAGCTATAGAACAGAGTAGGACCGACCGTCTGGCTATGTATCAACAAGCTGAGCAACTGGTAGTCGATGATGCCCCCTGTCTGCCCTTGTGGCATGGCGTTAACTACATCCTGGTGAAGCCTTACGTCAAAGGCTATGAATTCAGTGCCCAGGGTATTCCCGACTTGAGCAACGTGTATATCGAAAATGGCTAGATTCCAGGTCCCAAAGGCGCTCCGCTTGGAATCCCAAACAAACCCGAATGTCAAAATCGAAATGACAATTGAAATCCAAATGCTTAAATGCTAAAACTACTTCTTTTCGTCATTGAGATTTTGAGCTTCATTTGACATTTGAGCCTTGTCATTTGATATTGTCTGGGATTCGGGGCTCGGGATCTACGGTTTTTCCCTACTGCAGGGTCGGGACTTGTCCTTGACCGCTTCACATGTCATTGCAAGTCACGAACTATCGGGGCATAGCAATCTCCCAGAAGCGAGGATAAACCTCGCCACTACCTGCTGCCCTTTCAGCCAGAGTCTTCGAAAGATTTCTCCAAAAGGTCATTGACAATTATTGGTCGAGTGATACAATATTATATGAGACTATCGTAAGCTGGGTGGTCAACTATGTGTGGCAGGGGTTATCCTGATTCGTGTCATATTTATCTCTCCATGTACCGGGATATTGTTTCTTTCTTCCTGCCAGAGCAGAAGCTAACTTCGTTTTCGAAACCCAGAGTCATTTGCGAAGCGTAGCCGAGGCAATTCTCTGGCCTTGAAGGGAGAAGGGTAAGAACCTGTCGGGAATCGAAGCCCTGAGCGAAGCGAAGGGTCACGAAGGGTCAGGATAAATATAGAAGAGTGAACAAGGGAGGTGCGGCAATGAAAAAAGGCAAATTTATAGGCAAAATCTTTGGGATTGCACTCGTGGGTTTGATGATTGGGGCGATGCTTGGTGGCTTGCCTGTTTTGGTAGGGGAGGCTGAAGCCCCTCCAGTAAACATCCACGTCCCTGACGACTGTCCGACGATTCAAGCAGCCATGGATGCCGCTGGCAACTTAGCTACCAGTGGCGATCTGCTAAACATAACGCAACCTCCCCCAGCCTATGAAGAGTTCTCTAAAGTAATACCATTTCCCATATGGGCATCGGAGTATAAATTCCATGGGCATGGAATATTTAAATGCGAATGGGAAGCAAAGTTGGAATGCATCCATTGGACTCCTTCCTATCACCGTTGCTCATGGGTTGGCATTAAGGTCCATTTGCTGGAGACAATGGAAGTGGATTTTGAGGTAGCTGAAGTCGTGACCGACCCTTATATGGGGGGAATTTCCCATCCTGCTACTTGGGGGATGCTTTCAGGCAATGCCAAGATTACACTTGAACTTCAGGATTGGTCCCCCTATTGCGACTCCCCCAATTGCGAAGGTATTGTATCAGCGGAGTTTGCAATGGAAAATCTAGAGGCCACCCTTCCTATTGCAAACTATAGTTCGGTGTACGGTTTCATGTGGCCTGAATTTGAGCCTGAGCCACCTCACATCATACCATATCACGTGTTTTGTTTTGGCGCTGTAGATACGGTATGGATGGTCTTGAATCGTGTAGGAGCGCCCTATACGATGACGTTGAGTTACATAGATAGTCACGGGAATCTAGAAATTTGCGAAGGTTATGGTGATGGGCTCTACCCTTTCTCCGGATGCTTTGAGTATTTTTCACCCATCGAGGAAGGAGTACAGACACTGGTTGTAGAACCCGTTCCATTCGGTCCCTCTGGTATTCACAGTGTGAGATCTTCGGGATGGAAGGGTGAATTTTATGTAGAATATTATCCCAAATTTGAATACAAGGAGATTGTTGTTTACGGCGATCCCATTCCTCAGGAAACAGTCCAAGTAGAAGTTCGGGCTTACAGTGACACTACTGCTTTTGAAACCATTAGTCGGAAAATTCCTACTTTCAAAATGGAAGTCTACAAGCATGTATATCTAAACGGAAAATGGGCCGATCCCAAGCTACTAGGAAATTACACGGTTACCAGGAGCGCCTTTGGTGAAGAGTGCCACCGTTATCCCGACCCTAAAGTTGAGGTTTGTGAGCCCAGTTTTTGGTGGGAGAAAAATAGTTCCACCCCCGCCGGCTTTTTTTATGGAAGAATGTATAAGGCCAAGGTACTGCTTTATTTTGGTGATCCTGAAACAGGCACAATAGAAGTTCCAAGACCTGATGGTGGATCTTGCACCCGTGACTACATAAAGATACACAAGTTAAACACCAAGCCAGAACCAAATGAGTTCGAGACTAAGCCAGGGGCAAAGATGTGGGGCTGTATCGGTGTAGTTAAAGGTAATAATTGGTCTAGCTTTATAGCGAATTTTCAGGAGGATGACCCTATAAGGGTAGAGGTAAAGACAGCACCACCAAACCAGCCACCAACGGCCTATATTGATTCCATAACACCAGACCCAGCAGAGCAGGCAAAGGATATTGTTTCCTTTACTGGACATGGAACTGATTCTGATGGTTCGGTGGTTGCCTATAACTGGAGATCGAGCATTGATGGTCAGCTAAGCACCTCTTCATCATTCACCAAGTCTGCATCTGAGCTATCTGTGGGAACCCATACTATCTACTTCAAAGTGCGAGACGATGATGGCGTTTGGTCAACTGAGGCTACAGAGGACCTAGACCTAGTGATAGAAGCAGCAAATCAGTCGCCATACAAACCCAGTAATCCTCTTCCTTCAGATGGAGCAAGCGGCGTGGATATAAATGCCGACCTTAGCTGGAGCGGTGGGGATCCTGATGCTGGAGATACAGTAACTTATGATGTTTATTTTGGCACTAGCTCAACTCCACCTTTTAGGGAGACCATCGGACCGTATCCTGCAACGCAATCTTCTATAACCTATGACCCAGGCACGTTAGCCGACAATACAAAGTATTACTGGAGAATAGTTGCCAGGGATAACCATGGCATCGCTAGAGAAGGGCCCATCTGGGATTTCAGCACCGGACTGCCAGGGCCAACAGTAACGTGGAATCTACCCTGGGGGCTTGATGCTGATCCCGCATCCGTGAACATATGGACTTATCCCGGAGACGCTGTGGCCGTGACCCTGGCTGATGTCGAATGGAGCATGCCGGCTGGGCTGCTCATCTGGTATTACGGTGGCCCAATCGAGGGCTGGCGTTTCTACAAGAACGGGTGGGGTGCAAGCAACACTCTGGAAACACTGATTGCCGGCAAGGGCTACATCGGCATTGTGCCGACGGCGAGTGTCTGGGAAATCCCGCAGGGCTGACCACCACGTGGCCTCCCGGAAATTGGGATAGGATGAGTTCCTGCCCTATAAGAGCTTGAGGTCATTCGGCAACTTGGATCGCCATTTTGGGTGAAGCGAAGGAACCTTGTAGGGGCGGCACCTGTTCGCGACCTGAGCAAGGTCTACCTTGAGCAGTCCTAGCCTGCCTTTTCTTGTATATCCAGCTAACTTGGCGGGAGGGAAACTACGACATTCTTGGGCGTTGACATAACCCGAGTGAATGCCTATACTGGACATTGTCACCATAGATGTTTCGTCAGTTCGATGATAGGAGGTAGAAAGCCATGGTTTCTAATCCGAGCACAAAACGCAAGATAATCTGTTCCCTACTCATCCTTTTTGCCATCGCCCTGATATCGCTGCCAAATATGAGTTATTCATCTGCTCATGCTGATGAATTGCTTCGTGTGCGGGCAGCGCCGAGTGCCAACCCTGACGCGTACCATAGCCTAGGCGATACAGGACACCTTACGGTAACCCTTGAAGCAGGCGAGTACGAAATCAATCAAGTAGGCGAATATTCTGTAGTTGAGATGGAGGATTTTGGCTCCATTACTAACGCCGGAGAGCCAAAATTACCATATAAGACATTTCTCGTCGGCCTACCACCTGGTGCAGAGGCAGTTTCCGTAGATGTAGCTGGCCAGAGCTATGAAGAGATTCCAGGCGAATATCGCATCATGCCGGCTCCACCCATGGTCTCGGGACAAGGGTACCAGGAGGGGAAGTGGGGAGAGAATGAGGTCATATACTCCTCGAAAGGTGCTTATCCCTCAAGCTCATACGAGTATCTAGGAATGGGACAGATGCGGAAATACAACTTTGCCAGGGTGGGCTTCTGCCCCATAGCTTATTACCCTGCCAGCGACAGGCTGGGGTTGTATCGAAACATAACCCTCAAAATTAGCTACGAAATCAGCCAGGTAACGCCCCCGGAATTGCTGTTAGACACCGTGATGGATGATGTGGTGTCACAGATTGTCATGAATTACCCCTCAATCAAGTCGAAATACGAGTCGGTGATGATGGCTTCACCAGTTTCATACGACTATGTGATCGTCACCACTGACTCGCTACAAGGTGCTGTTCAGCCATTGGTGAGCTGGAAAACTGCGGTGGGATATTCGGTAAATGTGGTCACCATTAGTTGGATATCCGTGAACTACGCTGGGATAGACCTACCGGAAAAGATAAGAAACTTCCTGACTGACAAATATGCCGAATGGGGAATTGAGTATGTGTTAATCGTTGGCAGCCATTCAACCATTCCCATGAGGTACTGCTATCCAGACCCTAGCAATCATACTTCTTCGGCTGACCCCCAGGTTGACGGAAGAACCCCCACCGATTACTACTATGCCGACCTGACGGGAAACTGGGATTCAGATGGGGACGGGTACTTTGGGGAATACGGGCAGGACGATGTGGATTTCTACCCTGAGATTTACGTGGGTAGAATCCCGGTAGACAGTGGCGCCATGGTAACCAGTATCTGCCAGAAATCGGCCAGCTTCGAGCAGGATGGCGGAAGCTGGAAGAAGAGGGCCCTGCTGCTGGGAGCCATAATGCAATATGACAATGAATACCATACGGGCTGTCCAAAAACAGATGGCGCCGCTGTTATGGAGGAGTGCTGGAACGACATTCTCAGCGGCAACGGCTACTCCCGGGAGAGAATGTATGAAGCGGACGGATTAGCTCCTTCAACTTATGCTTACGACCATCCGCTAACTAACTCCAACGTTCTCAATCCCAGCTATGGTTGGCCGTCAGGATATGGCATCGTCAACTGGCACGCGCACGGAGGCCCGACTTCTACAGCTAGGTGGGTGTGGGAATGGGACGATGGCGATGACGTTCCTGAATGGAATGAAATGGAGTGGTATGATTTCATCTCTAGCAGCGACGCTCTTTCCCTGAACAATAGCAAGCCGGCCGTCGTGTTTTCCGACTCCTGCCTTACCGCCTATCCCGAAGACGCTAATAACTTGGGAAAATCACTGCTCCAGCACGGGGCGGTGGCTTTTGTAGGTGCCACGCGAAGTTCATCTGGTACCGCAGGGTGGCAAAACGAGGGCGATGGTGGCTCCGATTCCATTGACTACTATTTCTTTCACTATCTAATCAATCAAGGCCGAAAGTGTGGAGATGCCTTATATGACTCTAATGACTATTACCTTGACCATTTCACTGGTGGTCCGTGGGCATCGTGGGGATGGGCTCACTGGCAGAACATGTTTGGTTTCTGTCTCTACGGTGAGCCGTCTTTGGGCATGGCAACAACTGTCTCCAACAACCCGCCAAATACTCCTTCCAGCCCATCGCCTGCAAACCATGCTGGCGGTGTCTCGATAAATGCTGACTTGAGCTGGATGGGAGGAGACCCCGATGCTGGAGATATAGTGACCTATGATGTCTACTTCGGCGCCACTGCAAGTCCGCTGCTGGTGTCCGACGACCAATCGGCAACGGCCTACGATCCAGGGACTCTGGCCTACGACACCAAGTACTACTGGTATATAGTGGCTACGGATAACCACGGAGCGTTCACCATCGGTCCTCTGTGGGATTTCACCACGGAATCCCCAGGCCAGTCAGACATCCGGATCCCAATTGATCCTGTAGGTTTTGGCGATGTTAATGTAGGCAGCAACTTGGATAAGAAAACCACTATCTACAACGATGGCAATGCTATTCTAACGATAAATAGCATAACCCGAACGTCAGGAAGTTTGGAATTTAGCTATATTGGTCCGGCAACCCCATTTGATATTGCCCCCTTGGGTTCACAGGATATCACTATCCGCTTTACCCCAACCTCTGAAGGCTTAAAGAATGCCACTTTCAATGTGAATAGTAATGACCCTGATGAGGCTAATGTTACGTTTGATGCTTCAGGAAATGGGGTGATAGGAGGCCCACCAGACATCACAGTTTTCCCTACCAGCTTCGATGTGACGCTGCCTACGGACATAATCCAGAACTATGCCTTGACCATAGGCAATGACGGCGGTGCTACCCTAACCTACAGTATCAGCGATAAGGAAACAACGGGTGGGGTCGGTGCGGCAGGCAGAGAAGATGTATTCTCGGTCAAATCGGCTACCATGGTACTGGAGGTTCCATTGGAAAGCAAACCAGTTCAGCTACAGAATGCTGGACCGGCAGCGACCGGCTGGCAAGAGATAATGGCCGACGGTTTCGAAGGAATGTTCCCCGGCGTCTGGGAGCTTTGGGTGCCATCTGGCGCCACTGATGCCTACTGGGGCAAGGACAACTACCGTGCTCACAGCGGGTCGTATAGCGCTTTCTGCGCCAAAAGCGGAACGGCGGGGGTGACTCCTCCGGCCGACTATCCCAACGACATGGAGGCCTGGCTGATTCATGGCCCTTTCAGCCTGGCTGATGCCACCGATGCTGAGCTAGAGTTCTATTTCTGGTTAGACTCAGAGTCTGACTATGATTCTCTTGGATTGTATGCATCAATCAACGGCGAACACTTCTATGGCCGGGAGTGGACTGGAGACTATGGTGGCTGGAAAGGCAGGTCTTTCGACCTCACCAACGTGGATGGCCTGGGCAACCTCTGTGGCGAATCCCAGGTCTGGATAGCCTTTATATTCGAAAGTGATGACATTGTTTCCTATGAAGGGGCCTTTGTTGATGATGTGGTACTGCGCAAACGTGTAGGTGCTGCCAATAAGCCGCCAAACACTCCTTCCAATCCCTCGCCGGCGAACCACGCCACTAGCATCCCAACAAGTGCCGACCTAGCTTGGAATGGTGGGGACCCCGACGCTGGGAACACTGTGACCTATGATGTTTACTTTGGCACGAGCACAACGCCGCCGTTGGTTTCCGACGATCAATCGGGGACCACATATGACCCAGGCACTCTGGCCGACAATACCAAGCATTACTGGAAGATAATCGCCACAGATAACCACGGAGCGTCCACGGCAGGGCCCCTCTGGGATTTCACCACCGGTGACGCAGGCGGGGATTGCGCCTGGCTGGACGAATATCCCAGATCAGGGTCGGTACCAGCCGGAGGAAGCAATGATATAACTGTGACTATAAACACCGTTGGCCTCACCGTGGGAAGTACTTACACTGCCGAGATAGTCATCGCCAGTAACGACCCTGATGAGAATCCCAAGGTAGTGCCGGTAACCTTGCATGTCCGTGTGGCAGGGCCAACAGTAATCTGGAATCTACCCTGGGGGCTGGATGCTGACCTCGCATCGGTGAACATATGGACTTATCCCGGAGACGCTGTGGCCGTGACCCTGGCTGATGTGGAATGGAGCATGCCGGCTGGGCTGCTCATCTGGCATTACGGTGGCCCGGTCGAGGGCTGGCGTTTCTACAAGAAGGGCTGGGGTGCTGTCAACACGCTGGGAACACTAACTCCCGGCAAGGGCTACATTGGCATTGTGCCCACTGCCAGTGTCTGGGAAATCCCGCAGGGGTAGATGTCGCTTTTGGGGAAGCTGTTAGCTGCAACGTGAAGATCAGAGATCGGAAGTAAGGAGGGACACATGAAGAAACTGGTTACGAAGTCTTTAGTGGCAGTGCTCATAACAGCAGTTCTGCTGGCCTCAGTGAGTTCCGGTGTGGTGTTTGCCCATGAAACCTTATGGTCTGGAAAGGCGCTAAGCACGGTGGGCAGTCCTGGAGCGACTACAACCTGGGACTTGCCATGGGGGCTTGACGCTGACCCTGCGTCGGTGAACATATGGACTTATCCCGAAGACGCTGTGACCGTGACTCTGGCTAGTGTGGAAGGGAGTATGCCTGCTGGCCTGTTGATCTGGTACTACGGTGGGCCGGCCGAGGGCTGGGGATTCTACAAGAAGGGATGGGGTGCTGTCAATACACTGACGGCTTTGGTTCCTGGCGAGGGTTACGTCGGCATTGTTCCCACTGCCAGTGTCTGGGAGATCCGGCAGGGGGCAGAAGCCTCAGCAACCATAGGCCCGGAAGGAGGCACGATAGAAGTCACCGATCCATCAAGTCCTTTGTGCGGCCTGAAGGTAGAGATATCTGAAGGGGCGCTAGCTGAGAGTACAGTCATCGAGGTGGATGTAGAGAGTGACCCAGCTCCCTTATCTCCTGAGATTGTCCCGGTTAGTGTAGTTGTTAGGCTTAGCCCTGATGGAATTAAATTCAACTCTCCCGTGAAGATAAGGCTTACATACAACACGGAAAGCGTAGAAACTGGTGACTTTGTGGTACCACTCATCTATAGCGAGAGTGACGATTACTGGTATGTCCCCTACATTGTTGATATTGACCGAAACGAAGGTATGGTTGAAATAGGGACCAACCATTTCAGTCATATTATTGTCGGTATTATTGACATGCTGAGTGGCTGGGAGAATCCATCAAGCTATGATACTGAATTCAGACCCCAACTAAATGGCTTTCCAAAAGACTTCGAAAACACTGGTGGGTGGTGTGAGGGTATGGCATGCTTTTGCCAATGGCTTTATGAGAACCATCCTGAATGCAACGGGATTTCTAGCCTTAGCAGGGACGATGCACAAAAGATAGCAGAATCTGCTCAGCTGCTAACCTCCCCCGGAAGCAAGTTGTGGGAGTGGAAAACTGCACACAGGGCCCGTTTTGCCTGGGACAAGTTCTTGTATGTAAGCAAGCGTGAGATGGCAAAGAGTGGGCTTCCCACTGTGATTGTACGGTGGTCTAACGTAGAGGGGAAGAAACACGCATTATTGGCTCATAGATATGATGGAGATGTAATTTGGTACTATGATGTTAATCACCCTGGGCAGGAGTTACAACTAACCTCCGCAGAGTACGATCAGGCAGATATTGATTACGCGGTTGCGAGACCCCGTGAACTGTACTCTCCGACGGACTTCGAGGAGCTATTTGACAAGTATAAGGACGTGCTGTGCCCTGGAGAAACCTGGTGTTTTACATTCTACAACCGCCTACCCGCGGTATATCTGTACGCATACCCTGTTGAGATCTACTATGTTGATGAGGACTATGGTCCGGTAATGCCTGTTGGAATGGACATAGATTTCAATGAAATACCTGAACTCGCCGGTCTTGGGCAACTATGGTATGCCCCTGTACCCGAAGAGCCAATATGCATACAGGTCACAAGAGAAGGGGATAACATAGACGCTTCTTTTGAGTTCACTCATGAACCTACTGGCTACGATGTTTCAGCTGAATTGAGCGGAACGATTATCGATAGCGCCGTTAACTTTAACATCAGCTACTACCCGCCCGACGGGCTTCGAAACTACTCGATGCCTCTGAGTTACTCTGACTGTATGTCTGATATGGCAGGGACAGTGTATTACTCGCTTCCTGCTGTCCTCACGGTAAACTACCAGGGCACTATTATTGGAGGCACAATTCAAGGTGCATTTCAGACGGTAATAGCTAGTCAATGGGCGCGCTGGCGTTACCATGATCAGGAATACGCGTGCAGAGTAGTAGGTGATTTGATTGTACGCGAAGAACTACTCTTCGATGGCATAGTTGAGTGGACGTTTAGCAATCTTAGACTGTCTGGTGATTTCCGGGTTGATATTGGAAGCTAGGCTGTGTTCCAGATGAGATGGATAGCCGAAGCCCTGAGACGACTTCTGAAAGAACTGGATGTGCCATTAGGAGCAATATCAGTGCGGAATAATCGTGAAAATTGAGTGAACAGTAGATAATGTGAGAAGGGTTCGCTGCAGACAGCCTGGCATATTCGCCATGCCCATTGACAATGGGCGACTCTACGCTGTATGTTAAGCACTGGAGGAAAGCTATGAGGCAAGAAGTATTTTCTAAGAAGGCAATACGATATTTGTCGGCAGCTTTGGTCCTGGCACTGTTGCTGGTTCCTGCTGGCGCCCCGCCAGCAGCCGCCCAGGACATTTCAGAGTACTTCGACATCGGCTACGAGCCAGCGGAATTTGTTGATGGCTATGGGAACCCGAAAACCGACGTTTATGGGTACGAAACCTTTTATGCCAAGCTTCGGGGCAACGCAACTTGCAAGCAAGATTTGCCCTCTCCGTATGACCAGTTAAAGGGACTCAGATTAAGATTCAGAGTCATAGCTGAACATGAGAGCGACGGTGAGGTGACACTGAATGGCGGTTACACGATAACTGTAGAGCCCTTACCTATCAAGGCAACTGACCCGCCAGCGGAAATAAACGATGATATACCCCTCAAATTCCCGGGAGGGACCCAATCTGGCACCTACAATGTGAGCGGCAAGCTTATTCACGCCGAGGTCAGGATTGGGTTGTTTCCGACGGACATCACCGACCAAATTCCCCCGGAGTACCGCACCCTGCCCCTGGACGGTCCGGTGACATATACCGCCCCACCAAACTCAGCGCCTGATATGCCCCACGACCCTTCACCGGCAGATGCTGCTACTGGCGTTTCCGTGCCGGTTACCTTAAGCGTTGCGGTTAGTGACATAGACAATGATGCTATGACCGTTACCTTCTTCGATGACGCAGATGATAGCGTCATTGGGACCCACACTGACGTTCCCAGCGGCAGCAGGGCAGAGGTCATCTGGTCAGGACTTGCCGCCGATACCACATATAATTGGTATGCCGAAGCTAATGACGGTGAGTATGACACACAAAGCGATATCTGGAGCTTCACTACTGCCCCACCAAATAGCGCACCGAACCCGCCGAGCAATCCATCACCAGTAGATCATGCCACGGGCATCTCGATAGATGCCGATTTGAGCTGGACAGGGGGCGATCCCGATGTCGGGGACACTGTGACCTACGATGTTTACTTTGGCAGCAGTGCCACTCCTCCCCTGGTCTGGGAAGACCAGACAGCGACTATTTACGACCCCGGCGCGTTAACCTATAACACCAAGTACTACTGGAAGATAATTGCTGAGGATAATCATGGAGCATCCACAATGGGTCCTCTCTGGGACTTCACCACCGGACTGCCAGGCCAGGTTGATTACTGGACCAAGAGCCAAATTACGCAACTTCTGACTGAGGGAACAGCAACCTTTGAGGATGACGAAGCCAGCGAGCTGATTCATGCCATTCAATGGGACAAGACACCCTGGCTGGAGGAAGATACCTGGAGAAACCAGGCGGACGGTATTCTCGATGGTGCCAACGGTGCCATCGAAGTTGCCGAGGTGCTTGAGTGGGTCAACGAAAACATAGATTACGTGGAGGATGAGGATAACTATGGCGTCTCCGAGGCCTGGACCAGCCCGGAGCAAACGTTGAATCGGGGCAGTGGGGATGGAGAGGACTTGGCTTTTTTGCTCGCTTCTCTGCTGAAGTGGCATACAGACGAGATGGATAAGGCTGGCGGAGACCTGGTCTACGTTGAGTGCGGTTTTTTGGTGCCGCCTGACCAGGACCTGCGCTTCTGGGTTTTCTGGTGGGATGCTTCCGCAGAGCTTGGCTGGCAACAACTTGACCCTATCAGTGGCGAAATGGGGCTTGTGCTTCAGATCGGTTTGACTACTCTGTGGCTTAATGATGACCATGTTTTTGGCTTTCTCAGCGGATATTATCCCCTGCCGGCGGCTCCGGTGGGTGGATTTGATAGGGAGGATTTCGTTAAGATTTCCGATCCTCTTGGGGGCGGTTTCGGCGACGCCAGGAACAATTACGCCTGGTCTATGACAGAGTCCGACGGCGACCTGTATGTGGGGACAGGACGTAATACGGGTTATATCATGTTCAGCCTGTTCTGGCCTGGCGTCTTGCCGGAAGGCATCGTAACGGAGATCACTGACCCCACCACAGGAGGCCCTCAGGAATATTTGCAGTTCCTTGATGATATGCAGGCAGAAATCTGGCGGTATCGTGAGGGTGACTGGGAACTTGTGCACCAGGCGGAGACAGTAACGATACCGAATCCCGAGCCGCCACCCGATAACGTTCCTTTTCCCGAGGGGGTAGGGTATAGGGTCATGACTACCTTCAATGGGGCTACCTATGCCGGCGTCTGTGGCTTTGATGATATCCTGGGCTTCGGTCCGGTGCCCAGCCCGCTCATGCTGACATCACCCAGCGGTGACCCGGGAACCTGGGAGCCAGTGAACCACACTGGACTAGAGGGGACGAACACCAGAGGCATAACGGTACACCACGGGAAGTTATACGTGGGCACCTCAATTGGAGACCCTGCCAGGGCTGCCATCTTCGCCAGTGCTGATCCCGCCAATGATGGCTGGACCAAGGTAGCTGACTTCGCGGGCACAACCAACACTGAGGTCATAGGATTGAAGAGCTTTAATGACTGTCTCTATGTGACTACGCAAGGGACGCTGGATTTGAATACAGGTACCATCCACGGTTTTGAGGTGTGGAGGAGCACGGTGGAAGACCCGGCCGACCCGGACGTGCTTGCCGGCGGCGATTGGAAGCAGATTGTCAAGGAGGGAGCAGGCGATTCGCGGAACTACTGGGGTTCATCTATGGAGGTATTGGGTGAGCATATCTATGTCGGCAGTATCTCCCTGCCCATCTTTGACGGGGCGCTTGCGCAGACTTTCAAGGGTTTTGACCTCATCCGCATCGACAAAGATGACAGCTGGGAGTTGGTGATTGGAAGCTATCCCGAGTTCGTGGGCATACCAAACCCGACCACTCCTGAGAGGGGTATCCCGATAAGTGGGTTGCCTGCTGGCTTCGGAGCTCCCTTGAACTTCTATTGCTGGTCGCTGGAGGAACACGACGGTGTTCTGTACCTGGGAACACTTGACCTCAGCTCGTTGCTATCATGCTTCCCTGTAGATGTGCTGGCCGGGACATTCGATCTGCCTGCCGAGCAGATGGCGCAGATGCAGGAAATGATTGGCCCGTTTGCCGGGGCGGACTTATGGAAGACCAGGGATGGTGTCACCTGGGAGCCAGTGTCCCTGGATGGCTTTGGAAACCCGCACAATTATGGCTTCAGGACCATGGTCAGTGGAAGTCTATATGTTGGCACGGCAAACCCGTATGCCGGGCAGGGTTGCGAGGTGTGGGCTGTACTGCCAGGACCGCCAGGACCAACGGTAAGCTGGGACCTGCCCTGGGGACTTGATGCTGACGCCGCAGCGGTGAACATATGGACTTATCCCGGAGACGCTGTCGGCGTGACCCTGGCTGATGTGGAATGGAGCATGCCTCCGGGCTTGCTGATCTGGCATTACGGTGGGCCAACCGAGGGCTGGCGTTTCTATAAGAAAGGATGGGGTACTGTCAACACGCTGGAAGCCTTGATTCCGGGCAAGGGCTACATTGGCATTGTGCCCACTGTCAGCGTCTGGGAAATCCCGCAGGGGTGAACGTTACCTTAGCATAAGATTCTTACCTGCCCTGAGAGAAATGGATAGTTCTCAATCAGCCACTGGAGCGGTGAATTCACCCCCATCCTTCGGCAGGGTCAGGACAGCCCTCTTCAACCGGGCTTCGCTCTTCGACAAGCTCAGGATAAGCACAGCCGAACGTTAAGGGCGGGCCTTACAATCATCTCCTGTCAAGGAAGGTGGCTCTATACCAGGCCGGCAGGAGTCGGAATCTCAGCTTGAAACCGGCTCTTTCTCTCAGGAAGCTATGACTTTCTGGCCATTGACAAAGCTTGCCCCTCCATCTAAACTCCCAACAATCGAGTATAGTAATCCCGATATGGCGACAGGCAGTTGAGAATGTAGTAGATCTGGATGAAGAAGTTACTGGCTATTCTCATCTTATGTGTGGTGCTAGCCCCCAGCCTAGAAGGCAGTACGGGGGCAGCGCACAGCAGAACTTATCCTATTATGCGTCCTGACCGGGAAACCCTCGAGAAGTGGATAGAGGATTACAACACAGCGCCTTTAGCCCAGGTGGAAACCAAGTCATGGGAAGCTGCCAGTCTGGGTGGGTCCCAGGACCTTCTCGGGCATCTCGAGTACATTCCTGGTCAGCGCGATCAGGGCATGTGCGAGAATTGCTGGGTCTGGGCAGGCACAGGTATTATGGAGATTGCTCTCGATGTTCAAGAGGGGATAGAAGACCGGCTCTCCATTCAATATCTGAACTCAAACTATAACAACGGAAGCGGGCCTGGTTGGGCTTGCTGTGGGGGGGGCCTCTCTGTCTTTGTGAATTTCTATGACGATGCTGGCATAGCTATCCCCTGGTCGAATAACAATGCCGGGTGGCAGGATTACTTTCAACAGTGCGGGGATTATTCTACTGGCGTGCCTGCTGATACCATCTCCACTACTCCTAACTATCCTATCTCTTCTATTGATGAACAGGTGATTCCTACGCTTCCTATACACGGAGTAACGAGTCAAGCGACGGCGATTGCCAATATCAAGTATGTCCTCGACCAGGGGAAAGGCGTCTGGTTCGCCTTCTATTTGCCCGATGATCCCGCCTGGGGGCACTTTTTTGATTTTTGGGATTCAGAAAATGAGAGTGTGGCATATGAAATAGACAGGTTCAATGGCGATACTTACAATCTAACTGAAGGTGGCGGACACGCGGTTCTCTGTGTCGGTTATGACGACGAAGATCCAAATAATTCATACTGGGTTATGCTGAATAGCTGGGGAACGGCTTACGGGCGGCGCCCCAACGGACTTTTCCGCATAAACATGGATATGGCTTATGATTGTCATTACCTCGCTGGGCTCCTTAATATCCCTAGCTTTGAGTGGCAGACTCTGGATGTTGACTTTGCCCCCATATCAATAGTGACGCCGAACGTGACGACCACTGCTACTACGTTTGTGGGAGAGACTACTGCCACTCTCAACGGTGTAATAGACAATGATGGTGGCCAAGCTTGCCGGTATCGCTTCGGCTATAGCTCCACCCCAGGCGGGCCTTACACTTACACTAGCTGGAGCATGGACACTAAAACCAGCGGTCAGTCTTTCACCAAGACTGTTTCTGGCCTGGCCAAGGGAACCAAGTACTACTTCATAGCCGAGGCGGAGAACAGCGCAGGCATCGGCGGTGGCTCTGAACTAAGCTTCTTGACCAAACCTGATCCACCTAATAGTTTTGTGACTGGCGCTGCCGGCATCGGTCAGATAAATCTGTTGTGGATTAGGGGAGAGGGCGCACAGAAGACAAAAATACAGAGGAAGGAAGGCGGTTATCCCACATATAAGGACGACGGCACTCAAGTTTATTTCGGCGAGGGGACGAGCATATCGGATACAGGGCTGACCCCAGGCAACACGTATTACTACCGGGCCTGGTCCTACGTCCAGGGAAGTGAGCAATGGTCAGATAGCTATGCCCAGACCTTGGGTACCACGGGCACCGGGCTGAATAATCCGCCGCACTTGCCAGGTAATCCCTCACCGGCAAACGATGCTGCCGGCGTCTCAATAAATGCCGACTTAAGCTGGACTGGCGGTGACCCCGATGCCGGAGATGCGGTGATCTATGGTGTTTACTTTGGCACCACTGAGACTCCTCCCCTCAAGCAGACCATCGGACCGTATCCTGCAATCCAATCTTCGATAACCTATGACCCAGGCATGTTAGCCCATGACATGACGTACCACTGGCAGATAGTTGCCAAGGATAGCCATGGCGTCACTAGAGAAGGGCCTGTCTGGGAATTCACCACTGGACCAGAACCAACAGTAACCTGGAATCTACCCTGGGGGCTTGATGCTGATCCGGCAGCGGTGAACATATGGACTTATCGGGCAGGTGGTGTCGCCGTGACCCTGACTGATGTGGAAGGGAGCATGCCTTCGGAGCTGCTGATCTGGTACTACGGTGGCCCGATCGATGGGTGGCAGTTCTACAAGAACGGGTGGGGTGCAAGCAACACTCTGGAAACACTGATTGCCGACAAGGGCTACATCGGCATTGTGCCGACGGCGAGTGTCTGGGAAATCCCGCAGGGGTGAATGCCACATTGACGTAGGATTTCTGCTTGCGCTGAGAGAAATATGGGATTCTCAATCAGCTACTTTGTAGACTGGACTGAACATGGAGTGGCACAGGCGGTGCGGCATACCGTCTCGCAAACAGTTGGTCTGGCAGGGTACATCCTGGCAGGTCGTTGCTATGCTTAGCTTGGGTCTTACGCTGGTGGCGACAATGGAGATGACATTAGCGACATACTCTATTTGAGGAAGGGATGGGCCGCGACCCTGAAGGGGCGCACTACAGCTCTCACATCAGAGGAGAGGAGGTCTGTGACTACTCCGTCTTGGGGGGCCGATCGTCAAGCTGTCTGGTGGTCATTTATGTATGCAAGAGATGTGATTACGTTGGGAGGGCTCGGGTGGTATAATGATGATGGATGGAAAGGGAGGCGATGCTCTACGAGACACTCCCTGGCGGCAGGGTGAGGTGCCATGTTTGCCAGTGGCGGTGCCTTGTCAATCCCGGTAAGCTCGGCGTCTGCCGTATGCGCATCAATCGGGATGGTAAGCTCTTGGCCATGAATTACGGCGAGGTGTCCTCTATGGCACCCGACCATATTGAGAAAAAGCCTCTATTTCATTTCTTCCCTGGCACCTATGCCTTCTCTTTAGGCACCTGGGGATGCAATTTCCACTGCAAGGGATGCCAGAACTGGGAGATTTCCTGTGTGGATATTCCGCGCGATTCCAAACAATTGCTCCCGGAAAAGGAGATAGAGTTGACCAAGAGGTATGATTGCCAGGGCATCGCCTGGACTTACAATGAGCCGACGATTTGGTTCGAATACACTCTGGACTCAGCCAAGCTGGCCAAGAAGAATAATCTCTACACTGTCTATGTAACCAATGGCTATGCCACGTCTGAGGCTCTGGATGCCATAGGGCCCTGGCTTGATGCCTGGAGAGTGGACGTCAAGGGCTTCACTGATGGCTTCTATCGCCAGCTAGCCAAGATTCCTCACTGGCAAGGCATTCTGGACGTCGCCAGGCGGGCTAAAGAGAAGTGGCACATGCATGTTGAAGTGGTGACCAACATTATTCCGACGATGAATGACGACGAGGAGCAGCTGAGGAACATTGCGACGTGGATTCGAGATAACCTGGGTGAACTTACGCCCTGGCACGTAACTCGTTTCCATCCTCTGCATGAATTTACTCAACTGTCAGCGACTCCGGTATCCACCTTAGAGAGGGCATATAAGATTGGAAAAGAGGCTGGGCTGAAATTTGTCTACTTGGGCAATGTGCCTGGGCATCAGCACGAAAACACCGTTTGTTATTCGTGTGGCAAGATGATTGTTCGTCGTATCGGCTATGATACCGAGGTGGTGGGGCTGGACGGTCCGAAGTGCAAGTTTTGCGGAACTGAGCTCAATTTCCGGGTATGAGGGAGGTGTTTTATGGCAGAAGGGGAACTTCATCCTGTGGTAAAGCTGGCTAAGGAGACTGTGGAGAGCTATATCCGAAAGGGTGAAATGCCTAAGCCGAAGGAGTTGACTCCAGAAATGAGGGAGCGAGCGGGGGTTTTTGTTTCCCTTCATAAGCACGGGCAATTGAGAGGATGCATTGGCACATTCGAGCCGGCTAAGGAAGATGTGGCTGAAGAAATCATTGCCAACGCTATCAGCTCGTCTACCATGGATCCTCGCTTTCCCCCGGTGACTGCGTCTGAGCTTGATGACCTGGAATATAGCGTGGATATCCTTACTACGCCTGAGCCAGTCACGGATATCAGCCAGCTCGACCCTAAGGAATATGGCGTTATCGTGGAAACTGGCTGGAAAAGGGGACTTTTGCTGCCTGACCTGGAAGGTGTAGACAGCGTTGAGGAGCAAATTGCTATTTGCCGGCTCAAGGCGGGAATATCAGCCAGTGAGCCGGTTGAGCTCTATCGCTTTCAAGTAAGGAGATTTAAGTAGCAGATTGTGATTAACAATAGTTGTGATTAACAATAATGGACAGGATGCCTCTTTTTGACCTGCCCGAGGAAAAGAGCTTACCGCAGAGCATGCCTCTGGCAGCAAGGATGCGACCGCAGACGTTTGCCGAGTTCGTGGGGCAAGAGCACCTGGTTGCCGAGGGACGGGTCCTCCGTAAATGCATCGAGGCAGACCAGTTACCTTCCATGGTATTCTGGGGGCCGCCAGGCAGCGGAAAAACAACTCTGGCTCACATTATCGCCAACGTCAGCAGAGCACACTTCAGCCCTCTTAGTGCTGTGAGCGCCGGGGTGGTTGATCTGCGGCGCGTTGTCGAAGAAGCCAAGAAGAGACTGAAATCATCGGGACGGAGGACCATTCTTTTTGTTGATGAGATACATCGTTTTAATAAGGCACAACAGGATGTCGTATTGCCTTTTGTGGAAAACGGTATTGTGACTTTCATCGGTGCCACTACGGAAAATCCGTCCTTTGAAGTTATTTCACCGCTTCTTTCCCGATGCCGGGTTTTTCGATTGAATCTGTTGAGCGACGAGGATGTCAGACTCATTTTGGAACGAGCTATCAAGGATGCAGAAAGAGGGCTGGGAAAGTCCCACATTGCCATAAGTGAAGAAGCTCTGCGCCACCTGGTGACTATATCCAACGGGGATGCTCGGGTGGCATTGAACGCTCTAGAGATGGCAACATCTGCGACTTTGCCCGATGACAATGACTTGCGGTCCATAGATCTGTCTGCCGTTGAAGAAGCACTGCAACATCGTGCTTTGCTCTATGATAAGAGCGGTGACCAGCATTATGACTTGATTTCGGCGCTGCATAAATCTTTACGCGGCTCCGACCCCGATGCTAGTTTGTATTGGCTAGGACGTATGCTTGAGGCTGGTGAAGACCCTCTGTATATCGCCCGTCGCCTGGTGCGCTTTGCTTCTGAGGACGTTGGTGTGGCTGATCCTCAAGCCTTGGTGATAGCAGTAGCTGTTCAGCAGGCAGTGCACTTTGTGGGCTTACCCGAAGGGAACCTTGCTTTGGCTGAAGCTGTGGTTTATCTGGCCACTGCTCCCAAGAGCAACTCCTTGTACCAGGCTTATTCCCGGGTCCAGAAGGATGTACAACAAGGCCGAAATGAACCCGTGCCCCTTCACTTGCGTAACCCGGTGACTGATCTACTGCGTCGGATGGGACACGGGCGGGGCTACAAGTATGCCCACGACCAGCCTGACCATTTTGTCAAGCAACAGAACTTACCGGCTTCTCTTCAGGGAAAACGCTATTATGTTCCCACGGAGCAAGGCTATGAAAAAGGAATTGCTGACAGGCTCAAGAAATGGTGGGGAGAGTCGCACGAAGGGGTGTAAGGCATAGTGGAACTCTCTTAGGCCGTGATATAATGCGAAACAAATCTGGGGGTCGTGGTGGTAGAAGGCATGTATTGACGGAGGTGTGCTTTGGCTAAGTTTTCACTCATTCCCAAAGATATGGAGTTCTACGACCTGTTCGAACAGGAGACAAGTAATCTGGTTGTGGCTGCAGAGAAGCTGGTTGACTTCTTTGACAACTACGAAAACGTAGAAGCAAAGGCCGAAGAGCTTAAGGCTTTGGAACACCAGGGCGACGTTATAACACATGAGATAATAGCCCGATTACATCGCACCTTTGTGACACCCATTGACAGGGAGGATATTACTCTCCTGGTCCATAGCCTGGACGATGTGATGGATTTCATCGAGGCTGCGGGCAGAACAGCCTTTCTTTATAATATTGCTCAACCCACGGAGCGGGCCCGAGAGTTAGCCCGGATCGTGGTTAAGATGGCCTGCAAGTTGAACGAGGTAATATCTCGTTTGCGCCGCCGTGACCAGTTCCCATGGATTCTTAAGCAGTGTGTGGAGATCAATACTCTGGAAAACGAGGCTGATGATGTGCAACACGCTGCCCTGGCCGAGCTGTTCGAAGTTTGCCATCTTGACGCATGTGAGGTAATCAAGTGGCGTGAAATCTATGAGCACCTGGAAAACGCCACCGATAGGGGCGAAGATGTCGCCAATGTCCTTGAGGGTATAGTATTGAAGCATGCCTGAGCTTGCTCTGCTGATTCTGGTAATTGCAGCGGCTATTGGCTTTGGTGTGGTTAATGGTTTCAATGATGCTGCCAATAGTGTTGCTGCTTCGATTGGCTCCCGGGCTATTTCTCCTCGAAACGCCATAATACTGGCCGCCTTTTGTAACTTCGCTGGTGCCGCTACCGGTCTGAAGGTTGCCGAGACCATCGGCAAGGGGATTATAGACCCTGAGGCAATCTCATATTTAGTAGTGTTTGCTGCTTTAGCAGCGGTTATCATCTGGGGAACTATAGCTACTCGCTTAGGCCTGCCGGTTAGTATAAGTCATAGCTTTGTCACCGGGCTAGCGGCGGCAGGGATAGCAGTGGTGGGTAGTGAGGAAGTGGCATGGAGTGTCCTGCAACGGATTGGGGTATCAGTCGTTGCTGCTCCTACCCTGGGTTTCATCGGTGGCTTTGTACTTATGGTTGTTCTGCTCTGGGCATCTCGCCGAAGCGCTCCAGCCAGGATGAGAGTTGTCTTCAGCCGTCTGCAATGGCTTACTACCGCTTTTTTAGCTTATAGCCACGGCAAGAATGATGGTCAGATGCCCATAGGTGTCATCAGTATGGCACTGATAATCTACTATAATCGGATTGGCCAGCTTGGGCAGGCGGCCACGGTTTGGGACGAAGTTGCGCTTAATGGTAATTTGTGGTGGGTAATAATGGTATCCGCTGTAGCCATTAGCTCAGGCATCGCTATGGGCGGCTGGCGGGTCATCAGAACCGTGGGGATGAAAATCACTGCTCTACAACCTATCCATGGTTTTGCTACCCAGGCCTCAGCGGCTACTGTCATTGAGATAGCTTCGCGCCTGGGTATTCCCGTAAGCACCACTCATTGTGCCACGGCAGCCACAATGGGGGTGGGTGCCACGAGACGCCTTTCCGCAGTGAGGTGGGGCGTAACCAGGAATATCGTGCTGGCCTGGATTCTAACCTTCCCGATATGCGGTGCCCTGGGCTGGATAGTAGCCTCCCTTTTGAAGCTTGCCTTTTGAACTAACCACAAAAAGTCACAAGGCTCTTTGGGGACGCCCCAACCCGCTTGATTTCATATTTACCGGGTTCACACGAAAATCACAGGATTCTCGTGGCCGGGTTGAGGTGACAAAACACCTTTGCCTTATTAGAACACCTGTGCTATGATGGCTTGGTGAAACTACTGGCGGCGGCTCTTCACAAGCAGGAGTACAATCTGGCAGCGCATGTCCTCGTCTATGGCTTGATCAAAGCCTCAGTGAGGAACCCCGCAAACGCTCCAAATTTTCAGAGACCCCGGAATCGTTATGACAATAAAGGGAAAAGGCAAGAGAAAGGGTAATCTGCGGGGTTTCTATAGCCGTGCTCTGAACGAGGCAGACAAACTCGAGCTTGAAGAGGCTTCTCACATCGAAGGAATCGACGAGGAGATTGCCATTCTCAGACTGAAGCTCAGAGAACTTCTGGAGGAGCAGCCGGAGCGAATCGACCTGCACTTCGAGGCTGCCGATATCATAGCCCGTCTGGTAAAGACCCGGTATCAGATTACCAAAGAGCAAAGGAAGTCTCTCAAGGAAGCCATCCAGAAAGTCTTGACTGAAGTTGCTGTGCCGTTGGGGGTTGGTATCGGAATTAAGGCAATAAGCAAGTAAGCATACTATGGCTTGAATCCTAAGCCCTGAATCCCAAACAACGCAGGAAATCAAAAATCAAAGGTCAAAAATCAAAATGACAATCTAAAATGTAAAGATTCTTATCTTTGCTCTGTCATTTTGCACTTTTATTTTTGTTTTTTGATGTATTTGCTTAGAGCTTAGGAATTCGGATTTTATTCTGATGGAGTTAAGACCTTATCAACTGGAAGTGGCGCGGGCGGTTATGGAGTCTATCGGGAAGGGAAAGGGCTTGACCTTTTCCGTGGAGATCGCCAGGCAGGGAGGCAAAAACGAGCTCTCGGCACATCTGGAAGTCCTGCTACTGACATTGCATATGGCCAGGGGAGGCAACATCGTAAAATGCTCACCAACCTTCAAGCCTCAGACCGTCATATCTATGGAGAGGTTGAAACAGAGGCTGGACGATTTCGGCTTTGACGGGATTTATCGTCCCCAGATGGGCTATATTGTCCAGCTCGGCAACTCCAAAGTCGTCTTTCTATCGGCTGAAGGCTCGTCTTCTGTGGTGGGACATACGGCGGACATACTCCTGGAGATTGATGAATCACAGGATGTCGGTAAGGAGAAGTACACCAAGGAATTCCGCCCCATGGGTTCGGCGACCAACGTGACCACGGTTCTTTATGGCACCACGTGGGACGATAGCACCTTGTTGGAAGACATGAAGCAGGTTAATTTAGAATCGGAGAAAAAGGACGGTATCAGGCGCTACTTCAGATATGATTGGCAGGAAGTGGGTCGCTACAATCCTGACTATCTGAGGTTCGTCCAATCTGAGCGAGAAAGACTGGGCGAAGAGCACCCCCTGTTCAGGACTCAATATGCCTTATTACCGATCAGCCGCGGCGGGGGCTTCCTATCGCGACAGCAGATCGCTGTCATGCTGGGAGAACACCAGAGGCAATCGCGTCCTGAGGGGAAGGGGACCTATATTGCTGGCATAGACCTGGCCGGGGAACATGAGCCGGAAATGATGGCTTGGGGTGGGTCTGGCGCTAATGGGGTAAAGGGACATGATTCCTCAGTAATCACCATTGCCGAGGTGGATGCCGCCGACACATCGACTTCGCTCAGGGCAAGCCCATCGCTGCCACTGCTGAGGGTTGTCGAGCAATACCAGTGGGCGGGCACGCCCCATAGCCAGCTTTATAAACAGATGACGCACATCCTCAAAGATGTCTGGAACTGTTGCAGAATAGTGGTGGACGCCACCGGCATCGGTCAGCCTGTGGCCAGCTTTCTGAAAAAGGAATTGGGAAGCCGGGTCATCCCGTTGGTCATTACATCCAAGAGCAAATCAGAAATGGGCTTTGAGCTATTATCCTTTGTCAATTCCGGGAGGCTCAGACTCTATAAGCAAGATGGCTCGCCAGAGTATAGAGAGACGCTGTTCGAGCTGGAAAGAGCCAGGGCACAATATCGCCCGAACCAGACGATGAACTTTTACGTTGACCCTCAGGAGGGACATGATGATTTTCTCGTGAGCCTGGCTCTGGTGGTCCAGGCTGCCAAAGGCCTTAGCCCGCGGGAAGCCAAAGGTTGGCTCAGGGAAAGCTAAGCAGGTCCCCCTTGGTGTCACTGCGAGCAAAGCGTGGCAGTCCCGGGAAGCGCAACTCTAGGCTCTAGGTAACGTCAAATGACAAAGCTCAAATGCCAGATTAAGCCCAAAATCCAAATTACAGAAAGGGATGGTTTTGGCATTTAGGCATTAGGATTTCAGTTGTCATTTGGATTTTGACATTTGGGTTTATTCAAGGTTAGCCTCGTCCTCGTCTTCACTCCAGTGTCGGCAAGTCTTTGCCTAGCTCAGCCAGCGATTCGATCCTCTTCTTAGTCTGCTTCAGCTGTCCCTCATGCTCTTTGGCATACTTCGTGGCTTGCTCGTAAAAGTCTGCAATCCTGGGCACAAAGGATAACTGGGACAATATCAAAGCGACGTCGATGAAGTGCTTTTCTCCGGGAAAATCGCCGCCGCGAATCAGGGCGCTCGGTGCCAGCTCCTTGATGTAATCGCTAATACTCTTGACCATGTCCATATTCAGCTCTTTTTCCGGACCAGATATTATGTATATAGCTTTGCCGGCATCCTTGGGGTCACAGGTGAGGGAAAGATCAGAGATGGCGGCATCCAGGGCTTGAGTTCCTCTGAAGCTTTCCAGAGCTTTTTCGCGAAAAGTCTTCTTGCTTATCTCCCAGGGGAAGCGGAATGAAGGCAGCTCGGTTCTCCCCAGGCCAATAGCCGTCCATCCCTCCAGGCTGGCAATTATGTCCCCGCCGTCTATTGTCCGCGACCCCACATATTTGGCCCTGGTTACCTCACCGGCACACATCAAGTCGTAGAAGGGCTCGGCAATCATCCTGTTTATTCTGTCTATGTTACTCATGAGACTGGCATCTTTCCTCACGTATCTCTGGTTATCGGCCAGAAAAACGGCCTCCGCTATGTCATAGGTGGATTTCAGGCAAGTAGCGGTGTTATATGTACTCCTGGACTCTGTGGTCTGCTCGTGCTCAAAAGGCAAAACTACCAGCGCGTAAAGTGGCTTGCCAACATATCTGTCCTTAACTGCCCTGGCTATTATGGGCAGGGCTCCCGACCCGGTGCCGCCGGCAGCGCCAGCTATGAGTAAGAAGGCATGTGTCTCGTAAAACTGCGGGCTGGCTTTGACGGCATCGAGCACCTTGTCACCATCTGTCTTGGCCAGTTGGGCTCCCAGCTCGTTTATCTTGCCCACGCCATGTCCCAGGGTCTGCCGTAAGCCCAGGAGCACCCGATGCTTGTAGTCGTTCTTGATGAACCTCAGCCCGGTCAGGTCTGCCTGGTCTGTATTCACGGCAATGACGGTAGGGGCTATGGTAGCCTTGCGCTGACCGTGCGCCTTGAAGTTCAGCCTGGCAAACTGGTCAGCAATCCGGCAGCCACACTGCCCCAGTCCGATAACTGTCAACTTCATTTTTCCCTCCTTCCATTTACCATTTTCGCTCTATGCTCCTCTATTTCATTTGTCATTGCGAGTGAAGCGCGGCAATCTCCTGTCCCCCCTCCGAGATTGCTTCGTCGCCTTGATAGATCGGGGCTCCTCGCAATGACAAAGGGAAGGGGATTGCCCAGGCTGATGAAGTCAGCCTCGCAATGACACACCGTGCGTCATTATGAGCACCCACAAGATGTATGGCAACCTCCCCGCAATCGCATCCCTTTAGTAATAGTGTATTCTTTTCCTTATTACGAAGAAGTAAACTGCCGTGCCGATGGCCGCGACTATTGCTACGATGATCACAACGAATGCCCATAGAGGCAGAAGTCCAACTCGGAAAGAGCGAGCCGTCGTCCAGCCACTGTCGTTCTCTGCTCCATCTACGGCTTGCACAATCCAGTAGTAGGTGCCGTAGGGCAACGCTTCCGTCGCATTCAGGGTGTAGTTCGCTGCGACTATGTCCGGAACCGAAACGACGGGGGCAGCGAATCCTCCAGTGGTGGTGACATTGGCACTGGCTGATATTTGCAGGCTATAGCGAACCCCACTCACATCGAATACCTCCGACCATTCAAATGTCGGCCTCACCCTGCCTGTGAATCCCACTCGACTCTCATCAGGTGGCGAAATCAGTTCCGGTACCGGTGGAGGAACTGATTCCATGGTGAAGATAGCGGTGGCCTCGTTCGCCGCAGCATCCCTGGCTGTCACCTGATGGGCGCCATGGGTACCCTCGGGCACGGAAAAGCTTACACCTGAGAAGCTGCCTTCAGCGTTGGTCCTGGCTGTCTCTACTTCACTACCGTCGTACTTTATGACCACATCCTTGCTGGCGGCAAATCCGTAGCCAGTGACGGTCAGGTTCATGCCTACATATCCTTCGTCGCGGGACAGCACCAAGCCAGGTTCTATCTCGAAGCTCAGCGCGCTGACATCTTCTTTTTCGGTCTGTTCTCCCTCGACGATCACGTTATACGTGCCTAAGGGCATCTCGGGCACCTCGAAGCTTCCGTTCCAGGAACCAACGTCATTTGCCCTGATTTCCGGCTTCACTTCCTCGCCATCAAACAATATCGTGATGTCTCTCTCATCAGCGACAAATCCGCTGCCCCTCATTGTTATGTTGTCGCCCACGCTACCGGATGGCTCGTCTATTACACTGCCTGTTGACTGGTCTATTATGGTTATTTGCGGCGTTACTTCGAAGATGCCATCTTCGACCTCGTGAAAGCTGCTCTCGTCGCCCTGGGCGTCTATGTCATGGTCTCCCTTGCTGGATGGGGGGACTGGGAAACTCCTCTGCCAACTGCCGTCCTCGTACGCAGTAATGTCATCTTCTATGGGCTCATAATCGCCATTGATATAGTACCTTAGCTCGATATCTTCCTCATCTTCAGCGAACCCGTGGCCTTTCACGGTAACATTAGTCCCCACGGGACCTTCTTCAGGATCTAGCGTTAATCCCGGCTCCACCGTAAAGGTGCTGTAGGCGCTCCTGTCATCCCGGTCCTCGGCGAGCACCTCATGGGCTCCCGTGCAGCTTTCGGGAACGGTGAAAGTCACCCACGGGAAATCTCCGTCTTCATCGGTCTCGACGTAGTCCATTTCCTCCTCATCGTAATAAATATAGACCCGCTCCTCCGCTGTGAAATTGTAGCCACGCACCTCGATCTCCTCCCCGGGGACTCCTGAGTCGGGGCGGAGCGTGATAGATGGGCCAGCGGCTTGTGCAGGCGCAGCCAGCAAAGGAACAGCTAAAAGGCAGGCGACAAGAGCGATGACCAATCTCAACAGCAGTTTCATACGACTACAGTCCATTGCAGACCTCCTTACAGTTCACTCTGATCGTTCGATAAGATCAGGACAGGCTCCGCGAAGAATCCTTTGCGTAGCTCAAGGTGGCGTTTGCGGATTATTCGTCGCCCGAATGAATCCGGCCTCCTCAGAATGATATTACTAAACGCTATCAGTACTCGGTGTACTCCCTTCTTTCTCGGTCCCCTGTAAGCTTCATTCATTTGCTATTACAAACACTATTATAAAGGAAAGTGGCATCAAAAAGTAAGTGCTGTTGACGCTTGTGTGACAGATCTGGCGGTAAAATCTCCCTCTCTCGTCAAGAGAGTGGAGGTGCTTCGAGGTATCAAGGAAACCTTCCTGCAATCATGGCTACCGTAAGGGTGGGGCTTGTGGCCAGCCAAGAGGCTTCCAATGTCACAAGCCAAAAAAGGTAACCTCGAGAAACGACACAATAGCTGTGAATGCGATATTAAGATAGAAAAAGATAACAAGGAACAAAACATATAGCAATTTCAAAACGATGACGAACACACTGCCATTATAAGCGAAGACGCTCCCGGAAGTAAATCGGAACATTCACAGCCATAAAAAGCGAGGCGGCGTACAACATGCGGCCCTACTTGGTATTGTTTATTGCCAGCGAAGCGTGGCAATCTCTCTCCCAGCAGCCCCTCCAAGATTGCTTCGGCTGACTAACGTCAGCCTCGCAATGACAAAGGGGAGGGAATTGCTTGGGCTCATGAAGTCAGCCTCGCAATGACAAAGGGGAGGGAATTGCTTAGGCTCATGAAGTCAGCCTCGCAATGACAGGAGAGGAAAAGATTACTTCGTCGCCCTTCCGCACAAGAGCTCCTCCCAATGACAAGAAGCGAGTGTCATCGCGAGCGAAGCGTGGCAATCTCCTGTCAATCGGCGCTTTTCTAGTAGTAGTATCTTCTCCTTAGTACCAGGGCGCGAATCAGGGCGCCGATCAGCACCACTATTGCCACGATGATGAGAATGAAAGCCCACAGGGGCAGGAGTCCAACTCGGAAGGAGCGGACAGAGGTCCAGCCGCTCTCGTTCTCGGCTCCATCTACGGCTTTCACAATCCAGTAGTAGGTGCCATAGCTCAAAGGTTTGTCCAGCGTATAGTTCATTCCGGCCAATCCTCGTTCCGAAACCATGGGGTGAGCGAATTCTCCAGTGGCAGTGACTTCTTCACTGGTGGCTATTTGGAGGTCATAGCGAACTCCGCTGTCATCGGATACCTCCGACCATTCAAGTGTCGGCGTCACTTTGCCGATGAGTCCCACTCTGCCTCCGTTGGCCGGTGAGATCAGTGTCGGTACGGGTGGGGAGTCGGATTCCATTATAAAGGTAGCTTTGGCTGCGTTGCCGGTACCATATCCCGCTGCCACTGTGCGTTCGCCATATTTGCTCTCAGGCACGAGAAAACTCGCATCGAAGCTGCCTTGGTCGTTGGTTTCGGTTGTTGCTATCTGTCTACTATCGTACGTTATGTTCACGTCTTCGCTGGCGGCAAATCCATGTCCCGTGACCGTCAGGTTCGTGCCCACGTGTCCTTCGTGGGCGGATAATACGATGTCCGGCTTTATCTCGAAGCTGAGCTCGCCGATATCTTCTTTCCGGGTCTGCTCTCCCTCGGCGGTGACGGTATACTCGCCTGTGGGCAGCTCAGGCACCTCGAAGCTTGCCTCCCACTCGCCTTTGGAGTTGACACTGATGCCGGTGACCACTGCCTGGCCATCGACCGATATCTTGACACCCTTCTCATTGGCTGCAAATCTGCTGCCCGTCATAGTCATCTTGTCGCCCACGATGCCCGATGATTTATCTATGCTTATCTCTGCGGTTACTGTGAAGATGGCATCCTCGACCTCGTAAAGCCGGCTCTCAGCACCCTCAGCGTCTAGCTTATGTTGTCCCCTGCTGGAAAAGGGAATTTGTAGACTGGTCTCCCAACTGCCCTTGGCATTCGCTATGATATTACTTTCCACCGTCTCATAATTGGCACTGAGGTAATACCCTAGCTCGATGCTTTCCTCATTCCTGGCAAACCCCCGGCCTTCCACGGTAACGGCAGTGCCCACAGGACCTTTTTCGGGACTCACCGTCAAGCCCGGCTTCACGGTAAAGTAAGTATCTACTGTGTCAGGGTATACGTAGGCGCGCACCCTGTAGTAGCCCGCGCAACCCTCAGGAATGGTAAAGGTAATTGCGAAATCTCCACTGGGACCAGTCCTGCCTGTGGCTACACTATCATCTTCACGGGTCCCGGCATAATAGATGTCAACTAATGTGTCCGCATGAAAACGGTGGCCGGCGACGATGACCTCTGTTCCGGGGGCTCCCGATTTGGGGGAAAGCTCGATGAAAGGTCCCCCACACTGAGCTTGCGCGGGCAAAGATGGCAGGGCAACGGTGACAAGACAGAGGACGAGAACAACGGTAAGCCGCGATATCAAAGTCATTTGACCAGATTGTCAGTATTATAACCGAAAATGCCACAAAAAACTAAATGGCGTATCACTCTGAATTCCAAATGCCAAAATCCAAATACCAAAGCAATGCCAAAGCTCAAATGACAAAGAGAAGTCGGTTTGACATTTAAGCATTTGGATTTGGTCAGAGGTCGGGCGTGTCCCGCCACTTTTGTTTGTCATTGCGAGCGAAGCGCGGCAATCTCCATCATCGGCAGCCCCGCCGAGATTGCTTCGTCGCTACGTTCCTCGCAAAGACAAGAGGGGGTCATTCCTCGCGCCGACTTGTCAGGGCCAGGAATCTCATAGATTTGCGAGGGTGGGTTGATTCATAACTCCCGTGGTCCGTCTTACCTCAAGAGGTACACTCTATAAATGAGAAAGGGGGCGACTCTAAGTCGCCCCCTTTCGGGAATTCAGGATTAGGTGGGTGTTATCACACCCGACGAGTCCTGAAGATGAGCACTATGACCACAATCACCAGGACAGCGCCGATGGCGATAACTATCCAGACCCAGAATGGGGTTACATCGTGCGTCGCAATGTGATCTGCGAGTTCCGCCTGAGTGTCAAAGCACAGGCCACACTGCGGGCAGCAGTATTGGGTCTCTGGCCCTGTGTAGAAGGTGCCTACGTCACTCCTGCTTATGAGAGTGCCCTCATTGTAGGCCGTTATCTGCCAGCTGTAGGTGGTGCTGTATTCCAGCGTCTGGGTGCATTGGTGGTATGTATCGGTCACCGTCGCGGAGGCAACTTCAGCACCATCCTTGCTGAGCACCCACTCGAACGAATCGGCCTGTGCCGCCAGACTCCAGCTGAAGCCCACGCTCATTGTAGGTACGCCTTGGGCTCCGGGGGCAGGGGAGTTAAGCTCGATTTTGGCCGATTCCAGGCTGGGGGCAATGGTGACGCTCCGTGGGTCGGACCACCAGCTGCGGATTACCTGGCCGGTCCCCGCCACAATAGCCCTGACCCGATAGTAATAGGTGAATTCGCATACAAGTACGCCGGGCACTTGGTAGGCGGGGGCATCTCCTGCAGACGGTGTGAAGTTATACGTGCAGGCCTCCAACGCTAGCGAAGTGAATTCCTCGTCGAGCGCAAACTCGATGTCATAGACGCAGGCGTCGCACAGGCGATCCCACGAAATAGTGAATGGCCTGTTGTAGCACTCGCAGGGGTCGGCGTCGACTATGTCGCCGTCCCCAGGCAATGCAATCTCGGGAGCCTTCTTGGCATAGCAGTCCTCAAACATCCAGACAGCGCCCTCTTTGCCCTCCTCCATGTCATAGTCGCCCAGGCCGTCAATGGCAAAGAGCTTGCTGCTGCTATCTGCAGTCAGACAGCCGCAGATCTTCAGTGCCTTGGGCATCATGAAGAAGGCCTCTTCACCGGGAGTGAGCCCCTCAGTCAGGTAATCCCAGTCACCACATTCTTGGCATACTACATCCTGAGCCGGCTCGAGATAGCGGGCCACGCCGGTGACTATCTCCCCATCTTCCTCGGTGATGTAGCTGGCGTAGAGAACTCCGCCTTTATCAGCGCTGGTCTTGGGATTGCCGCCGGCTTTGTCCAGCACCAGGCCGGTGTAGCCATAGGGCTCAGCACCAAGGTCTGTCCAGCTCTTGCTCTCGCCAATTATCCAACGATACACGCCGCCCGACGGCGGGCATTCGTCGACCACGGCAGCATAGATTGTGTTGTTGGTGTCGAAGTAGCTGTCAAAGGCCACAGTGACGTAAAGGTCCCCGGGACTCTTGGCATCATCTGGTTCCATCCAGGTCTCACCGCCGTCGGCGGAGTGATTCCAGTCCCCATTTTGGCCGCCGACAAGTATGTCGTCGCCCCAAACGGCGATGGTCCAGCCATTATCAACCTCGCTGTCCACTGCGTCGTGCCAGTCCTCGGAATTGAACATGGCGACGTAGCCGGTGTAATCCAGGACAAAGATGGTCTCTGCGTCCTTCACAGCCAGGTCAACGATGCTGTCTATCTCTGATGGAGGAGATGATACC
This sequence comes from Dehalococcoidia bacterium, assembly GCA_049671165.1. Lineage (GTDB taxonomy): Bacteria > Chloroflexota > Dehalococcoidia > GIF9 > AB-539-J10 > RBG-13-51-36. Next base: position 14,083 of record JBATUN010000017.1, on the reverse strand, counting down.
TTATCCCAGCAAGCCAGGGTTTCCATCTCTTCATTCAGATATATGTTATCGGTCCCGCGGTCAACGAGATAGACGGTCTCGCCATCCTCTTCCTCGGGAGCCAGCCTGAGCAGTCCGTACTGCTCGTCCCCGAGTTGCCCGCACCAGGTTCTCAGCCATTTGCCGGTGTATTCGGGAGCCTCGTGCAGGTTCACTTCGGCATGGACCCAGACGCTGTCGCATCTGCAGCCGTGGTCCAGGTTCACGCTGACCAGCATTGTCTTGTTGCAGTTGGGTGATACTGCGACGTCCGAGAAGTAGTCAATATGGGTATCAATCAGGCTGAGCTGGTTCCAGACATCGCCGTCGTCGAAGCTTACCGACCAGGCGCCCTCATCATAGGCGCACTCGTTGTAGTCAGGCATCCCGTCCTTGTCTAAGTCGAGGAACCCGAGGGCAACAGCATAAGCCTTTGATTCACCCGGGTCGTCACTCACATAGAATGCCTCCATGGCCCAAACCCCGGTGGGCAGCTTGCAGGCATCTTTCCAGCCTTTGCAGCACATATCCATGTCGGCGATGCCATCATTGCGATAGACCTGGACGCCCTCGCAACAATCTGCCTCGCCTCCCATGCCGTCGCCCAGCAGGCCGGCTATAGCCTTGCCTTCGGTGATGGTACCCAGGTAAGACACATTGGTCAACCAGGGCTGGTCAGGGACCTGTCCGTAGTCCTCGTCGATGGACTTGGCATCATCGTCTATCACCCGGAATATCTCGCCTACCTCCGTGGTGCCAACTTTGTAGTTCACCCATACCCAGGCATATCTCGTATCCTTGTTCTTAGCGGAATAGTCGAGGGGCAGGGTTATGCCCGCTACCAATCCATCAATATCATCCAGTGGAATGTCTACATTGGCGACCACAAGGACAGCATCGGCAAGGCCTGCATCCGCGTTCCAGGCTTCGACCGTTCCCCAGGTACCGGACTGCAGATAGACATCCTCGCCGGGGCCGTCGCCAGTAACGGTGGTAACCAGGACGGCATGGTCCTTATCCCAATCGAGGGAGAACTGGATATCAGTAACGGCCTCAGAGGTGAATGCACCATCACCATCGTCATCCCAGCCATCATAGTCTGCGGCATCCTCCCAGCTACCAGGGACACCTCCGTTAACATGGCAACGGAAAATCAGAGAGTCTCCCTTGCCGGCGATGGCGATGTCGCGCTCATCGTCGTCCAGGGGGGAGATGGCAAGGTCAAAGACCTCGTTGAGATAAAGGCCGCCATCCTCAACTTCGCCAGGCTCGTCATCGAAAGTCTTGCCGCCGTCATCTGAGGTGAACACACTCAGAACATCATCGCCTTTACTGTCGTCATGCCACCAAAGGGCGACAGCCAGGAAGTCGGGATCCTCCCCGTCTGTGGCGACTTGGACCAGCTCATATATGTAGTCATCCTCGTCGAGCAGCTCCTCCAGTTCATCGTTGAGATCCTCCCAGGTAGCAGCTCCGTCCTCGGACTTCAACAGCCAGTAGTCCATGACATACTCGCCGTCTTCCTTGTGCTCGCCGTAGAAGATAGCGTAGGCCACGTCTCCTGCGGAAGCCACGGCATAGTCGACGATCATGGAATTGGGTGCCAGTACCAGGCCTTCCATGGTCGGAGTGGAGACCTCGTCCCACTCGGCCTCTACCTCATTGTTGGCGGCATCTACCTTCAGGGCCGGGGCCGCTATAATTATCAGACTGATGGCCAGTGCTGCTGCGATGAGCATATACATCACTTTCACTGGCCATGCTCTTGTCTTTGTCATTATTTCCTCCTTATATATCTCTAGTTCAACTTATTTTTACTCTCGCCTAAAGTCGACCCCTCCAGGCTCAAGCTCTTAATTCTATTTCATTCAGTAAACCTGTTTTCAAGCCTGCCTCATTTCAGGCTGCCCATTTCGAGATTGCTTCGTCGCTGCGCTCCTCGCAATGATGAAAAGCAATCGGTTTTTGGCCCGGGCCAGGCATTCTCCTCTTCCCCTCCGCAAATCCCTCGAGATTGCCGCGTCGCCTTCGGCTTCTCGCAATGACGAGAAGAAGGCTCCCGGCAATGGTGATTCACTTCGGGATTTTCCCATAGGCATTACCTCCTTTCTCTCCAATCATTTTTCAACTATCAGTCTATGCATTCGACAAATTTATCGTATAGCCACGACTTAAAAGTTGCCGCCGGCGCGCCTTCTTCTTCAAAATACGCCGTGACGCTCTTATTGGCGTTCATGGTGACTTGGACTGTTGGGTTGGTGCCGCTAGCAGCCCCACCCCAGCGGTCGAAGTCCCAGCCGGAAATGGCGTTAGCAGTGAGGGTAACCGTTGTCCCAGCAGGATATTGTGCCATGCTAGGACTCTTGCTGACGGTTCCCTTTCCGGTCGGGCTCACCGTTACCGTTAGGGTGTAGGTAGCGCCAGCGCTGTAATCCAGACGTACCTGTAACCCCTCGATGGAAACATTTACATCCGGCGTTTCCGTACAGGCAATGCCATCCACTTCGAACCTCACAGGGTCGCCTATTTCATCCGGTGCCACCAAAAAATCTATAACGGCTATACCAGCGGCGTTTGTTGTCGCTGTATCTCGTGCGGTAGTTTCTGTGCCGACAAAAGCCGCAACCGTTTTTCCTGCCCCGACAAGCACATTGCCCTCGTAGACCGTGCACTGATACAATGCACGAGTCTGCGCCAAGACAGGCACGGCTGCAACTAATGTCAATGCCGCTACTAGAAGCAGCGGAATCAATTTGCGCAGTATTGACATCTTGCCTCCTTTCTATTCATCTTGTTTCTAGTCATTAATCACTATCCTTGACCTAGCACCGGGCGGGAGTCCCGCCCCGTGCCAGGTTGTTTACTTATTTTACTCCTGGGGTATGTCCCAGACGCTAGCGGTGGGGACAATGCCAAACACGCCCCCCGGAACCAGAGTTGTCAGCGTGTTAGATGCACCCCAGCCTTTCTTGTAGAACTTCCAGCCCTCGGCTGGACCGCCATAGTACCAGATCAACAAGCCGTCGGGCATGGTGGCGTCTACGTCAGCCAGGATCACAGGAACGCCTGAGTAAGTCCAGATGTTGACTGCAGATGGGTCTGCATCCAGACCATACTCCAGGTTCCAGGTTATCGTTGGCACGCCAGCGCCTACCGTGATGTAGCCCACCTTCTCACAGATGTCTACCATGGGTCCTACTGGAGATGGCGTGCTATCGGTTATCGTCACGCTCACCGTGTAGACACCATCGGCCGTGTACGTGTGAGTGGTACTGGGCAGGGTAGCAAGGGTCCAGCTACCGGACACGTCTTCGGTGTCACCATCGCCAAAGTCCCAATGTAAGTCGGTATAGGGAGCCGTTCCGCCTGTGGTCCAGGGAGTAGCAGGGTCAAACGTGACTGTGAGCGGAGCATCTCCTTCCCTTTCATCGACCTCGAAGTCTGCATCGAGGTGCACAAACGCGGGGCCCCAGATGGTGTCAATCTCTTCGGAAACTCTGGGTCCGTACTTGCCTCTCAGCAGGTAAGGATACTCTGCGGTGGCCGTGATGGTGACCCGGCCCAGGTTATCCAGAGCATCAACCATCACTCCAGCGATGCCGTGGTTGTCGGAGTAGACCTCCACATCCCACGTGTCTATCGGGTCTTCATGGGCGTTGGAGATTATGGACTCCAACTCCAGGTCAGTCCAGAAGTCGTAGGGTCCCTGGTCCACTATATACCAGTACATAAGCGAGGGATCCCGCATCCAGCTCCTCCAGTTATATCCTATCGGTATCTGCCAGTTGGCGGGAATCTCCACAGCATAGTAGGGGGACTGATATATCTTGTCATCGCCGAACCACTCGAATCCGTAGCCCTCAAGGTCGCCCTTGTCCAGCCCGGATAGACTGGGTACCTCGCCCAGCGTCGTGCTGTAGTCCACGATGTCGAATATCACCACAGCCTGCGGCATGGGAGCATCGTACCAGTCGATCACGCCATCGGGAACCACGGTGTTGCGCTCTAGCTCTGGCACCCAGCTGCTGGGTACCGAGGCTTCCGTAATCCACATGTCCGAGGTGCTCCAGAGCTGGTATGTGCTGAAGGGTCCGATGGTCGGGTATTCTGCCTCGGCCGGCGGATCAGTGGTACGTACTCCGCTGTCATAGGGGCCGAGCTCCTCGTCATGGTCCAGGTTGGTATCAACCGGACTCACGATAGTATCAAGATGAGCCTGGTCCATGAGGTCAAAGTTGGGTCGCAGGTTGATATCCTTCGTGCCAGCCAGCAGCCACCAGTCGTCGGGGAGCACATACCGCCCTTCGGGCAGCATCACATCCATCACGCCATCTCCGTCATAGTCAATAGGCTGCTCCGGCCGTAAGGTAGCGGGGAGATGACTGTATCGGTAGTCGAAGAATCCTCTCACCTGGACTGCCACGTAGCCGTCCTCTTCCTCAGGCTCCAAGCCCGTCAGCGAGTCCCACGGGGTGATGTCCTCGGCCAGAGTGACATCCTCGAACTCCAGGAAGTAGACCAGGAAGCCATGGTTCATGACGGGACCATTCGCTTGAACTTCAACCATCACACCCTGCGTCTCACCCTCAGCAATTTGGATGAGGACTCGTACCTCATACAGGGCGACGTTAACATCGGCTTGCCCGGACTGTTGTGAGACCAGGATAGCCTGCGTGTCGGGGTAACCTCCCCACTCGGTCGGAGCCCCGGTAAACTCATAATAGTAGCCGCCCAGCGGACAAATCACCTGCTGTGCACCGGCCGGAAGACCGAGATAATCTAACTCAATCAAGATGCCGCTACTATCTGGCGTTGAGATCAGGACGCCAGCAGCGTCTGAAATCGGCTCCAGGTTGCCGATACTGCCCTCTTCCAGGCTGTAGACGGCGGCATAGAATGCCACGTCCACGTAGTGTATCGAATAAGCGCCGAAGTCGACGTCCCACTCTTCGAAGTAGGGCTCATAGGGCCACTCTTTCTCCAGGACTATTTTCTCGCCCGCCCATCTCAGTTGCGGCGTCTTCACCTGCTCTATCTCAGGTGTCACACCCTTGTGGAACGACTTCTTGCCCTTCTCCAGGCAGACGATGTTCTCTCCGTTGAAGGGGTCGTCCTGCGGAGTGCTGCCGCTGGGATAGGACACAAGGACCACAATCATAACATCGTACGTGTGGCAAGCTTCAAGCCCCGTTTCATCATCCAGATTCACGGCCAACGTGGCTGTGGCTATTCCGTCCTCGGTCACAGCCCAGGCGTACCAGTCATCGGTGTCGGTAGCGTTGTTAACGTCGCCAGGGACATTAACGCTGTCCCACCAGAATAGGTTCGTGTCGACATACTCGGCTCCGTCACCGTCAGGGTCTTCAACTCCAATTACCCAGTCGTTTATGTATTCCCAGGGCTGCCTGCCGCCGAGTTCACTCGCCTTGTATTTACCGTGGGCTGCCCAGTGGTCGTCGTCCAGACCACCTGTAGGATTTCCTTCGCCATCCGTGCTGCTTGCCAGGTAATCCATTAAGTCGTCAACCCACGCCTGGTTCTCATCGTCATCCTCGACCAGCCACCAGTGGACTATGGCGCCGTCCACCAGCTCAGGGCCGGGAAAAGACAGGAACGTGGCCCAGACCGTATCCTTCAGGGTCTCGAAATATACCCCTGTTTCATCACCGTCAAAATCTTCCGAATGGGTATGATCCACCGCTGAGGTGTCGGCGTAGACATCCAGTTCGGTGCGGTTGAGCTCGCCCCACTTCTTCTCAGTATGCAGGGTCCACTCGTAATACCCGGGCTGGCCCACCGCGCCGATACTGATTTTTACGAAGATGTGGATATCGCCCCTCTTCATGGACCTGAGTTCAATGCAGGGCACATTGTCTATAGTGTCCTTGGTCTTGATGGTCTCCCCGTAAACCCCACCGTTCGGGTTGATGCCGCTAGGTGAGATAACGGTCACATCGCTGGGGGTGAGGTCCACACCTGACTCCAGCCACCAGTCTATCTGAGCCCGGTCTATGTCCGTTTGATTCCAACCAGTCCAATCAATACAGACCTTATGAATGGAGCCCTTGACGTTGAAGGCGATGTCGGGAGGGTCCAGGGTGGGGTCCGGTGGCATTTGTTGCGCCGTCACCATTCCCGGCATGATGGCCAGCCCGAGCAGAAATGCCAAGGCCACCACCAGGTGAATCGCCCTCATATACCAATTTCTTTTACTCAATTTATTCCTCCTTCTTATTGTATTTGCCATAGCTTTATTGCCCACGAACTTTGCGTTTCCCAAATAAGACACTGCCGCCATCCTTATGTACGGCGCAGTCATCAGCAGTGGTGAAAGTGTGCTGTGCCGTGGGTCGACGCCACGTGCTCTGGCGTGGGAGGATAGCAGGAGTAATGCCGGTGTCGATCCCGACATCGGGCCTGTTAAATCTCTTATTCAGTTTTGCTATTTTAACGCTCGTGGTAACAAAGTCCACAGCAAATCTTCTCTTTTTTCTACTCTTGCCTGAATTCGACCTCTCCAGGCTCGAGTTTCATTATTTTATTCAGTAAACCTACTTTCTTAAGCCTGCCTCATTTCAGGCTGCCCCTTTCACCCTCACCTTAAATCCTCTCCCGTCAAGGGCGAGGCGATAGGTAAGGCATTTTGCCCGGGCGAGGCATTGTTCTCTTCCCCTTGGCGAATCCTTTGAGATTGCGGAGCTTGTTCCGAGTGAACCGAGGAATCTCGGCTTCTCGCAATGGCGACCCGCTTCGGGAGTTGGCCATAGGCATCACCTCCTTTACATTATTCGTTATATAAGACAATATTCAATTATTAACGTTCCGCTCTATTCTTAACTCAAAACATACAATAGTGCCACCCGCTTTACGGGTTTGTAATACTTTAAAACTATTATGTCTATTTTGTCAATAGGTAAATCCGCCTAATTGCCAAAATAGCTTGGATTTATTATAGCAACCACCTTTCATTTGTCAATATACCTGATATGGCGAGGCATTATGTGGCGCGCATAGCTCACGCCGCCAAACAATGACAAATGCCAAAACCCAAATGCCAAACAGAGCGGAAACTCAAAAGTCAAAGGCCAAAAATCAAAATGACAAATCAATATGGAAGAATCTCAGGAAAAGGCAGCTCGAATCCGTAGTTGCCTGATTTGTCAGGCGTGCACAGTGGCTTTCCCTCCTGTCATTGCGAGGCTGACCGCATCAGCCGAAGCAATCTTGTGGGGTTGCGGAGGATGGAGATTGCCGCGCTCCGCATTCGCTTCGCTCGCAATGACCTACGATAGTGCTGGGCGAGGGGCAACAAACTGTTTCCTCTCCCTTGATGGGAGAGGACTAACGTGAGGGTGAAACGAGACAAAATTTCCTTGCCGTTTTAGAACAAACGTGCTAATTTATTCACCATCGTGGAAACTGGACTGCTCTGGGACTTACTGCCCGAGGAATTTCCTTACGAGGATAAGGGTTGTGAGCTCTTTCCCTCCTGTCTCAACTGTCCCTTCCCCGATTGCCTTAAGGAAGAGCCGTGGGGGAAGGAGAGGTTCTTGAAGCGCAGGCGAGCTCAGAGGATGCTGGAGTTGAACCAGGAAGGCAAGAACATTAAGGAGATTGCCCGCATATTTGAAGTGAGCCCGAGAACGGTGCAGAGGTGGCTGAAGGCAGCCGCAATTCAATGACAAATGACAAAGCTCAAATGCCCAACAAAGCTCAAATTCCAAAGCTCAAAGCCCAAATCTGTCATTTGGATTTTGACATTCGGGCTTGCTTAGAGTTGAAACATGACTGAATTCACCCCATCTTCTTTGACCCGCCTGGACACCACCCGCCTGGCAGCCTATCGCACCAACCTCGATTTCTACAACGGCAGCCAGTGGCAGCAGACATCACGCCACCGCCAGCTCGTCTTCAACTACGCCAAAGTCTCCATAGATAAGGTCACCAGCTTCCTCATGCAAGGACTGGGCTTTGCCTGTTATCCCAACTCAACAAACTCAACAAACACAATGAACTCATTAAACGCCCGGGTTCGCAAGGCCGAGCAGCTCCTCCACCAGGTCTACGAACAGAACGCCCTCCACCAGCTCGATTACGAGACAGAGATTGACGCCGCGATGCTGGGAGACGGGTGCTACAAGGTAACCTGGGACCCGGACGATAAGCGAATTCGTATCACCGCCCCCGACGTGTCCGGGATCTTCGCCTGGTGGCTGGGAGACGACACCTCCCGGGTCTGGAGAGTAGCCTCTCGATACACCCTCACCCAGGACGAAATAGGCATCCTTTACGGACGCACCATACCGAACAAGCAGGCCACCATGACCGAGCTGTGGACCGCCAGGGACTTCTCCCTTTACCTGGACACCGACCTCATAGAGTCCAAGCCCAACCCCTACGGCTTTATCCCCTTTATCATCTTCCCCAACGTCAAGAAGCCCAAGCAGTTCTGGGGAGAGTCCGACGTCCCGATCCTCATGCAGCCTCAGAGGGAGCTCAACAGAGCGCTCTCTCAGCTCTCCCGGATCCTGGAGCTCTCCGGCAATCCCATCGCCGTCCTGGAGAACATCGCCTCGGCCGAGGACATCAAGGTCCAGCCGGGCGCACTGTGGACGATACCAGAGGACGCTAAGGCTTATCTTCTGGACTTACTGCAGGGAGGCGGAGTCAGGCTACACGTCGACTACATCGACCTGCTATACCGGTCCCTCCATGACATCTCAGAAATGCCCAGGGCAGCCTGGGGCGGCATAGAAAGAGACCTCTCAGGCTCAGCCCTTAGAATAGAGCTCAGCAGCCTTATACAGAAGGTGATACGGAAACGCACCATCAGGACCAACGCCTACCACCAGAGAAACCACATGATATTAAAGCTCGCCGACAAGTACATGGGCCAGAACTTCGAAGGAGTCAACCATAGAGTCGTCTGGGGCAACGTCCTGCCACAGGACGTCACCACCCAGGCCGCGACCGAGCAGCAGCTCGTCCAGGCGGGAGTCCACAGCCGACGGACCGCCATGGACGAAATAGGGATCCAGGACCCCGACCAGGAGTTCGGTCGCTGGCTCGAAGAAAGAAAGAAGATCCTGGAAATGAATCAGGAGTTCAGGGCACAGTCCACACGTGGCGGAGCGAGAGAGAGAGCGATAGCCGCGGAAATGGAAGTGCCTGAGTAATAGCTCAAAAAGGAGAAACTATGCCACCAGAAGAACAGCAAGAACAACAAGAAGCAGCTCCGCCGACCAACTCAGCTCCCACACCCGAGGAGCTGGAGGCCATCAAGGCCCAGCTAGACGAAGAAAGGAAAGCCAAGGCAGCCGCCGAGGCGGCCCTGGCCGAGAAGGACACCCGCCTCGCCGAGCTCCAGGGCCAGCTCGACGGCCTCCGGGTATCCATCAGCGAAGCCAACACCGAGCTCGGCCAGGCTAAGGAGGCCCACTCGCAGGCCGTGGCCAAATACCTCGGTGCCGTCAGGCTTGCCAATCCCGCCATCCCCCGGGACGTCATCGCCGGCGACACCATCGATGCCATAGACGCCTCGCTGGCGAAGGCAACCACCATCGCCGAGTCCGTCAAGGCCAACCTGGAAACCCAGGCCAGGGAGGCCAAGGTCCCGGCCGGAGCTCCCCCCAGGGGCGAGATCTCCCCGGAGGGCCTCTCCCCCAGGGAGAAGATCGCCGCTGGAATTCAGCACAAAGGAGGAACTCAATAAAGTTCAAAGGCCAAAGCCCGAAGTCCAAATTTGTCATTTCGATTTTGGATTTGGTTTGTCATCTGGATTTTGGAATTTGGATTTAGTTAAGGAGGAAATATGAGCATATCACTAACCGAAGCCAGCAAACTCTCGACTGATATCCTGCTTAAAGGCATCATCGAAACCATAGTCAAGGACAGCCCCATCCTGGAAAGGCTGCCCTTCATTCAAATCACAGGCAACAGCCTCAAGTACAACCGGGAGAAGACTCTCCCCACCGTGGCCTGGTACGACCCCGTCACCGACACCTGGACCACCTCAGAGCCGGCTTTTGAGCAATGCTCGTCCAGCCTCTGCATCCTGGGCGGAGACGCCGATGTGGACAACTTCCTCAAGGCCACCCGGAGTAACATCCAGGACCTTGAGGCAGCCGTCATCGAGCAGAAGGCCAAGGCCCTCCGGCATGAGTTCGAGAACACCTTCCTCAACGGCGATACCGGCGTCAACGCCAAGCAGTTCAACGGACTCTATAAGACGCTCAAGGGCACAGCCTGGACGGCCGACACCGAGATGGCCGTCGGAGACGTCGTCGTGCCCACGGCCGGGCTGGAGAACGGATTCCGGTATGAGTGTACCGCAGCAGCCGGCGATAAAAAGACGCACGCCACCACCGAGCCCACCTGGCCGACTGTCGAGGGCGGGACCGTCGTGGATGACCAGGTCACCTGGACCTGCCGGCTGGGCAACCACCAGGGATCGGGCGCCAACGGGGCCACGCTCAGCCTGACCAGCATCGACAAGCTCATTGACCTGGTCAGAGGGGCCAAGCCCGACTTGCTCTTGATGAGCCGCCGCTCCAGAAGGAAGATCCAGAACCTGGCCAGAGCGGCCGGCACCAACCTCTTAATCGGGGAAGGTAAGCTCGGCGAGATGGTCGAGTACTTCAACGGCATACCCGTCGCCATCTCAGACTGGGTCAAGGACAGCTATACAGTCGGTTCGTCTACCGACTGCTCCGCCATCTTCGCCTTCCAGACGGGAGAGGGCGCCGTCTGCGGCCTGTCCAGCCCCGAGATGATCCAGGTCGAACGCCTCGGCTCCCTGGAGACCAAGGACTGCACACGTACCAGGATCAAGTGGTACGTCAGCATGGCCAGCTTCTCAATAGTGAAGTGCGCCATGCTCACGGGGGTGAGAGACTAAAACGAGTTCATTGAGGTGCTTGAGTTCCTAGAGTTGAACCACCACAAAGCCAATAGGCTCAAAGAACTCAAGCAGCTCAACAAACTCAATAAACTCAAGGAACTCGGATGAACCTAACTGAAATGAGAGCCAGGGTCCGGGAGGACCTGCAGGATACCGATTCCGAAAACTACCGCTGGACGGACGACGAGGTCGACGGCGCCATCGACAGGGTAGCACTGGAGTACTCCCTCTCTGCCCCCCTACAGCAGCAGACCGATATCGCCACCACCGACGCAAACACAGAGCTCGACATATCCACCCTCATAGGACTGTTACAGGTCGAGTCCGTGGAGTTCCCCATCGGCAAGAGCCCGAAGTACATGCAGCACATAGAGTACTGGGCCGGCAAGCTTTCCATGGAGGACGAAGGAGACGGCACCGACGCCCGGATCAGATGGCCTAAGAAGCACACCCTGGCCGCCGAGTCCACGACCATCCCCACCCAACATCAGGAGATTATCGTCCTCGGCGCGACAGGCTACTTAGCCATGTCAGCCTCGGCCGACACAGTAGACCGGGCCTTCATTGCCGGCCACTATGGCACCACCAGTTACCGGGCCTGGGGCACGGAACGCCTGGAACGCTACGACCAGAAGCTCCACCAAATCGCCCAGGCAAACCGGGTGACTGGGAGGCAGCTCTACACAGACGAGCAATGACAGGGCGAGGAGGAACCATGAAGAAGAAGCTAAAAGGAGCAATCAAGAAGATGACCAACGTGAAGGAAGCAATCGAAAAGGAGAAAACCAAAGAGGGACTACCCAGGGAGGCCTTCGCTATCGTCGGGGACCCCGACAAGCCCGACACCTGGAAACTGCCTCACCATACCAAAGCCATACTCCGGGCCAGGGGCCGTCTCGATATCGAGAGAACCGTGGACTGGGACAGAATGCCCGCGGCAGTCGCAGCCCTCAGCCCGGGCGGATATCGGGGGGAGAGAGTCCAGGCTTCGGCCGAGGACATCATCAAGGCCGCCCGACACCTGGCCGGGCATTATGAGGCAGCCAGCAAGCCGGTCCCCGAAACTTTGGGAGCCCTTATCTGAAACAGGGCAGGCAACGAACCCTGGGAGTATAAAGAGTCGCGCAAGGCGATTCAGCGGCATCCTTGAGCCCCTCAGGGCCCCCCTACTGTCATTGCGAGGAGCGCAGCGACGTGGCAATCTCGATCCCCCTGCTAAGGTAAGAGGGGCCAGGGGAGTTACCGAAAAGGAGTGAGAATGACAGACATGGTAATCAAAGTGAACTTAGATACTAAATGCACTCGATGTGGCAAAGGGGGCGCTACGCAAAACGGACTATGTATGGGTTGCATCGCTAAAGCGGTTAAGAACGGCGAATTTGACTATATCTTAAACAAGTATAAGCCAAAGACAAGGAAATGAGCTAAGGAGCACCAATGGCTGAAGAACAGAAGAAGTCGAGCCCAACCCTGGCAGAGGTCTTCACCGAGATGTTCCGAGCTGTGGTCCGGCCGGCCGTCACCATTATCTTCGCCGGTGTCATCGCTCAGCTCGTCACCCAGGGGAGCACGGTGCCCCAGTGGTTCCTCGCCCTGGCCATCCCCATCATCACCTGGTGGTTTGCCGAGCGGACCGTAACCCATGTCAAGACCAACAAATGACCTTGGAGGCTTTCTCAAAGGCATCAGGCCCTCAGCCTTCCTGGATTGCTACCAGGAATGGCACGCCCTGGTCGAGGGATTCTGTGAGGTTCTTTGCCCCTGGCCGGCACGACACCAGCTCACCGGCGAACTCCTCGCCGACCTCAAAAAAGACCACCACTACTATATGTTCGGTCGGGCCGCGGGGATCCTCGCCTGGCTTACTATATTTTGTGTTATGAAAGCAATCTTATTCTAAGCAAGTAGTGGCGGGTCTTGTACCCGCCTAAGGAGGAACAACAATGGCTGAATTCACCGACTTCATGGAAAACAAGATCATTGACCACATGCTGCGGGCCCAGGCATACACCCCACCGTCCACCGTCTATGTAGCCCTGTTCACCTCCGCCCCGAGCGACGCCGGCGGAGGCACCGAGGTCTCCGGGGGCGCCTACGCCAGGCAGGCCGTTACCCTGGACGCCGCCGCGGGCGGCGCCTCATCCAACAGCGCCGACATCACCTTCCCGCAGGCTACCGCGGACTGGGGCACCATAACCCACCTTGCCCTGATGGACGCCCTGACCGGCGGGAATATGCTCATGCACAGCCCCCTGGACGCCAGCAAGACGGTCAATAACGGCGACACTTTCAAGTTCAACGCCGGAGACCTGGACGTAACCGTAGACTAACCCACACGCACCGCAACAAGCGCAAGGGGGAGGCAAGCCCGACAACGGTGACAGAGGACTAACTAACTAATGGCAAAGGAAGACTACACCACTTATACCGAAGTTGATACTGCAAACGACAGGATACAGAAGACTGCCAATCATATTGACTTCGTATCTTCCAGGAACAATGAGGAAACTTATCTTTATAAAGATTATGGTGTAGACCACTTTGGCGATTTTACGCATAAAGTAGATGCCTGTCAGACTGCTGGAAATTGGGTTGGTCATGTTTGGGGATTAAGCAATACTGAAGATGAACTACTGGATTGCAGCCTTCGCATAAGTTTGTATTTCTATTATGCTGGTGGTGGCGCTGCCTCTAATATATATCTGGGGGAACTATACGATGGCAATGCCTACTTTGACGGCTTCAACAATTTCTCACTAAACACAACATATTACTTCCTGATAAAAAAGACCGGGACAGCCCTCAAGTGTGGAATTTACAGCACGGCAGCACTAAGAGACGCGGGGGATGCAACGGATGGCGACATTGATAACCTGGCTCTGACATTACACGCCGACCATAAATTCCGATATATCTATGGCTGCTCATCGCATACTCTCACGACTGAGCAAACTGGCACATTCGATATTGATAACCTTGACTTGCAGGAAGGCGGAGTAACCCACACTGCCTCAGCCACCCTCGCCGGAGCAGGCAGTCTGGCCGCCCTGGGCCGCAGGCTCCTGGCCGGCAAGGCCACCTTATCAGGAACAGGCGCCCTCTCAGCCAAAGGAAGCTACCTTCACCTGGCCACAGCCACGCTTTCAGGGACCGCTACCCTATCGG
>JBATUN010000016.1:0-115398 GCA_049671165.1 Dehalococcoidia bacterium | reverse complement strand
TGTCGACACCGACAATGATGGCACTCCGGACTGTTTAGATGGCTGTCCTAGTGACCCCGGCAAGACAGCTCCCGGAGTCTGTGGTTGTGGTACGCCAGATGTCGACTCCGATAATGATGGCACCTTGAACTGCAACGACGGGTGTCCCTATGACTCCAATAAGACAAGCCCCGGTGCATGCGGCTGTGGTGTTGCCGATACTGATACAGATGGCGATGGCAATCCGGACTGCAACGATCTGTGTCCGTTCGACCCCAACAAGACGGCTCCTGGCGCGTGCGGCTGTGGTGTTGCCGACACCGACTCAGACAATGACGGCACCCCGGACTGCACCGACAATTGCGATAATGATCCCTTAAAGACTGAGCCCGGCGTGTGCGGCTGCGGTGTTGCGGACACTGACACAGACAGCGACGGCACCCCAGACTGCAACGACGGCTGTCCCTCTGACCCAGTGAAGGTAGCTCCCGGTCAATGCGGTTGCGGTGTGATGGATATCGACTCGGACGGTGACGGCACGCCAAACTGCAACGACGGCTGTCCCTTGGATCCCTTGAAAGTGGCGCCTGGTGTGAGTGGCTGTGGCGTTGCCGACACAGACGACGGCATCCCAGACTGTAGCGACCTCGGTCCTCCCGCCAGAACATTACCCGACCAGGTACTGCCGGGAGAGAGATTTCAGGTAAAAGTAACGTTCACCGCCCCGTATGACGGTTTTCATGCCATTGCACTGACCGATGTAGCCCCTGCTGGTTGGGAGGTCAACGTCAATGTGGCCTGGGCTGACCCGGAGGCGACGGCGGTGCACACTCCAGCCGCTGAGACGGCGGCATACGTCTGGTATGGACCTTATGACGTCTGCGTGCCATTCACGGCAGTGTATGAGGTCAGGGTACCGGTTAATACCGAACCTGGCACTTACACCTTTAGCGGTTCTCTCGAGTATTACATTGAACCACACCCGGCCCCGCCTGACGAGCAGGAAGTTACGGGTGTTATCGAGGTACGTGTAAAGGAGGGTGAGACCGTCAACATTGAGGGGGTGACCAAAGAGGTTGACTGTGCCATCTTGCCCGGGGCAGCCGTTGTACTGTACCAGGATGGTGAGGCAATAGGGAACGTCATGAGTGACGAGAGTGGCAACTATGAGTTCGAGTTTTCAGAGCTTGGGGATTATGAGGTAGTGGTTAGCAAGGCAGGATTCAGGGGCGAGGCTCAGTCTATCTCGGTAACCACGCTGGCAACATATTACGTCCACTTTGTTGGTGACCACGGGCTTATTCCCGATGCACCCAGCATGTCTTACGTCCTGGCGTGCATAAGTCTATGGAAGTTCGGCGAACCACCTTTAGAGTTGAGCACATCCAGGATATTGGACGTGATAAGTGCCTGGATATATCCGATAACCTAGGCATGGAAAAGGAGGCCGGCATGGACTTTACTAGAGAGCGCGGCACGAGATTGAATCGCAAACTGCCCAAGCTGGGCGGATGGGCGTCGTCGATTTTCCTGATTGTTGGGCTGCTGGCCATCCTGGTCAGCGCGGCGTGTCAGGACGAGCTGCCGGATACGACAACAGCGCAGCTTGAAAGGGAATTGCCGAACACGGTCACGAGGGGAGAGGAATTTGTGGTAACCGTTACCTTCACCTCGCCTGAAGATGGTTTTCATGCCATAGGACTGACCGATGTAGGCCCTGCCGGCTGGGATGTGAGCGTTGATGTGACGTGGACTGAGCCGCAGGCTATGGGGGCCAACACTCCGGGAACTGAGAAGGCGGAATACATCTGGGAAGGGCCTCACGATGCCGGTGTGGAATTCACCGCAGAGTACAAAGTCCGGGTGCCTATGGATGCGGAGCCCGGGGACTATAAGTTTAGCGGTTGCCTTGAGTATTATATTGAACCATTCCCAGCGCCCTCTTACGAGAAAGAAATCGCGGGTGACATCCAGGTGACGGTCTCTTAGGGCTCATAGCCTCATAGCGACGAACTGTTTGATGGCTATAGGCGGGCGCGGCCTACCATGGACCCTTTGCGATGTTCAGTGGCATTAACCTGCGCTGCACATTCCTGCCGTCCGGGGTCTCTCGCAGATAGTCTGGCATCACCTCGGCTGATTCTATTGATCCAGAGAACTCCCCGCGAGCCGCTAGCCGTGCGCCCGGAACTGTCCTGATCCCGTGAAGCTCCAGTCTCAAGGGCTTGGGAGTTGAAATCGAACTGCTTCCTATCTCTTCTACCCCATTGGTCACTTGTGCCAAGCCTCTCTTCTGAAGCTATTTTGTGCTCGAAACCTACCCGCCGACGCAGTTAAGCACGGAAAATCCAGGCTAGTATTTCGGGCCCGCATACGGGTACCTGGAGCCAGGCGACTTCAGTGTTCCGTGGAAGTCAGTCACGACTTGACGAACAAAATGTACCAAATTGAGTAGCACTTATTAACCATTACGGATGGGTGATTGACGGCCAACATGGTCACGCTTAGAATGAATCATGTGAGTTAGAGCCGAACAGTCGAGAGACGGTGCTAAAGAATAAGGAGGATTGGTATGCACGAAAGGTATTTTGATTTACGAATCACTGATAATGGGAGGCAGCGACTGAGAAGTAGAAAGATACTTCTGCAGTTCTTGGTCTCTTTTGTTCTGCTGTTCAGCCTTGTTCTTCCCTTGTCCGTTGCTGGAGCGAATGGAAGCTTCACGATGGAGACGGAAGTCAGCTCCTTCCCGACCGTGGGATCTGATGTCACCGCCTTCGGCATCGCTGGGGGGGCTCTGTGTCAGCGAGAGTTGCCAGACACGGTCACGGCGGGAGAAGAGTTTGCAGTGACCGTGACCTTTGCTGCCCCGGCTCACCGCTTTCACGCCATAGGACTGACCGACCTGGCCCCGGCCGGCTGGGATGTGAGCGTTGATGTGGCCTGGACTGAGCCGGAGGCGATGCTCGCTCACACTCCGGAGCCTGAGATGGCAGCGTACATCTGGGCTGGCCCTTATGCTGCGGGGGTAGAATTCACCGCAGTGTACCAAATCAAGGTGCCAGTCGATGCCGAACCAGGGACTTACAAGTTTAGTGGTTCTCTCAAGTACTACGTTGAACCACACCCGGCTCCCTCTTACGGGGAAGCAATCACGGGTGATATCCAGGTAGACGTAGTGGGCACGGCTGCGGCTCCCATGGTCACAATAATGGGGGTGACCAAGGAGGCTGATGGTGCTATCTTGTCCGGGGCTGTCGTTATCCTGTACCAGAATGGCGAGGGAATTGGTAACGTCGTGAGTGACGAGAATGGAAACTACGAGTTCGAGTTTTCAGAGCTTGGGGACTATGATGTGGTGGCCAGCAAGGAAGGATTCAGGGCCGAGGCTCAATCTATCTCGGTAACAGAGCCAGTAACATATAGCCTTGACTTTGGCGGCGACCACGGGCTTGTTCCCGACGCGCCCAGCAAGTCTTACGTCCTGGCATGTACGGATCTATGGAGATTCGGCGAGTCCTCTTCGCAGCTTAGCACCTCCAGGCTGTTGGAGTTGATCAGTGCCTGGAAGCATCCGTACCTATCGGCGTAAGAGGTTGGTCCCAACGGAGCACCGCTTGGATGAAGTGATGACGGGATACGAATCTGGTGTGACTGTGCCTTGGCCTCGCGGCACGATGATTCTCACACCGTAGAACTGACCCAGGTGGCTGTGCCGCCTGCAATGTCAGTCAATTCTATCTGTCCCAGAACCGTTACCTCTAGAGGTAACGGGGCTACTATGATCCAATCGTCTTGCACCCAGCTTACCCCTTTCATAGTCTTGCTTGATCCCTAGGCCTGCAGGACATATGAGGCGTCTTTCCAGCCATTATCATTCACTTTCCAGCACGCTCTTAAGTTTTCACTCCAAAAAGCGTGCGTAGGAGACACCAGGTATTGACAATTTGTCGGGCAGCGGTATAATACTTGTTGTAAGAATAGCCCCTCTAAGAAAAGCGACTTTCAGACTGGCATCAGATTGGGTGGTCAAGTGTGTGCATCAGAGGGTTACGACAGTTCCCACAGTGCTCAGTTGAGCGCATATGGCCATCTGAACTGGGCTCTTTTTCCCTGCCGCAGTATAACCAACTCTTCTTGGATTACACTTGTCCCTGTGCGGGGTGCGACGATGCTGTGTGGTGTTCGATGGACAGTGCGGGGGCGACATAGCGCAAGCTTGAGATTCTGGCAAGACTAACCTGTTACTAGGACCCAACCGATGAAGGAGGAGAATAGAAGGATGAAAATCAGAAGAATCGCAGCAGTTTCGCTTGGCGTGGTGATGATTTTGGCCGGGGTATTGAGTGTTTCTGCGCAAGAGAGTCCAGGCTCTGCCCAAGCTGAAAGGACTTATACTACCGATGCCGATTTTGAGGAAGGGGTCTTGACGGGAGTAGAGATAGTTGAAAATCAACTACAGCTCTCCGAGGAACCGGTGACTTTGCCGTTTATCTGGGTTCCTGGGGACGAGGGGGTGGTTTCTAAGGTTGACACAGAGACAGGGGATGAACTAGGACGTTATCGGGTGGCACTCTACGGGGGCAGTCCCTCGAGAACAAGCGTTGACCTTGAGGGTAACGTCTGGGTAGGCCTCAGAACAGCCGGCACGGTCGTGAAAATCGGGCTTTATGAAGCGGGTCAGTATATAGATAGGAATGAAGATGGCGTAATTCAGACCTCGCGAGACATTGACGGAGACGGCGATATCACGGGGGACGAGATACTTGCCTGGGGTCAGGACGAATGCGTGCTGTTTGAGGTTGTTCTGGTGCCTGGGCACGAAGGAACATATGTTCCTGGAACCTACGAAGGGCCTTACGACACGGATTATTGGGGTACATCTCCCAGGGGTCTGGCGGTTGATGGTGAAAATAATCTTTGGGTCGGGACCGGGTCTCCGCAGAAACTCTATCATATAGACGGCGCCACAGGTGAGATTCTCAATGTGGTGGATGTCTCGCCGTGGGACCACTATACCTATGGTGCGACCATAGGCAAAAATGGCGTTCTCTGGTTGCTGCATCGATGGCACTATCCTACTGAGCCCCCTCCTACTGAACTTCTGCGCATTGATCCCTCTGATCTGGAGTCAATCCGGGCAGTACATCTGCCATACGAACAATATGCCCTTGCCCCGGATTACCTTGGTCACCTATTCCTGACCGGGTGGGAAAGTAATAAACTCTTCAAGATTGACATAGAAACTGATGAAATGATTTGGGTGAAGAATACTACGGAGGGTTGTGCCAGAGGCGTTGTGGTCACTCCCGAGGATAACCATGTCTGGGTAGCGGATACCTGCCGCGACAGCGTTCTTCGCTATGACAACGATGGAAACTTTACAGCTGAAATAGAGGGGCTTGCCGGACCTTCAGGCATTGACGTGGATGCCGCAGGCAAGGTTTGGGCCACCGATAGGAATGACGAGTATATCCATCGGATTGATCCTGAGACCAACAGCATTGACCTGTCCAAGCGATTAAGCGGGACCGGGGGCCACTATAGCTACAGTGACATGACCGGTGTAGTGGTAGCAACGATGACCGCAAGAAATGGCACCTGGACCGTTCTCTACGACAGCAGCCAGGATGAAACTCCCTGGGGAACTATTTCCTGGACTAGTGAAGAGCCAGAAGGTACCCTGATCAAAGCTGAGGCCAGAAGCACCCATAACGGGACTATTTGGTCGGCCTGGGAGACGGCTGGAAATGGAGTTTCCCTGACTGAGATTCCTGAGGGACGATATCTTCAAATCAGGGTAAGTCTCCAGATTATTACCGGCGAGCAATCACCATTTCTCTATGACCTCACTGTCAAGCCAGTCCCGCCCGTTCCGCCGTGCTTCATCGCCACCGCCGCCTACGGCACGCCAATGGCCGAGGAAATAGAAATTCTCCGTGAGTTCAGAGATGAATACTTGCTCACCAACCCACTGGGACAAGCTCTGGTAGGCCTCTACTACAAGATGAGCCCATCGATAGCCGAGTTCATAGCTGAGCATCCCGGCCTGAAGCCAATAGTGAGGACTGGGCTGGCGCCTGCTGTCGCCCTGAGCGCCATAGCCGTCAACACTACTCCGGCCGGGAAGACAGTCATGGTAGGCTTGTTGGTGCTGGTTTGCGTGGCATTGGCTATATGGGCAGCGAGGCGGCGAAACAGAGGTGCAATATAAGCTGTGATTTTGGAGAAACCAAGATGTTCTAGAGGAGGCGAAGCATGAAGATAATACTTGGTTCGAGGAGACACCATGGCGTGGCAAGAGTTGGCACCTTTTTGATTGCGATGGCCTTAATTGCTGGGATGGTAGGTTGTGGTGGTGGTGGTGTTGAGCACGACCTCACCATTTCCAGCACCGCCGGAGGATCAGTAACCAGCCCTGGAGAGGGGACTTCTACCTATGATGAGGGTGAGGTGGTCAGCCTGGTGGCGACCCCAGCTAGTGGCTATCAGTTTGTTAACTGGACTGGCGATGTAGGCACCATTGCTAATGTTAATGACGCCACAACCACCATCACCATGGATGGCAACTATTCCATAACAGCCAACTTCGCAGCGATAACATCCGTCGAGTACAGCCTCACCATCTCCAGCACTGTGGGTGGGGAGGTAACCACCCCTAGCGAGGGAATTTCCACCTATGATGGGGGAACAGTGGTCGACCTGGTGGCTGAAGCTGAAGAGGGCTATCGCTTTGTCAACTGGACCGGCGATGTGGGTGCCGTTGCCAATGTCACCGCTGCCTCAACCACCATCACCATGAGTGATGACTACTCCCTGGCAGCTAACTTTGAAGAACTGGTGGAGTATGACCTCACCACCTCCAGCACCGCTGGTGGCTCGGTCACAGTACCCGGGGAAGGGACCTTCACATATTACGATGGTACAGTGATCAACCTGGTGGCGACCGCAGCTAGTGGCTACTACTTTGTCAACTGGACCGGCGATGTGGGGACCATTACCAATGTCAACGCTCCCACAACCACCGTCATCATGAACGACAATTATTCCGTAACCGCCAACTTTGAACAGATACCCCCAGGGAAAGTCGCCCTTACCACCTCCAGCACGGCTGGTGGCTCGGTAACCATCCCTGGTGAAGGGGCTTTCACATATAACGTTGGGAAAGTGGTTAGCCTGGTGGCCAGCCCAGCCAGTGGCTACAGGTTTGTCAACTGGACTGGCAATGTGGGCACTATTGCCAATGTCAACGCTGCCTCAACCACCATCACCATGAATGGAGACTACTCCATCACGGCCAACTTCATGGCGATATACGACCTTACCATCTCCAGCACCGCTGGTGGATCGGTAACCACCCCTGGTGAAGGGACTTTTACCTATGACGGTGGAACAATCGTCAACCTGGTGGCGAATCCAATTAGTGGCTACCGTTTTGTCAACTGGACAGGTGATGTAAGCACCATTGCCAATGTCAACACTGCCTCGACCACCATCACCATGAACGGAGACTACTCAATCACAGCTAACTTCATAGCCCAGTATGACCTTACCATCTCCAGCACCGCTGGTGGATCGGTAACCACTCCTGGTGCAGGTACCTTCACCTACGATGGAGGAACAGTGGTCAACCTGGTGGCAACCCCAGCTAGTGGCTACCGCTTTGTGAACTGGACTGGCGACGTGGGCACCGTTGCCAATGTCAACGCTCCCACAACCACCATCACCATGAACGGAGACTACTCAATCACTGCCAACTTCATAGCTCAGTATGACCTCACCATCTCCAGCACCGCTGGTGGCTCAGTTACCACCCCTGGAGAAGGGATTTCTACCTATGACGAGGGAACAGTCGTTGACCTGGTGGCGACACCAGATGCTGGCTATCGCTTTGTGAACTGGACTGGCGATGTGGGCACCATTGCCAATGTTAGTGCTGCCTCAACCACCATCACCATGAACGGCGACTATTCCATCACCGCTAACTTCATGGCGGTATATGACCTCACCATCTCCAGCACCGCTGGTGGCTCAGTTACCACCCCTGGAGAAGGGACTTCTACCTATGATGAAGGAACAGTGGTCAACCTGGTGGCGACCCCAGATGCTTGCTACTACTTTGTCAACTGGACTGGCGATGTGGGCACTGTTGCCAACATCAATGCTGCCTCAACCACCATTACCATGAATGGAGACTACTCCATCACTGCTAACTTCGCAGAAGAAGAGGCAGTGACTTTCCCCGACCCCAACCTTGAGGCAGCGATCAGAGGAGCTATCGGCAAACCCACGGGTCCCATCTGTCCTTCAGATCTTGAGGGGCTCACCTACCTTAGTGCTTCAGGAAGCAATATCGCTGATCTCACTGGGCTGGAGCACTGCACCAGCCTCACTGTGCTCCTCCTTGGAAGCAACCAGATAAGCGATATCTCGCCACTAGCCAACCTCACCAACTTGATCCACCTCACCCTTGACCGTAACCAGATAAGCAGTATCTCGGCGCTGGCCAACCTGACCAACCTAACAGATCTCAACATTCAGTCAAATCAGATAAGCAGTATCTCGGCGCTGGCCAACCTGACCAACCTAACACATCTCAACATTCAGTCAAATCAGATAAGCAGTATCTCGCCACTGGTCAACCTCACTAATCTGGCAAATCTCCATCTGTCCAATAACCAGATAAGCGATATCTCGTCGCTGGCCAACCTCACCAATCTGACCCAGCTCTCGATTATTGGTAACCAGATAAGCGATATCTCGCCACTGGCCAACCTCACCAATCTGACCCAGCTTCAGCTTCCCGGCAATCAGATAAGTGACATTTCACCTCTGGCCAACCTCACCAATCTGACATCCCTGAGCCTTGGTTCTAACC
Organism: Dehalococcoidia bacterium; assembly: GCA_049671165.1. GTDB lineage: Bacteria > Chloroflexota > Dehalococcoidia > GIF9 > AB-539-J10 > RBG-13-51-36. The sequence goes on along the minus strand of JBATUN010000016.1, from coordinate 106,541 downwards.
AGATAAGCGATATCTACCCCCTGGTGCAGAATACTGGGCTGGGCACTGGGGACCATGTTTGGCTGGACGACAATCCGCTGAGCTCTGATTCCATTAACATATACATACCAGAGCTTGAGGCGCGAGGTGTGACTGTTTTTTACTAGAACTCAACCAGTTCGGCCGGAAGTGCAATATGCGCGAGGATGAGATTGCACAATTGCTTGTTTCGCTCAAGGTGATGATTATTAACACTCAGGCATCGCTTGTATCAGTCTTCGGGAGTCGACAAGACACGATACAGTTTCGGGGGCCGTCGGGATTTTCGGGCCATAACCTGTGAATTGCCTCTTCAAATTGATGGTCGACATTTTCCCCTTGAAATTCAGGACGCAATCTATATATGCGATCACGTGGGTATCCGCCTTCGAAGTAAGGCGGAGATAAAGTCCGCCACTACAGTTCCTCATCAGAGCGCCTGTAGTTTGAGGAGGTTGTCATCTGCATTCAGCGCGAACCTTTGGCTTGCCGGTCAAATTGGCAATGATTTATCGAGGTCACTATAATGAGGCTTGATTGGCTAACGAGGGACAACCGGTGAATCTCTCTTGTTTGCTTTCTTTGCTCAAGGAAGTGCCTGCCTACAGGCAATTGGTGGGGGAGCTGTCCACAGCTAAAGGTGAGCATAAGGCAACCATACTTGATGCCGCCAAGCCCTACTTGATTGCTGCTCTTTACGAAGAGCTCGATTTGCCCATCATGGTAGTGACCGGTCAGCCTGAAACCGCCAGAAAGCTTCATGAGCAGCTTCGAGCCTGGTGTTCGCCTTCGGCTGAGTTGCATCGTCTCCCTGAGCTCGACTTCCTGCCTTATGGCAGTTCTCAGCCGTCGGCTGTCAGCTATCAGACGGTGGAGAGGTTGAGGGCATTAGCCACCTTAGCGCTCTACCAGCCCCTCCATTCCCCACCGGGTTCCCTCGCCTCGCTCGGGACAAGGCTTCGTCCCGATAAATCGGGACTCGCAATGACAGGGGAAACAGTGCCTCACAATGACGAAGGGCAAGAGCGTCATTCTGAGCCCTTCGCTCCATGTCATTCTGAGCGAAGCGAAGAATCTGACTCCGCTCAGGGTAAACTCCGCGAAGAATCCGAAGACGCTTCGCTGGTGCTCAAGGTGACAGAAGCTCCCCTGGTAGTGACCTCAGCCCTGGCAATCATGAGTAAAACCATCCCGCAAAGGGATTTTGCGGCTGCTTGCCATGTTCTAAAGCCGGGCATGGCTGCTGAGCCCCTGGAGCTACTGCGCCGGTGGCAGAGCCTGGGTTACGAAGTGGAGGACGTTGTCGAGGTGCCCGGCCAGATGAGCAAACGGGGTGGCATTATCGATGTCTTTCCTCCTTGCAGCCAGTTGCCAGTTCGAATAGAGTTCTTTGGCAACCAGATAGAGAGCATGAGGTGTTTCGACCCGGAAAGCCAGCGCTCAACCAGCCCCGTATCCTCGGTGATTGTCACCCCGGCTAAAGAGTTTATACCAGTAGCTGATAGCTCCGAGGTGATGGCTGGAAGCGTCTTGGATTACCTTGGCGGTGATGCCTTGCTTGTTCTCGATGACCCTGAGGGAATCGAACTTACCATCACCAGGCTAAACGAGGAAACTCAAGAATTAAGAGCCGCAAAGATGGAAAGAGGCGAGCTGCCTGAGGACTTTCCCTCTCCTTATCTCACCTGGGAAGAATTAGAGTCGCAGATGAAAGAAAGGGATAGAGGAAGGAAAAGTGCTCTTTTTTTGGCGCTGGAAACATGGGAGGCTGCCCGGGGCTATGGACAGGCTTTGCCCTTCATCAGAGCCCAGAGTTATGGAAGCCAGCTGGAAAGGTTCCTCAAAACAGCTAAGCAGATGGTGGAACAAAGACAGCGCGTGTTCGTAGTCAGCCATCAGGCAAATCGTCTGGCTGAACTTCTCCAGAAGGAAGACATACATACCTCACCGGCGTCACAGATAGAACAGATACCTCCGCCCGGTTCAATCACCGTGCTCCAGGGCTCACTGGACGGAGGCTGGCTGCTGGATGACCGGCTGACCCTTATCACCGATGTCGAGCTATTCGGCTTTGTAAAGCAGCCGCGACCCAGCACTCAACAGAGGTTGAGTGCTGGGAAGAAGAGGCCAATGCCTCACCAGTGGTTTCTTCCTCAGTTGGCTCCCGGCGATTACGTCGTCCATGTTGACCATGGCATCGCCAGGTTCCACGGCCTGGCCAGGATGTCCTCCGATGGAATGGAGAGAGAATACCTTGTTTTAGAGTATGCCGCTGCGGACAGGCTCTATGTGCCTACGGAACGGATAGACCGCGTCAGCCGCTATATCGGGGCGGGCGACCAGGCGCCGCACTTGAGCCGTTTGAGGACCCCGGAATGGCAAAGGACCAAGAACAGGGTTAAAGAATCGGTGGCGGAAATTGCCCAGGAGCTCCTTGACCTTTATGCTGTTCGAGAGGTAGCTCCTGGCTTCGCTTTCTCTGCAGATTCACTATGGCAACAGGAGCTGGAAGCATCGTTTCCCTATATGGAAACACCAGACCAGATTGAGGCGATCATGATGGTTAAAGAGGACATGGAAAAAGCTAAGCCGATGGACCGGCTTATCTGTGGAGACGTGGGCTATGGCAAAACCGAGATAGCATTGCGGGCTTCCTTTAAGGCGGTTATGAATAATAAACAAGTAGCTATTCTGGTACCGACTACCGTGCTGGCCCAGCAGCATCTCATTACCTTTACTGAGAGGTTGCAAACCTTTCCCTTAAGAGTAGAGATGCTGAGCCGCTTCTGTCCCCCGGAAAAAGAACGGGAAATCCTGGAAGCCTTAGCTAACGGAACTGTGGACATATGCATTGGAACCCATCGCCTGCTGCAGAAGGACATCGTATTCAAAGACCTGGGGCTGGCGATAATCGATGAGGAACAACAGTTTGGCGTGGTGCAGAAGGAGAAACTCAAGCAGATAAGACAGGAAGTGGACACCCTGGCTCTCAGCGCTACTCCCATCCCGCGCACCCTGCATATGTCTTTAACCGGAATCAGGGATATGAGTATCGTGGGGACACCTCCTGAAGAACGCCTATCTGTCCAGACCTATGTGGGGGCTTATGATGCCGCTCTGGTGAGACAGGTGATATTGCGGGAACTGGAGAGGAACGGACAAATCTTCTTCGTCCATAACCGCGTTCAGAGCATTGCTTTAGCTGCCCACAAATTACAGGGTTTGGTGCCCGAGGCTCGAATAGTAATAGCTCATGGGCGGATGCCTGAAGAGCAGTTGGAAAGGGTGATGACGGATTTCATCGCTGGCAACTATGACATTTTGGTGACCACCACTATTATCCAGTTAGGCTTGGACATGCCTAATGTCAATACGCTGATCATTGACCGGGCTGACAGGTTTGGGCTGGCTCAACTTTATCAGTTGCGGGGCAGGGTGGGTCGCGGTATCAACCAGGCTTATGCTTATTTCTTCTTTGACAAGCGGAAGCGGTTGACTCCCCAGGCCTACAAGAGACTCAGGACCATCTTGGAGGCTACTGAACTAGGTTCGGGATTTAGTATTGCCATGAGAGACCTGGAGATTCGGGGAGCGGGCAATCTCTTAGGCGTCAAGCAAAGCGGCCATATTGCCGCCCTGGGTTTCGACCTTTACTGCCAGTTGCTGGCTGAGGTGGTAGAGGAGTTGAAAGCAAAGCAATCCGGCGGAGTGAGGACGACTGTCATTGCGATCGAAGCGAAGCAATCTCCCAGCATTTCCCTGCCTTTGGATGCCCACATACCGGAAGAGTATGTTTCCAATTCAAATACCAGGCTGAGCCTTTACCACAGGCTGGCTAAGGTGGAGCATATTGAGGAAGTGGGGGACATGGCTCGAGAATTCAAGGATAGGTTCGGTCCTCTGCCGGAGCCTGTGGAGAATCTTCTTTATGTAGTGAGAATCAAGATTCTGGCCATGCGGGCCGACGTAAGCTCTGTTTCCACACATGGGAGGCAAATTGTAATAAAGCCCCAGGAAACTGTCATTGCGAGCCGAAGCTGCGAGCCAGAGGCGTGGCAGGAAGCGAAGCAATCTCTGGGCAGAAGCTACAACGGCGCAGTCAAAATAGGCGCCACCCAAGTCAAATTGGACACCAGGCTCCTGGGGGACAGATGGACAGAGGCGCTGGAGGAGATACTGAGCTCTAACTGTGCTTGAACCGACCTGAACGCTGATCCTAGCTACGATTTTCAACTGTGGGGAGACAGGTGCGTGATTTTTTCGCCGGAACATCACGGGACTCTTGCGTGAAGATGGCAGGATGATGTTTCGTGCAGTCCCACCATGTTGAACAAGAAATAGTCCATTTCATCAGCCCTCCGCTCTAGTACCATTCTCTGCCCAGAACAGGATTAAAACATTACGATCGGGTGATTGTGTGGTTGGATGCGGTAGGTTATGCTGGGACAGGTTGACTAAGTAGGATATGGAACAAGAAATGTCAGATTATGACAAGAGGGACAAGATGCTTACGCCGAGGGAAGTGGCGGAGCTCCTACACGTCCACACGAATACCTTGCGGCGCTGGAGTGATAAAGGGACAATAGTGGCATACCGCATCACCCCTCGGGGTGATCACAGATTCAAGCGCGAGGAAGTCGCTCGCTTCCTTGCCCGGTTTAACTCGGCTAGGGACAGCGCCGGCAGAGTTCGCTGACTCAGACGAAGCCGCAGGCAGTCACCAACCTCCTTTGGTGAAGAAAGGAAGGGGAGGGGACAAGCCCCTCCCCTTCCTGAGCTTATCGCATCTGCTGACTGGCCCACAGATCTTCCCGACCGACCATGTTTTTTCGCTCTATCCTAGTCACTGGAAACAGGAGATCGGGCGAGGTGCTGTTTCACGAAATCTATGGCATCTGTAGCTGTTGGGTCAACTTCGTTTAGCATTGCCAGATAGAAACTGGCGTAATCGCCCAGGAGGACCAGACTCAGCACCTGAGCCAAGGTGCTGTTCCCTCTGGCTTCCACGAATTCGTGAGCGATTCCCGCCTTGGCGAGCAACTTGGCGGTAATTTCGTAGCGAAGCAGGTTCCGGGGACGGAGCGAAGGGGAGCGCAGCATAAGCACGAATATCCTTTCCTTCACTTCAGGAGGGAATTCGTAGCCGACTACAGCATTGTGGTTAAGTTCAGGGAAACATTCAAAGAAAGCCCAGGCCTTGCTGTTCTCGTTAAACTCTCCCTTCCAGCGCCGGGCTACTTCCGATAGCATCTCGGCTCCACAAATCACTGCTACGTGTCCCCACAGCTTGGCTGCCACTTGCTTGGCGGCATTGGAGGCAAGAGGCTTGGTTTCAATTAAGTCTCCGGACAGTTTCTGCAGAATGTCCAGTGCCTCTTTTAGATCTGCCGTCTTGTCTCCAAGCAGACCAAGCTTCTGAAAAATGCCCACCAGCGGGATAAAACTATGGGGGAGGGCAGCCCGGGGCGGCGCCTGGTAGTCTATCACGAAAGTAGGAATACCTTCCTTTTCCGCTAAATCCTTAAGTTTGCCGCCCGATGTGATGGCCAGCTTTTTGGATGGGATTCCCAGCGATTTGGTGAACGCAGAAAGTGTTTCTTCGGTGTTTCCGGAATAGCTTGAGGCAATGACCAGGGTACTCTCATCAACAAATGCCGGCAAGCCATAGTCCCGGTGTACCCAAACAGGGGATTTGCTTTCGGCCAGGGCCAGCCGGCGGACGATATCGCCGCCGATAGCCGAGCCCCCCATCCCCAAGATAACGACGTTGGATATTCGGGTATGTAGGTGGGGGAGCTCGAATTTCAGGACCTTCTCCCAGGCTTTCTGGCACTGCTCGGGAAACCCGTGCAGGTGATTGAGCATTCCTGACTTGTCAAACCGCCGACAGACTGAGGCATTATCTAAATCAATCATGGTTAACCTCTTGCATTTTTTTGTTACCCATGCTATCACGGGCTGAGCTATAGTTTCTGTTCAGAAGCATACCCTGTCTAAGGGATTCAGGCAACTCTGTTTTGGCTGGCGTATTGACTTCATTGATGGCTGTAGTCCCGTTCACATAGGAAGGCAGGGCGAGAAAGCATAATCTGAACGTATGTGAAATATGCGATAGTGGGGGGAATTGTTAGTTTAGGTTGATTTAGGTTAATTGTGAGTATGTTGATAACTTCTCTTGGGCCGTTGATAATGTAGATGTAGGATTGCGTGCTATGTTGTCGATTGCCTAACGCCCTATGTTGACTTATGGAGTTGCGGAAAGAAGTTGAGGGATTTTCAGATTTCTAGCGACTAATAATACGGAGGTGGTGTACACGAACTAAGACAGACTCAGCGTTATGCACACTCGATACATAATCAAAGGAGAACTCGATAGTAAAGAAGTAATTCGATTACAGAAGAAGCCAAGAAGTAGGCGTTGAATCACCATCTGTAGTTGGTCGTTTGGGTGGTGTGGAGCCAATGACGAAACCGCACTTCAGAGAGTGTGGTTTTTTACTAAGAAAGGGGGGTGATAGCTTTCGGCGACAAAGAATCTGTCTCAACTATAGTATCCCGGGCCTGAGGTCGACAGTTGAACTTCCTGCTGAATCTTGTGCGACGGCATGGGAGTTGGGGAATCGACTGAATTAATCAAGAAAGGAGAAAGAAAAAGATGAAGAAAATACTTGGTATTCTATTGGTGGCAGTCCTACTAGCCACGATACTGCCTTCAGCCGTGTCTGCTAAGAGTCCCAAAACCGAATTTGACCTGAATGGACCTCACTTCAACCTGAATCTCCTCGGTAAGAGGGATGGCTGGAACGATAAAGAGGTTTCGAATCCAAATAGGCATACAATGTTCGTTCCCATGGACACGACTAACTGGGAAATTGAACTTAAGAGACCAAACAAAGTGGTCAACCATGGCAATAAAGTAGGGGACAACGTAACCTCGCTACCTGGTTTCGCGATCTACATGACTCAGAGTGGCGCCGATGATTTCGCAGTTATCGACGGCACGGCCTTCGATGGTGACCCGTGTGAGTTGGACCTCGCCGATGGCAAGTATTGGGTGGTTGTTGCCGCAAAAGCAAAACCGGTCGCAAAGGCACCACAAATTGATGGCTGGGCGCAAGTTTACAACACTACAGGAGCACTATACTACTACCTGAATCTCGGTACAGTCACTGTTAGTAGGAAATGGGTCAATGCTACCGACCTGTTCTTCATTGATACTGAGGAAGCAAGTATTGGGGAAACGGGTTTACCCGATCCCGGAAACGCAGACGGCTTGGGAATGTGGATTTTTGATTACTTCGATTACCTGGACACTGTTGGGGGATATGGCGACTATGCTTACTTCTGGCAGCTGCAGAACCATGGCTCCAAGCTAATCCAGGTCCGCTTCTACCCTATGCCCTAACGGTAGCCAACCTGTTTGGTTCAACAAATCCAAAGGGGCTGGGACGAGATCTCAGCCCCTTCGTCTTCTTGCCAATACATGCCCTTTGACTATCGCTACGTGTGGACTGTTTGACTAGCTTCGGCAATACCTGCTAGACTGCTCCATTCTGCAATTACCAAATCTGAGGAGGCGAAATGACAGATCCAAGAGTCGAAACCGTAGCCAAGATTCTGGTCGATTATTCTGTAGAAGTGCGACCGAACCAGCTGGTTCGGATCGCCGGTGGCCCCCAGGGTGCACCGTTGATTTTGGCTGTTTATCAAAAGGTCCTGGAGCGGGGTGCTCACCCTTTTCTCCGCGTTGAACCGGAAGAAGCAGAAGAGCTTTTCTATACCTATGCCAGCGACGTGCAGCTTGATTACGTCACGCCGTTTATGAAGGACATGATTGAGCAAATCGACGCAAGCATCGGGATATGGACGGATGTGAATACTAAGCAGCTCACCAATGCTGACCCTGCCAAGCAGTCCCGCCGGGCAGTGGCGATGCGTCCCCTCTCAGACCGATTGCTCGAGCGGGCAGCCAAGAAGGAGCTGCGCTGGAGCGGGACCCTACACCCCACCCAGGCTTTTGCTCAGGATGCGGAGATGTCGCTCCGCGAGTTCGAAGATTTCGTCTACAAAGGTTGCTTGGTCCACGAGCCTGACCCCATCAAGGCCTGGAAGAGAATCTCTAAAAAGCAGCAGCGCCTCGTTGACTGGTTGAACAAAGCCAGGAAAATCCATGTCGTTGGCCCGGATACCGATCTGAAGCTCGAAGTCACAGGTCGGAAGTGGATCAACTGCGACGGCCACGAAAACTTCCCCGATGGAGAAATCTTCACCGGACCGATTGAGAAGAGCGTGAACGGGCATATCAGATACACTTATCCTGCCTGCTTACATGGTCGTGAAGTAGAGGACGTCCGGCTGCAGTTCAAGGATGGGAAAGTCACAAAGGCCACGGCAGCTAAGAACGAGGTGTTCCTGTTGGAGATGCTGAAGACTGACAAAGGGGCACGCTATGTGGGAGAGTTCGCCTTCGGCACCAACTCCGGGATCCAGCGCTTCACCAAGAACACGCTGTTCGATGAGAAAATTGGGGGGACGATTCATCTGGCTCTGGGAAAGGGTTATCCCGAGTCAGGGAGCAAGAACAAGTCCGCCATCCATTGGGACATGGTCTGCGACCTCCGCAAAGGTGGAGAAGTGCGTGTGGATGGGACCCTCTTCCTCAAGGATGGTAAGATCCTGGTCTGAGCCAGGTCTTTGTTATGGTCTTCGCGAGGGGCCATCTTGACGGTTTGGTTGGCGCCTTGCATGTTATCTTGCTATGAGAGGAAGCCCCCATTGCAGATATCTAGCTAGCCGATAGACCTCCTAGCTGTCTGTTTTCACCCACAGCGTCTCCCCGTCGGTAATGAACTCGATGGTGCCATCCACATCTGTCCGATAGACATTGTCCTCACCCAACCTGTCGGTCAATCTCTCCAGTACATCAGGGCCGGGATGACCAAAGGGATTAGCTGCTCCAACGCAAATCACGGCCACTTCAGGGTCAACCGCCGCTAGAAATTGCTGAGAAGTGGATGTGTGGCTGCCATGATGGGCGAGCTTCAGTACAGTGCTTTTCAAGTTGGCCCGCTGCCCGACAAGCTCGAATTCAGCTTCTGCTCTGATGTCGACAGTGAACAGCAAACTGACATCGCCCCAACCCAGTCTGAGCACCACGCCGTTGTTATCGATATCATCGTCAGTTCCTTCCCATAAGCTTTCCGGCGGATTCAGCACTTCTATCTTAACGCCGTTGCCCAAATCAATCTCTTGGCCGGCCCGGGCTAGGTCATATTCGATTTCTTTATATTCGATGAGTCTGAGCCATTCCTGATAGATAGAAGAATCGTAAGATACTCCAGGGTCGAGCACCCGCTGCACTCTGTATCTCTGAAGGACTTCCACCAGGCCCGTAACATGGTCGGCTTGAGGCTGAGTGCAGACCACGAGGTCTATCGTCCTATCCCAGAAGGGAAGCCTCTCGCTCAGTTCCAGATTGATTCTCTGAGGGTCAGGACCGCCATCGATGAGGATATCCTGGCCACTCGGCGTCTGAATCAGGATTGCGTGGTCGCAATACAGCCCACCCATTCTGCATCCCCATCAGTATAGGAAACAAGCGGCGATAAGAAGGAGGTAAATATGTCCAGAGGTTTATCAGCCTATGAGCAAGAAACTATCATACTCTTCAACAAGGGCGAGGATACGGCCTGTGTCTTCACTTACGAGAAGACATGGCGGAAGCATCTAGAGCAGAATCTTGGGTTGAAGCCGGTAATGGATAATGGCTTTGGTGGCAGAGAGTATGAGTTGCCGAAATCGAGAATAAAGCCACCCAGGGCACCTAGACGCCTGTCCGACTCCACTAGGGAGAAACTGGCCAAGAGGTTGCGCAGAAACCGTGCCGGTTTGCCCCAAAACCTAGTTCCTGTGGGGAAATGAGGAGCGGAAAGCCAAATAAGCGTAGTTCTCTGCCTGGAAGGTCCTCGTCAAGTCAGATTCAATAGCATCGTGATTGGGTTCGCCATGTCTATACAATCGACATAAACAGCAAACACTTTGATTCAACTCAAGATAGCCTAACTGGCGCCGCAGATGCACGGTTGAGGATGGCTCTATGCACTACTAAGTTGTTCCTTGACCCACCACAGCATACATACCTATATGGTCTAGTTCAAATGGACCTTCCTTACAGATAAGATGTGCATCCTCAATTAGCCCTGTCAAACGAGCCGCAGAAAAGTGCTCTGAACGCAATCCTTCGTTTGCTACCAGCGCACCTTCTTGCTCAGTTATATGCAATCCCAATTCAAGATAGCTTCTGGTGCGCACCTGAATTGACCGTCTTGTATCATTGTATACACTAATAAGGATTTCGCCTCCGGGTTTTAGCACTCTTTTCATCTGTTCCAGACATTGCCCCTGCTTTTCGGGTTTCATATTACCCAGTGTATTTGTCATACAAACCACTATATCAAAACACCCGTCACTGCACGATGATAGAAGTGCAGCATCATCTACGTGTGCTTGCACTTTGTCCGGTCCAAACTCCTCTGCCAGTTTTCTTGCCTCAAATATCATCATGGAGCTCAAATCCACTCCTAAAACAAGTTCAGCTCCGCATTCTGAAACCATGAGACGAGCATGTCTCCCGAAACCGCAGCCAACATCAAGAACGCGGGTGCCTGGTTTCACAATCCTCCGGAGTAATTCATCTTCAGCAGATAACCAGTTGCCTAGGAGGTCCGCTGTTACCGAACGGTTCTGCTTGATCCAATCTATCCAATTAGTGAAGTATGGGAGTAAGAAAAAAGCCTCTTCTACAGACTGAATAGTCTGTGCCACGACAGGGACAGCTTCAATTGTCTCAGCAGTAAATTCATCCCACAGGGCATCTTGCACTTTTGAACATAGCACCGCGAAAGCCTTAGCGGCTTGAGGAACAATCTGGGCGTTGCCTTTAGGAATTGAACCCTCATACCACCAAACATTGGAACGAAATGTAGAGCTCCTAGCATTATTCAAGATTAGAAAGTCTGGCACTGGCAATCGTCTTTCTTCTTTCTTACTAATCTTGTGACGCATCCTATCAAGCAATGAGCCAGCAGGTAAGCTATCTTCTACCCGGTAGTCTAGCAGCGATGATAGCTGCTTCAATTCCTCTCTTTGACCCAGTTCGAGTGAATTCTCCAGCTTCTCAAGCACCAAGGGAATACAATACACTCTTCCTAATGCCTGCGCCTGTATTAGGCTCATGATCTGGTCTTTGGCTCGTGGGTCATGATAGACTTGGTCTCGATATACTAGCAACCGTAATCCGAAGAAATGAGGTATTTCAATACCTTTTCCAATGTGTGCTGCGACTTTGAGTCCTTCGTCATAGAACTTGCGTCTCTCGTTCGTGTCTGTTGAGATTCGTTCCAGGGGAGCACGAATACGAGAAGAATACGCAGTCAGATTTCTAACCGTATTTACATGTAGATAATACATGAAAGTAGACGATTGCCATAATGAAACCCACTTACTTGATACAGCACAGAAATTCCATGTTGCTTCTCGCACCTCTTCCGTAAACCGGGCAGTTCTGCCCGGAACCTCATCACCTATGCCGATTGGTGACGCGAACCTATGAATAAACCATTCGGTTATAAGTGCAACGAATAGGAATGACAACACTTCTATGCCCCACCATCGCGCCGACCACACAGGTTCACCCAGAACCTCGGCTACCCAAACACCGCCCACAATTGAAGCTGCCAGACCCACAACTACGCTCTGCCAGTTGATTATCTTAATTCCTGTCTTCATTGTTCACCAACCGTGAACCCGGATATCCAGTTCTTCATCCCGCCACAGAAGCCCCAACGCAGAATAGCGGTTCTTGCCTCAGTTGGCTCCTGCATTTCTTGATTTGAGTGATTCTAGAACTAGTGTAGACACCATGTCAACAGAATAGCTACTATATCAACAAATATAGGGTGTGCTCGCAAACCAACTCTTGGTCCAGTCATTCTGTATAATTACCTGGTGATCTTCTGCATCGTTACGACACAATACTCATTATAACATCCCGTTCTCTATCCGTATCAGTATACGAATTAAGCAACGACAAGAGGGAAGTTAGCACGTCGAAAAGACTATCAGCCGATGAGTAAGAAACTATCATGAACTTCAACAAGCCAGAGGGCATCGCCAGTATCTTCACTTATGAAAAGACATGGCAGAAGCATCTAGAGAAAAATCTTGGTTTGAAGCCGGTAATGGATAATGGCTTTGGCGGCAAGGAATATGAACTGCCAAAGTCGAGAATAAGACCACCCAGAGCACCCAGACGATTATCCGACTCTGCCAAGACAAAATTGGTCGAGCGGTTGCACAGAAATCCTGCTCACTTGCCCCAAAACCTAGTTCCTGTGGGAAGATAGACAGGGGAAAGTCAAGATATGGCTTCTGCCCCGAGTCTCAAACACTCTAATGCGAAAACAAGGCCAATTCTGGGGTTATGATTCAAAGCCAGGGAGCCAAGCAAGCTTGGTCAATTGTTGCACAACAATGGCGACACTAACCATAGCAATAAAAACAACGAAGGACGATAACAGCAAAAGTCGCTCACACAACGCCAACCCCAAAATTCGAAATAGTGATTATGTCACTAGGTAACCAGACATGGCATAGAAATCTGCTTGTCTTGCCCGCTTGAATCTAGCGACTAATCGGCATGTGAAGGTTTGCGAAAGAGATACATCGCCCAACCGACCGTATCACGACCCCAGTGTAGGTAGTTCGTTCGTCCACGGGCGACGCGGGTCAGTATCTCCGATACATCAGGGTCGTCTGGATTATCGCTGGCGTACTTCTCGGCCGCATACCACTGAAGTGTCTCATACCGGTCCCAATCGTCCTGATTACTGACCATCGTGTACAGCGGGGACAGGCCTTCGTCCTCACCAACAAGTACGTTCTCGTAGTGCGTGCCAAACATATCACGTGTGAGGTTCTCTGCAACCAGATACGCGTCATCCGGGTCCTTAAGCCAGAAGGGTTCACCGACGAGAATGAGGCCATCCGGCTTTGTCATCGTCTTCAAGGCACCTAGAGTCCCTCGATGTCCCTTATACACCCACGAAGCGCCGATACACATGGCGAGGTCGAAGAGTTGGTCGGGGCTGTAGTCTGCTCCGTCCATGTTGAGGATTTGGATTTGAGCACCGGGCACTCGTTCCCCTAACTTCTGTTCCGCATCCATCACGCAGTATGGAGATATGTCTACCCCGACGCCGGATATCTCGTACCGCTCCGCGAGCCTTGTCAGTAACTCTCCCTTGCCGCAGGCAATGTCGACCGTGACAGACCCTGGATTCAGTCTCAGGAGCCCAACTAGTTCGTCGAGCTTCGCCGCACTAGTCGGATTGCAGACTTCATGGTAGCGATGGGTTACGTCGTAGAACTTCCATGTATCCATCCCAATCTCTCCTTCAATTCAGACGGCATAATACTAACACGAATATGCCCCCCATTAACCGAAGACCTACAGGCTAATCGTAGTTACACCACTGACTAACTCAGCAAAGTCTGAGGATAGCTTGAGGCGTCACTGTGACGCAAACAACGGTTAGAGCTATCCCATCGCCCAATCCAAAGGGCATACCCCCTTCTTGAAATAGATATACCTGGCTCTGACCTATTTGGATTCTGGGGATAGGCGATTACATACCAGGTGGTTGAAACGTTCTCTCAATGCGGCGAACTTTCGGCGTGTTCGCGAAGTGCTGAAGGCATTTGGCGAAGCGACGCAAACAGGCTGTTACCCGAAGTTGGCAGATTCCAGCGTTACCAAAAGATACCATCTTCTTCGTGATACAGCACTAAAGCCTCTGCTTCCTTGTACTGCTTATTCATAGCATCTGTTTCAAGACTTGTCATAAATAGATCTTCAACGGAAAAGGTTCTTTTTAAGAGATAAGAATGTTTCTTGTCACTGTTACGATCAAAATTGCAGTGAGATCCTGCTACTTTAATGCTAAAGGTAAAAGATACAAGTGTCCGTGATGTTGGCCTGTTTCCCCATTCCCATTCTGTAGCCATTCCTCTATAAAGTGTTATTTCTTTCATACCAAGCAAGTGAAAATAGGCTCGAACAAAAGCAAGTCTGTGAATCAAATAATTACGCCTATTTTCTTTTCGCCCTAATCCTTCAAAAATATCCCGCGTTCTTGGTATGTTATCTCGATAAGGTATCAAGCCCATCTCTGCCAGTACAATTGCCATACCCTTTATCCACTCACCTGAATTTGGATTCAAAACCATACTATCCGCCGTCCTTCGCTCGATTTCTTCCATCCCGATAGACCTCATATAGAGTATTAAATCTTCGGCAAGGGCCTTGGGGCCTGTACCAGACTTAAGGTCCAGCTGTTCTTGATCCTTGAAGAATATCGAGTTGCTTCTTAGCCAGTCTGTTATAACATGTTCGACAATTTCAATTTCCGATTCAGTTTGATGTTTTTCCTCCTCAACAGCCTCTATTGTCAATCTTCTTTGGTACTTCTGAATGGAGGCTTCAATCCTTTTGATCCTTTTTGCATTCAGCCTTTTTGCATCCTTCGTAAATTGGTACCGAGTCACCCCCTCAGCTGGAACATCCCAATACTTTCCTTCATCTTCAAAATCCATAATACGCCACCTGAACATGGCACTATCATCAAAATACCTTTCGACCATCCCCGGAGTTCTTCTACCATCCAAAAGTCTGCAGTAGTTTCCCTCAACCAACAATGCAGTTGTTCCAGGGACAAATTCTGTATCTGGTAACCTATCTTTGTTAAATCGGTAAATACCCAAATGGTTCTCCTCCCACAGTTAGGATGCCAGTTTCGGCTAACGGCCAGGGCATATCCGAAGTTCTGAAGAGTTTAATTTGGATCCCATGCGCTGACATCGCACTGGCCGTATATATTCTAGCCCGCAGCGGCAACGGTGCCGCGGGACTCAATGTCCATCGCGTGTTCATATCCAACAGCGATCAGGTATGAAAATGATGGCGCTTTAACTCACCCAGTCTCTCTTGAGCACGGTCAATAACGCCATATCCCAGTATTCACCCTCCCACTTCACGTATTCGCGGAGTATACCCTCTCTGCAAAATCCTAGCCTTGTCAGTACGTTAAGAGACCGACTGTTCTCAGTATGCACTATCGCTTCGATTCTGTTAATCTCTGTGCAATTGAAGATGAACTCGATAACATGGCTGATAGCCTCCGATACATATCCATTCCCCCAGTAATGCGGTGTTAGGTCAAATCCGATTTCGGCACGGTGCCGGGTACCAATGAAGTTGTTGTCCGGTCGGACAACATAGTTTATTTGTCCCAGAAAGGCGCCATCACCTTTTCTTGATATTCCCCAGAGAATACCTGTTTTGTTACTCGCTAAGTTTCTGCCCCACTCTATTATGTCAGTGACATCCTTGATATTTGCTGCCGGTTTGGCATCCTCATAGCGCACTACCTCCTCGTTGGCGAAATGGGGGAAGATAAAGTCGGCGTCATCAAGCGTCAACTCTCTTAAGACAAGTCTTTCTGTATCCAGTTGTGGAAATTCTCTTCCTTCGCTCATACGGTCTACTCCGATACCGGTGTTATTACGATTTGCTATGAGCGAAGTATACCCGTATAAGGATTGCTTCACAACAGGATAGATTCACAGTGCTAATACGAACGATGATATCCCGTTGGACGTGATATGGAAATCTACTTATTTTGATAGAGTTATGATTAGAGCCGGCACCATCGGCTAATCCAAAGGGCATACCCCTTTTTGATATTCAAATACCTATCTCTGGTCTGATAGATTTTGGCTTTTTGCTCTTTGACTTAAGCAAAGCTCGTTCAATCTTCATTTGGTTAAAAACCCTGTCATCATCATCAAGATAGTAATTAATATCTGTTCTCGAGATAAGAGCAACTTCGAATATCAAAGGAGCAAACGCATAAAGTGGATGACGATTAATTTTACCCCAAGGGGTTACATCTTTCGTCTTAACAGGATTACCGTGAATATAGCAATTTCGAGCATTGTAAATCTGGCAATATAGTTTTTGAACTAAGTTGACTCGGTGACTCTTTTTATGGAAGTCCACGGTATATAGTCTTTTTATCAACTCTTTCAATAGAAAAGAATTATCTAGCAAAGAAAGAACGCTTTGAAGGTTGACTGATCCATTTTTAGGATGGGCAAGAATTTCAAAAGCGCTAACCCAAAGAGAAAGATTTGTTCCATAATCATATATAGTCGAAAAATTACTATCTGCCATAGAAAGTGCTTGGTAAGCTATTTGTAACGAGCGAAATAAAGAAATCAGTTCCCAATCAGAATATCGCCTAAGTATATGGCGTTTCATCCATTCTTTCGATAATGCCTTAAATAAGGCATGATCATAATGAGGATTATGAACTTGAGAAACGATACTCGGCGAAATCTGACCAGTAAATTCTGATGCTGTGTCAAGTCCACGTGCGGCAGGTGATATTATAGCCAGATAATCATCCTTACTATTTGGAACGATAGGGTATATATCAAAATAATCTGAATAGAGAACGTTGGAAGGCATTAATTGACCATCATCTCTATTTAGCAAATTTTGCCAACCATTAATCACACAACAAATAGCATAAATATTTCGGAAATCAATCAAAGAATCTCGAATATATTGGTTATGTGGTCTGTTTTTTCGAATCAACACACTCGGGGTGATCTTTCTATTTAACTGGTCAGTGAATCCCGTAACGAGGTAGCGGATATTTGAATGTAGTTGTATGAGGTCTTCTACTCTCGGGTCATTCGGGGAACAGATAGCAATATTATCATTCCCAACAGAGTTCTTGATTGATATGTTAGGAAGTATAAAGACAAATTCCCAGTTATCTGGACTACTCATTCATCCCAAGTATACATCGTAATCCTAGTTGTACTTACCAAAGTTGATGGTGCTCGCTGTCTGCCAATGGAGGTTTGATATTCGGTTTGAATCCTACTGCTCAACGCTGCTCTCAGGGCTTTGATCTCTTTAGGTTTTTTGGCTTCCAGAACAAAGAGGGATTCACAATACTTACGACGAGGTAAACTAACGATATAAAGGTGAGAATCGGCGCTGCAAACCTTGCGACCATACCAAGTACGTCGTCTCTCTTATCTGTGATTTCCACCTCCGCTATAGGTATATTCCGTTCTCCCGTTTCGGGATTCAGACCCCCCCAGTAGAGCTTTGTAATGTGAAGATTCAAATTACCATCGGCGGACTTCACGTCATCACCTTCGTAGACGGGCACTTTGCTTGTATTACCAGTGATGAATAACCTGGCTTCGTTTATCTCTGTAGTAACTGTTTGCAGGTCTTCTAGTCGCACTTCCCAACCATCTATATCCACCGACGACCCTACTGACCTCAAATCTGCCTTGATCATGCCCGTGATAACTGGAGGCTCTGGGTACAAAGCCATGACTGATAGGGCTCCGCACCCGACGAACACGAGTAAGATAAATACCATGAGCAGAGGTTTTGATTCAACAGAGTTCATTGTTGTTCTCCTTTCACCCTGAATTTAGCCCGCTCACTGTCTTCAAATCTGCGAGATCGGCTACTTACCATCCCTAGTATACATGGTAACCGCATTGCATACACGTACCCATCCAGCTTACCTGATCACCTACTTACTGCTGAAACCTCAATCAGCTGTGATATGCCAGTAACCGTTGTCTTCTGACCAACAGCTAGTTCAAACTGCTGCTCACCTTCAGGTGAATTGACGAAAACACGACAATCAACATTACCGACATTCTCAATCATGACTCCGTTATCCAAGTCAGTTACGGAGATCTGCAACGCAGCGTCTGGGGCACAAGACAAGCCAGTTAGGACTGACCCTACCAAGAGGATTGCGAGGGTGATGATGGTGAGCAGCCTCTTCATTTCCTCTTCCTCTTGAGGAATTATATCATCAATCAGCCTCAGATAGAAGACATAAGCAATGTGCCTAGGGTGTTTATATTCGGGTGACTAAAGAGCATCTTATGGATTGAGACACGTACAGGAAAGTTTGAAAATTGAGCACTTGGAGTCATTAGTATTGTAGTTGCTCGCTATTGCCTATGGAGTAGATTTCTGACTCTTTTTGCTATAGGATTAGAATCAATAATGACGAATTGGATGGAGATTACTGGAATAGCACTGCAGGTTTCTGCTGGACTCGTTTTTATCCTAGACCAGGTTGCTCATAGATTCTCAACCAGCATTGAGAGTTGGATCGGTAGGATAGTAACCTTCCTAACTGGAAAACGTGAAAGACGACTGAGCATTGTCGTTCTGTCTTCTCTTGTCGCCCTACCAGTAATTATTATTGCACTAACAACGTGGGGGACAGAGGAAGGAATCACTTGGTCTGTAATCGTTGGTGTCCTAGTATTTACGGTTCTCGGTTTCGATGTCTACGCTTTGCTCCTAGTTCTAATCGGAAAGAGAACCCTCCGTGGTAATATCGGTGCACACATAAGCTCTCTTAATGAGAATGGGAAATTAGTCTCGGTAAACGTCATTCTTTTGATCAGTAGCTCTATATTATTGTCAGGATTCATCTATGTTGTAGGTCATGTGCTACCTAAAACTGATAATATCGTCCTACAGGCATTACTGCTTGTTCCCATCTTCATAATCTTATTAGCGGTAGTACCTACTCTATTGTTTTCACTGTTTTTTCTTTTTTTGGAGGGTGTTTTTCGTTTACTACATCGTATGGGAAATGTAAGACACCCTGAATACTATTGGATAGCTATTGCGGTTTTCTGGGTTGCAGGAGGAGGACTTCTGTTAGCTAGTGCACTGCGTAAATAGAAGCCATTTGATTTTGGCAACCATGCTCTAATAGAAAAGTCTGAAAATTGTGCACGGCAACTGTGGCACCGATCTGGTCAATTCAGGACATTCAATTCGGCTGAATATCTCGCTGCTATCTAGGTCTCGTTACCTTGGTATTGATTATCAGTGGAATGTTCGAAACTGTTTTCCAAGTTTCATTCTCTTCGTCCAGAAGTTCCGTCCGAAATCGATATTTACCTGATTCTTTAACTGGGATAGGTAAGTGAACCAGTTTCCTCATTGTTCGCATTCTCATGTGGTTAGATAGGTCAATCTTGAATTCATTCTCACTTATGGTTTTCCCCGAAGGAGTGAGCAAAATGTCCTTACCAGCCCCCACAATTGGTCTGCTATCTTCCATTCGTGACCATAGACTCACTAAAACCAAGCTGATTGGGAGAGGAACTACCGATTCATCAGTGCTTTTTCTGTCACTTTGAGCGCCAACATCTAATGCCAGTTCTTCCATCACATCGATCAGGCTAATATTATTTGTCTCTCTGCTTGTGATCACATGCGAGCATAATACTGTCCAAATGTGTTCAATCAATGTTAGCCTCCAACTGCAATCGATTCTTCTCTGGTCTCAGTCTTGGTCGTAGCAGTCACTGTCACCTCAGATGGCCAGATAATAGCATTCCACAGGTCGTTTAGTCCCTCTCCGGAAGTGATTACACGTGGTGCAGTATCATACAATATCCGTTCTGTATGTACTTTTAGTCGCAATCCCATAAACGCTAGCACTTTTCCAATCATCCCTATAGTTGGATTCGCATCTCCACGCTCAAGTTTTGCTATATAGGATTGATTTGTCCCCAGTCTATTAGCCAAATCAACTTGGGTGACATTGCAGGCAAGACGAGCACGAGTCAAAGCTACAGCTACCTCTGATTTAGCTAATTCCGCACCGAACTCTTCTGCAAATTCCGAGTCAGATAGTCGCCGCTGCAAATCAGAATCAAATCTTTCGTTCATTCAAATACCCTCAGTTAAGATTACTAACATACTCATCGAGCAGATTACATGCTGTCAAAATTTCTCTTGTTTCTCGCTGTCTCTTCTTCAAAAATCCGTGCAATAGGACAAACTTATCACTTGTAGCTTCGTGGTAGAGTATCATACGACACTGTCCGCCTCTTAGTTCGTATAAGTTGGGTCTCCCTACGACCGGTTTCATCATATTTGTCTGAAGTAGTTTTAGCCCCTCTTCTCTCAACTTGTCCACCTTAGCCAGAATCCGTGCCTGTTCATGAATATTCAAGCTATCTATCCATTCAAGCGCAGGTGTTTGTCCGTTTGGTCTCGTATAGTAGTCTACGGTATACAAGATAATATAACCTCTAGGGTAATATGTCAATAGCCCTATAGTCGCATATCCCTGCTAACATGCTCATTTGGCTGCATATTCTGCACAAGCTTTCGCTACGATTAGTCTACTTTATTACGTCTGATCATTCAACATTTTCGGGGATAAGATATTTTCAGAATCAGCATGGAATGCACGCAAGTATAACTTGTTTAGCTT
Organism: Dehalococcoidia bacterium; assembly: GCA_049671165.1. Lineage (GTDB taxonomy): Bacteria > Chloroflexota > Dehalococcoidia > GIF9 > AB-539-J10 > RBG-13-51-36. Next base: position 86,109 of record JBATUN010000016.1, on the reverse strand, counting down.
CAAAACGAAGCCCTAGCATCTCCCACACCCTCGGATAACCGCCAATAAAATCGCATTTCTATGCATTTCCTCAAAGCTAAGACGGTCAATTTAGTCCCATAAAACCGCATTTCTTGATCCTGACGATGACGCCAAGCTGGAGGATCTGAAAATAGGTCACAACAAGCGAGCTCATCACATGACTGACCGTAGGTCATATATGACCGTTGTTTATATGATATAGGCGGGGGTCTACTAATTCCTGTCAGGCTTTAGTAGGTCATATGTGATATTACTCCTTCCAGAAGTAAATGCAGTTCTCTCGCTTCTGTATTCTGACGTTCAATCTGAAAGGGTTGGCAGCGCCACTTTCTTGACGTGCTTCTCAAGATGCTACCGAAGCAGCTAGGCTGAGTAGCCACGAGCAACGCGCGCGGAGGCCTGCCACGATAGGAAGCCGTCCATTGTAACCGCCCAGCTAGCGAACAAAGTTCCTAGCTGTCTGCTTTCACCCACAACTTCTCGCCATCGGTGATGAACTCGATGGTGCCATTCTTATCTGTACGACAAAAATTGTCCTCACCCAGCCTGTCGGTCAATCTCTCCAGTACCTCAAGGCTGGGATGACCAAAGGGATTAGCTGCTCCAACGCAAATCACGGCCACTTCAGGGTCGACCGCCGCTAGAAACTGCTCAGAAGTGGATGTGGCGCTGCCATGATGGGCGATCTTCAGCACGGTGCTTCTCAAGTTGGCCCGCTGCCCGATAAGCTCGAGTTCAGCTTCTGCTCTGATGTCGGCAGTGAACAAGAAACTAACCGTGCCCCAACTCAGTCTCAGCACCACGCCATTGTTATCCACATCGTCACTGGTCCCTTCCCATAGGCGCTCCGGCGGATTTAGGACTTCCATCTTGACGCCGCTGCCCAAATCAATCTCCTGGCCGGCGTGGGCTACGTCATATTGAATTCCCTTATCTTCGATCAACCTGAGCCATTCTTGATAGATAGCTGAATCATAGGATACTCCAGGGTCAAGCACCTGATCTACTCTGTATCTCTGAAGCACTGCCACCAAGCCTGTGACATGATCGGCTTGAGGCTGAGTGCAGACCACGAGGTCTATCGTCCTATCCCAGAAGGAAAGCCTCTCGCTCAGTTCCAGATTGATTCTCTGAGGGTCAGGACCGCCATCGATGAGGATATCCTGGCCATTGGACGTCTGAATCAAAATGGCGTCGCCTTGTCCGACATCGAGAAAGCTTACATGAAGCTTGTCATCGGGCATGGTCAGCGCCACAGACCACACCAGGACAGCTACTAGCAAAAGGGGCAGGACTAGCCATTTCGGAGAAACGCCGAGGCGAGGCTTAGGAATGCTTTGAGTAACTTTCTGCATTCCTAAAGTCAACTTGGAGGACAAGTCAGCCAGCCTGGTTCGGTAGTTGAGGAGCGCTATGAATCCGGCCAATACAGCATAGTATCCCAGGATATACCAGACGGAAATAGTGGCCACCTCTAACGAAGAATGAGGCAGAGCGTCGAAGCCTCCAACTAGAAAAACGAGATAGCTGAGAAAAAGCCAGGCCAGCCAGCCCAGTACTTGAGCGGCAACCGAGGCAATGAGTCCCACGAAGCCGACCAACGCTGATGTGACTATGATAAAGGGCAAGGCAGGGAGGGTGAGGAAGGTTGCCGGCAAACCGACCAGAGAGACTATACCAAAGTTATAAGCTATAAGTGGCGCAACTGCTACTGTAGCTGCCAGACTGGCAGCAAAGACGTCGGTTATCATGTTGCCTGTGGCTGCCAGCGTCTCCCTATCTCCAGATATTCTGGCAACGCCTCTTCTCCCCCACGCCTGGAAGTAAGGATAGAGGAGAATAAGTCCGGCCATGGCCGTGAAGCTGAGTTGAAAAGAGACGCTCCACAAGAGACCGGGCTGGATTCCCACCATCACCGCCGCGGCAAAAGCCAGAGCGATGATGGCGCTGCCTTGCCTGCCCAGGTATACGGCTATTATGAACAGACTTCCCATGATTGTCGCTCGAATTACGGGTGGATTCATCCCGGCGAGCAGGGCATAGAGCCATATAAGGGCGAGAGTCAACCAGATATACAGGGAACGCTGCCGGCCAAAGACCAGGGTACACAGGCTGAGCAGGATGGCAATAATGATGCTCATATGTAAGCCGGAAATAGCCAGTAAGTGTGCTGTACCGGTCCTGGAAAAGGCTTCGTGGAGAGAATCCGGTACATTGCCTCTCAGGCCCAGCAGGATAGCTTGAGACAATGAACCCTGTGGCTCGGGCAGGGCTCTGGCTAAGGAAACGGAGAGGCGCTCCCTTAAAGAGTAAATCCACTGCAAAGGCGGAATGCCCTGGCCACGGTCTAGAAGCTCCACCGAGGGATAATAGATGACCGAATAGATTCCCTGGTGTCCCAGGTAAGCTTTGTAGTCAAAATCTTCAGATTGAGATGGGGTCTCGAGTTCGCCAGTTACCTCCAGCACATCCCCATAATGGTAGGTCGGGTATCGTGATACTCGAATCAAGGCACTCCCCGATACGTCCTTGCCTTCGCCATTTACAGTTATTCCGCTGGCGGAAAACGTCAGCAGGCAATATCTATCCCGAATGTCGGGCTCTTCTGCCACCATGCCTTGAATCTCTGCCGTTCCCTTGTCGTTGTAGAAACAGAGGAAATGCTCGTCTACCCGAGGCAAGCTTGACGAGAAGCGAAACCCGCCGCCGAGGAGCGCCAGGAGGCACAGTCCGGCTACTATTAAGGTCTTTCTGCTGCTGGGAAGGAAAGGTATGAAGGCGAAGGGGATAAGCCCGATTAATAAGGCCAGCCAAGGCAAGACAATCTTGGAACCCAGCAATACCCCGGCGACCCATGCACAGCTAACATAGAGAAGCCACACATGTGAATTATACCAGAGCAAGGACGACCAACTTGTCTCTGCGGTAGAATGGAACTATATTGAAGAAGCAGGAAATGCTATAGTTATGACTACTTGAGTAAGGGCACCTTTGCCTGGTATAGAACGGAGAGATGAGAAATTATGAACGTTGGTCATGACCCGATGAGTCTTTTTGAGTGTAATGCCGATAAAGAGCTAATGGTGCGACTCAAGCATGATGCAGACCTCATCCAATCCATAGCCGAGCTTGCCAGGAGCAGGGGAATTGAAGCGGGAAGCTTCACGGCAATTGGTGCCTTGAAAAGTGCCAGGCTCGGCTACTATGACCAGAAAAATCACGATTATCGGGAGATAAAGATTGATTCGCCTCATGAAATGGCAAGTTGTGTAGGAAATGTCTCGCTAAGCGATGGAGAGCCTTTTGTGCATGCGCACGTGGTACTGGCCGATGAAAAGGGAAGCACCAAGGCCGGCCATCTGTTGGAGGGAATCGTTTTCGCCGCTGAAGTGCACTTGCGTCAATTAGAAGGGCCGAAGCTCGAGCGAAAACATGATAAAGTCACCGGCCTTTGGCTTTGGGAAGTGTAGCAGTGTTATCTTCCATACACATGAACCTCGTGACAGTCTCTTTTCCCACCCGTGAATCGCTTCGAATGACTTCGGCAGCCTGGCAAAGACAAGGACAGAAGATACCTCGCGATGACCTTTGTGTCACGAGCTCTGTAAATCACTGTGGCTCATCCCTATGCTAGAATGGCATTATTCTGAAGATCCTGTGGATCTTATGCAGGAGGTTACGGGAATGTACAGGCCAAAGAACAAAAAGGGATGCGAGCATCTGGAGAGGCTGAAAGGCAGGCCAGGAGAATGCAGTCCTGAACAAATCAAAGAATGCCACGGGGAAGTCAAAGAGCATCCCTGTGTAAGAAAGAAGTAGGCCAGCCAGCGGATTTGGAGAGGCATTCCATGCAGAAGGGCACAATAAAACGACTAATTGCGGACCGTGGTTTTGGGTTCATCAAGACAGAGCGGGAAGAAGACCTCTTCTTTGGTCGTAACCAACTTCAAGGGGTGGACTATGGTTCCCTTAGAGAAGGGCAAAAAGTGGAATTTGAGGTTACACGGGACCCCAACGGGCACCTCCACGCAATCAGGGTGAGGCTTGCTCAGCCTGAAGGCGAATAGCAGCAAGTCCAGCCAGCGGATTTGGAGACAGGCTCAAGCTACCCTCAAACTTCACCGACCAAGTATAGCGTCCCAACACAGCTACTCTGTTTTGAAGCTGAAATGAGCATCGGTTTGTTAGTCTCTTGTTAAAGCACTTCCTTAATGGTATGCTAATGCCACTACTACTTAATCAGATGTAGCCCTTGAAAGGAGAGACCTAATGGAACCTTTGTATATTGGAATTGCAATTGCTGCCCTGATTATTATTGTGGTTCTCCTACTTATCTCAAGGCAAAAGGGGAAGCAACTCCGTAAACCGTCTAACCTTTTTATAATTGGTATGACTTTAGTGGTTCTTGGTATTATTTTCGTTGACGCAGGCCGTTTAATAAGTTATTCCTTCATTGGGGTTGGAGCGCTTCTTGCAATAATTGATGGGATTAGAAACCTAAAAAACAAATAACATTCTTTTAACATCGGCCAACGTTAGTTCCCTCAATTTACTAGCGGATAGATGCCAGACCTCTCTTGCCTATGACAGCGGTGCTTTATAAAACCTCAAGCTATCCTCAAATCTTATGTTTCTTGTGTGTTGTCTATCAGGCTGCTATAATGGCGCAAAGGGAATTGCGTTTACTAGGAGACTGATGGCTCAGAAGAAAGCAGCTAAAAAGACAGGAAAGAATGCGCGGAAGAAAGGCGCGGAATATCTTCGAAAGGGCCCGAAGAAGCGATGAGATAAGGGCCGATTTATTTGCAGTCTTGAGCGGATTCTATTTCAGTCCTCCCCTACAGATAGCGAGGGAATGAAATGAGCGTAGCCCAGCCAGCGGATTTGGCTGGGTAGTACAACAAAGAAGGAGGTCAGCTATGTTATTCATGAGTCTTCTATCACCGAAAGGAAAAGGCAAAGAGGCTATCGCCTATTTGAAAAAGCTCAAGGCCCCGCGCGGAATCACGATCCATGATGTTTATATTACCTTTGGAAGATATGATGGTGTAGTTGTTTTTGAAGCACCTGATCCCAAGAAGGCCATGAGCTTCGTGGTGGACGTAGGAATTGAGACAGGTTACCTTGTGGAGACCTTGAGCGCCATTCCAGTCAAAGAAACATAAACATTTCAATGGTTCACTGATCATTGGCGGAGCCCGGCCAGTGGATTCGGGAAGAGCTTCCTAGTCTGACACGGTTACGAAATCCTTTATCTTTTCAAACGTCGCTGGGCCTATGCCGCTGACGTTAAACAAGTCCTCGATTCTTCGGAAAGGGCCATTTTCGGTGCGGTAATTCACAATAGCCTGAGCGCTGACCTCGCCTATACCTGGCAGGGCTTCGAGAAGCCAGGGTTCGGCCCGGTTGATATCTATCCTCTGGGGAGATTGTTCTTCGCCTTCCTGTGGAATGTAAATCTCGATATGGCTGAGGTCGGCATCGGGTTCAGTGCCGGCATCGGAAAGGAGTGTCTGCAAGGTATCACCTTCCCTTAAAGCATATATACCGGGGTTAGCCACAGCGCCGCCGATATAAACGTCGCCACTCAGTTCTGGAGGCTCTGTTTGAGATAGAACGATTTCCACGGGCCGATTTCTGCTGTGCTGCACGGCCAGCATGATGCCGCCAGCAATTGCGGCGATAAGCAGGAAGACTGTTATGAATAGGTAAACTCTATCGGCACGGCTCATGGCATAGCTCCTTTCTCAATAAATAGGGTCATAGATGATATTCTACAACAAAATCGCTTTCGCCAGCCCAGGCCAAAAAGGACCCCATGATGGCTCCTCTTTATTCCGAAGCAGCCTCTTCCTCTAGCAGATTCAGCTTGGTGCGAAACGGGTTTTGGCGCTGCCTCTCTTGACTTTGCTATTAGCATACACATACAATCTGATAATAGAACTAAATGTTCGGTTAAAGGAGGAGAAATGGATATGTGGCTAGTCTTCTATTGGACAGGACCTATCGGCGTGGGCATTTTCCTTGTGTGCTTGGGCGGCATGATCTACCTGCTCAGTAAGGCTGATGAAATAAGTAAGCGCACAAAGGCATTTGCTCAGGAAAAAGGACTGGAAAAGAAGAAATAGTAACTGCAGTCGTTTAGCAACTCCAATCGCCGCTGCTAACCCTTCGCCCTTTGTCATACTGAGCCCCTTTGTTGCTTGTCATTGCGAGCCCCGACTTGTCGGGGCGCGGCAATCTCCGGAGATAGCCACGGCTGAGTTCCTTAATTCTGTTCTAAGGGGTCGCAGAGAAACAACAGCGCTGCCCCCGTTTCAGATGGACTGCCAGCTCAGGAAGGGATAGGTCTGCCCGTCAACGATATTCCAGGTGTAGGCAGGATTGCTGACACCGAGAGCGACCGCGATTATATCCCACGCAGCACCTGAGAAAGTGGCAATGTTCTGCATCGCCGCGGTAGTCTTGCCTGTCCCCCCAGCCGAGGTAGATTGTCCGCTGGTTTGGATGTCCCACAAGGAGTTGCTCACAGCGGCATAATTCGCTCCCACCAGACCGCCAACATCTCCCTCGCCAGTCACGCTGCCTGTAGAATAGGAGTTGCTCACAGTAGCGTGGTCTTCATTCCATCCCACGAGACCACCAACATAGCGGTCACCAGTCACACGAGTGGTGGAATAGGAGTCGTTCACAGTGCCCGCATTGTCTCCCAGAAGACCGCCAACAAACCCGTCACTAGTCACGCTGCCGGTGGAATAGCAGTTGGTCACCGTGCCGCCCCTGCTGTCTCCGACCAGACCGCCAACACTTCCAGAGCCGGTTATGTTCACGTTCTCGATACCAACTTGAGTGACTTTTCCAGTAGAAGCAAGGTGTCCGAATAATCCAACGCCTGAAACAAAATCAAAGTTGAAGCTCAAGTTGGAGATTTTGTGGCCATTCCCATCAAACTCTCCAGCAAAATAAGGGATGTAAAAGTTGGGTTCAGTGGCTAAATTCAGATCGTCTTTCAATCTGAATTTCAGTAAACCATCCTGACCAAAGGCGAGTAGTTGTTTGAGATCACTGACATTATTTATAACATAATAACCATCTTCTTGAGAAAGCCTTTCATTGACATCCAGGAACTTATCGTTGGCAAGCCATTGCTCAAAGTCTTCATTGGACAAAGCTCCGATAGTGATTATATTCCTGCCATTGATGAGAACCTCATCGTAACTATAGTAGGAGTTGGTCACAGGGCCATAATTCAGTCCGAGCAGACCGCCGACATCGAATTGGCCAATTACGTTGGCGGTGGAATAGGCATTGCTCACAGTGCCTTTATTAAATCCCACCAGACCGCCAACCTGTGACCCGCCAGTCACGCTGCCCTTGGAATAGCAACTGCTCACAGTGCCTTTACTATCTCCCACCAGCCCACCAACATAATCATTGCCAGTTATGTTTACGCTCTCCACATCCAGTTCGCTCACCTTTCCGCTAGGAGCAAGGTTCCCGAATAATCCGACACCTAAAACAAAATCAAACTGGAAGCTTAAGTTCCGGATTTTGTGACCATTGCCGTCAAACTCTCCAGCAAGATACGGGACATAGAAGTTGGGGTTGCTGCCCAAATCCAAGTCGCTCTCCAGTCTGAATTTCAGTGAACCATCCTGACCAAAGGCGAGTAGTTGTTTGAGATCACTGACATTATTTATAACGTAATAACCATCTTCTTGAGAAAGCCTTTCATTGACATCCAAGGATTTGTCGCTAGCCAGCCATTGCTCAAAGTCTTCACCGAACAAAGCTCCGATAGTAATTATGTTCCGTCCGTTAATCAGAACCTCGTCATAGTTATAGTGGGAATTGCTCACAGTGCCCTCATTGCATCCCACCAGACCACCAACATGCCACTCGCCAGTCACGCTGCCTGTGGAACAGGAGTTGCTCACAGTACCGTCATGATTCCTTCCCACCAAGCCGCCAACATCCCCATAGCCGGTCACACTGCCGTGGGAATAAGAGTTGCTCACAGTGCCACAATCAATCGTTCCTACCAGACAACCAACACTCCACCTACCAGTTGCAGTGACATGCGCCACGCTGACATCCTGGATTATTCCTCCTGGGTCAAGCCCACCGAAAAGCCCGACAGCATCTTGATCAGGGCGGTTGATAAACAGATCACTTGCCACGTATCCCTGACCATCGAGACTCCCCGTAAATGGGGGAACAGGGTCAATAATGCCGCTAGTAGCCGCAACCATAGGGAGGCCTCCGATTGGCTCCCAGCCCTTGCCCCCATCAGCTGCTGGGCTTGCCAGTTCCGCATAACCGGCCGTGTTGGCATCGAGATCGTTCATCAGAATGTACATGCCGCCCAGGTTGTCCCTGATGGCATCCAGGTCATACCAGTCTCGTATTGCCCCAGCGAAGTTGGCGATGATGGAGTAGCCGCCATTCATTGTGATGGTCGTTGAGGCAGCGTTGACATCGGCAATAGTGCTGACATCACCCGTCCAGTTTATGAACTGATAGCTTTCGTCAGCCACAGCCACCAGGTTGACCACCTCACCTTTCTCATAGGTGTATGCGTTTTCTCCAGGCGTGGTAACCGAACCCCCTTCCGTGCTTCTGGCTATGAGGCTGTATTGCTTGACAGCAAAGTTGGCCGTTATCGCATAATCATTCTTCATCGTGATGGTAGTCGTGGCATCCTTAGTATCGGCAACGTCATCCACGTCGCCTGTCCAGGTGACAAATTCGTAGCCTTCATCAGCCTTAGCCACCAGATTGACATCTGTTCCTTCGTCATAGGTGAAGTTCCCTTCTCCAGGGGTAGTTACCGACCCTCCTTCTGTGCTGGAGATAGTCAGGGTATACTCCGTTATCTCCGGCACCTCCTGACCTCCACAGCTGACAAGGCCAATGCTGAGAGCTAACACTGCTACTACCGAGATAGAAAGCATTCTATTCTTCACCTTTCCGCTCCTTTCCTAAGGCTTTCAAATCGGAAGCCCTTAACCTCCATATTTCCGTAGCTGCTTGATTCACTAGGGCTCATTGCCAGCAAACTGCGGAACGATGTCGAAGACTATGCTACACATGGACACAACGGGCATGAGCCCAGCCCTCACTATTAGCTTCAGACTAGGATGCTCACTTATGAAGTCAGCAATTGGCGGACTAATTGTGTAATAGACGCCTACAAGCCCTTGCCCCATCGAGTTTGTCAGCAGGTATTCATCTCTGAACTCACGCAGAATCTGTATTTCCTCGGCCATGGGAGTGCCGTAAGCTGCCGTGGCGATGAAGCAACCCCCACCGACCGATTTTTCAAAATTGGCCATGATGGAGCAGTCTCCGCACATGGTGATGGTGGTTGCGGCGGAGTTAACATCAGCAATGGTGCTCACATTCCCGGTCCAGTTGACAAAATGGTAGCCAGTACTTGGAGCCGCTATCAGGATAACCCCTCTTCTCCCATAACAGCTAAAAGTCCCCTCACCAGGGGAGGCTACCTTGCCGCCTTCGGTACTGGACACGGTTAGGTTGTACCGAGCAGCAGGTTCACAGCCTATCGTCCCGGCAATTAGGGCTACAGCAATCAAAAAGATGCTGACCCTTGCTACATAACGGCGTTTTCTCGAATTGGGTATCATCTTCATACCTCACTCCAGATTCTTGTAGCTGCCACGAAGGAATTCTAGCTAGACTACTCACCATCCCCAGTATACATCGTAATCGTTATCGTGGCACTTGCTTCGGTTGCCCTACTCCAATCACGACGCAAGGAACCCTTCTATCGGTATCAGCAAAGGTTTCGTGCCTGGGTACTCGAAGTTCCAGCAGCCGTACTGGTCAGTCAACGCCTCATCGTATTCATCTCCGAGGTCCATTGGCCAGACGCCCACCTTATGTCCATCTTGCCATTGGGAGCCAATGGCAGTCACACAACCAGGACCGTAGACTAGATCATGAGGAAGGTGGCCCACAGAATTGAGATCCTGCCCAAGAATAAAGTCAGGATAAGCCATCCAGCTAGTTTCGGAATACGTAGCCAAACTAGGATATAGGGCGCGTACTTGGGCCTCAGAGAGTCCATATTTTCCGCCTCCCATGTCCACCGCTGGCATAGGATAATAAGCAGCCGGGTAAGACACGCCTGCAGCCCATTTGTTGGTTTCGATATACTGAATAAGGGTATCGATGTGGGTTGGGGCTATTACGTCCGCGATGTTGCTCCAACTGTTGGCGGCCGACACCGCTTCAATAGCCTCCTTCAGCTGATAGATGGCATCGTAGGTGATCGCAGTATAGCCTGGGTAGTCCCCAAACTTGGTCACGAACATCTCAAAAAAATCCAGGGTCTTGGGGCCCGTTGCCATGTCCTCTGCCCAGCCGTCCAGATAGAGTTCACCATTACATTTCCCGTCACTATTTGTCCAGTGCACTTTCGCCTGGCCGGGCACATTAATGCCTATTGTCATAGCTGGTATTCCCAGGTTGGCCTTCTGTCTAGAATAGACCTCACCCACTGGCCCGGAAAACGCAACGAAGATAATGTGAGGCTTCGTGGCTTTTATCGCTGACAGCTCGGTGGAAATGTCGGTGGCTGCGGGAGAAACTAGCCATGAGCCAACAAGAGCATAGCCCAAAGTTGTTACTTCGTAAAGCACAGCCATCGCAGTCGATGCGGGCCATGCCGTGCTCTCCGCGATTACGGCTACTCTCAGCTTGCCGTCTCCGGGCACCCTATAGTCTTCAGCCACGGCATCTCCCTTAGCTAGCAGCGCATCCTTCAAGGCCGTACCAGCTGCCGATGTCATCTTGGACAAGCTTGTCAGCAAAAAAGCATCATCACACGGGGTGACCCTGAAGAAGTATTTGTAGCGGTCATAGTCCTGGATCACTGAGTATGTTAGAGACATTGTGGAGGCACCACAGCCCATGAACATCTTCTTGGCATCCATCGCCACTTCTCGGTAGACCTCAAGACTTTCTGTCCGGAAACCACCGAGAACAAAGTCCACCTTGTCTATGACTGACAGAAGAGCGCTAACGCCCTGGTCAGCAGTGCCTAGGACTTCATTGGTATCTACCCGCATTAATGCGATCCTATGGTATACGCCCCCCACGTTCACACCAGCGCCGGCGTTGATTTCGTCACGTGCCATTGTGGCGGCATCCCACGCATGTTCGCCCGTGATGTCACTCATTGCCTGGGCTATGGCGAACGTGACAGGGGGTCTGGTGTCCTCTACTCCATCTCCGCCAGCACAGCCCGGTAGGACCAATCCTACCACCAGAAGGCTCGCGATAATTAGCAAGACAATTCTTTTCATTTCAGTCTCCTTTCCTTGTTTAAATCTCTTGCCCTCTCCAAACCCCCTGACTGGACTACTCATCTAGTATTCCAGTCATTGTGATCGTAATCGCGACTTGCTTGGCTTGCTCTAATCCAATCACGACGCAAGGAACCCTTCTATCGGTATCATCACATCCGCTGTGCCTGGGTACTGGAAGTTGCAGTTGCCGTACTGGTCAGTCCAACCCACGTCATAGTCATCTCCGAGATCCAGTGGCCAGATGCCCACCTTGTGGCCGTCTTGCCACTGGGAGCCAATGTTGGTCTGATAATTGGGACCCCATACTAGGTCGTGAGCGATGTGCGGATCTGGGTCCGGATACTGTTGAGTTATGTCAACGTATCCACATCGCCAGTCCGATTGAACATACGTCTTGTCATAGCTAGGCAAATCATACAAGGAGAGTACCTGGCCCTCGCTGAGGGCATACAATCCCGGCGGTGTTGCATTGAGGGTGACTGCCGGCATAGGATAATAGACAATCCTGCCAGACGCGGCTGTATAGGAAGAAGTTTCAAGATATTGAATAAGGGCATCGATGTTGTCTGGGTCTACAACGTCCGCGATGTCATCCCATCGATGGGCAAGCGACACCGCTTCAATAGCCTCCTTAAGCTGACAGATGGCATCGTAGGTACCAGCGGTATAGAGTGGGTATTCTCCGGTCTTGGCCATGAACGCGTCAAAGAAGGCTGCTGTCTTGACGGTGTTCTGTAAGCCCTCTGCAAAGGTGTCCAGCTGAATTTCGCCATTACATTTGCCGTCCGTATTTGCCCAGTGGCCTTTCCGCTGGCCTGCTGTATTAACACCTATTGTCATAGCTGGTATTCCCAGCTCGGCCTTCTGCGTAGAATAAACATCGCTGACCGGCCCGGCAAATACGGTGAATATAATGTGAGGCTTTGTAGCTGCTATAGCTGACAGCTCGGAGGCAATGTCGGATGCTGTCGGAGAAACTAGCGTTGTGCCGGTAACGGTGAAGCCTATGAGAGGTAGGTAGTCTTGACCAGCCGCCACTACTTTTGTCCACAGCGCGTCCTCCCCAAGTATGTGCGCCCTCAGTTTGCCGTCTCCGGGCACCCTATAGTCTTCAGCCACGGCATCCCCATAGCCTTCCAGTGTCTGTCTCAAGACCGTACCAACTGTTGCTGTCATCTTGAGGAGGGCTTTGACGATGAAGACTCCATTGGTCGGGCTGGACTTGAACCAGTACTTGTAGCGGTCATAATCTTCAACTGCCGAGTATTGTAGAGACCCTGAGGCGGCACCACAGTCCATGAAAATCCTCTTGGCATCCATGGCTACCTCTCGGTAGACGACAACTTTGTCTGTCCAGTAGCCGCCGAGAACAAAGTCCACATCGTCTATGACTGTTTCAAGGGCAGTAACGCCCTCTTCAGGAGTGCCTGATGTTTCATTGGTATCCACCTGGATCAGCTTGATCTGATGGTACACGCCGCCCACGTTCACTCCAGCACCGGCATCTATTTCATCGCGTGCCATCTCAGCGCCCCACCAGTGATTCTTGCCCTGCATTTCAGTCATTGGCCCGGCTATCGCAAATGTGATAGTCGGAGTCTCCTCAAAGTTAGCGGTGATTGAGTAGTCGCTGTTCATGGTGATGGTGGTGGTGGCACCATTAACATCGGCAATGGTGCCTACATCGCCAGTCCAGTTGACAAACTGGTATCCCTCATCAGGCACGGCCACCAAGTTGACGGCTTGACCTTCGTCATACGTAAAGGTTCCTCCTCCGGGGATAGCTACGAACCCTCCTTCTGTGCTGGAGATGACGAGGGTATATTCTGTAATCTCTGGTACCTCCTCACCTCCACAGCCGATAAGACCCACGCTGAGGGCCAGTGCAACCGCTAACGAGATAGAGACTACTCTATTCTTCACTTTCTCTCCTCCTTTGAAATCCCCTGGTTGGGCTACTCATCATCCATAGCATACATCATAATCATAATCGTAGCACCTGCTTCACTTACTGTACTCAAATCACTACGCCAGGAAGCCTTGTATCGGTATCACCACATCCACCGTGCCCGGGTACTCGAAGTTCCAGCAGCCGTACCGGTCAGTCAAAGCCGCGTCGTAGTCATCTCCGAGGTCAATCGGCCAGACGCCCACCTTATGGCCATCCTGCCACTGAGAGCCAATGCCAGTCTGATAACCGGGACCATAGACCATGTCATGGGCAATGTGTCCCGAAGCACGAATGCAGATTCCATCACTAACATACGTAGACGAGACTCTCCACTGAGATTGAACATACATCTCGCCATAGCTATCAAGGTCATACAAGGCGCGTACCTGTTCTTCCGAGAGTGCATATACTCCACTTCCTAAGTCAATATCCGGCATAGGATAATAGGCAGTCTTCCCACGTGTGCCTACATGGGAGGAGGTTTCGAGATATTGAATAAGGGCATCAATGTTGGCTGGGGCTACCACGTCCGCGATGTCATCCCAGCCTTGGGCAGCCGACACCACCTCGATAGCTTCCTTCAGTTGATAGATGGCATCGTAGGTAGCCGCGGGAGAGCTTGGGTATTCCCCGGTCTTGCCCACGAACGCGTTAAAAAAAGCTGTCGTCTTGGCCGTGTTCTGTAACCCCTCCGCCCAGGTGTCCAGCACAATTTCACCATGACATTTCCCATCGGTATTTTCCCAGTGGCTTTTTTCCCAGCCCGGTGTAAGGCCTATTGTCATAGCCGGTATTCCCAACTCAGCCTTCTGTTTAGAATAAACAGCGCACACTGGCCCGGAAAATCCGTCGAAGATAATGTGGGGCTTCTTGACTTCTATCTGTGTTAGCTCGGTGGAAATATCGGTGGCTGTGGGAGAGACTAGCCATGTGCCGACGACTTCAAAGCCGTACTCGGGTAGACAAACTTGGGAGCCAGGCACCAATCCCATCGTGCACCACGCTGCGTTCTCCATAAGTATGGCCACTCTCAGCTTGTTGTCTTCGGTCACTTTATAGTCTCCAGACACAGCATCTCCTTCAGCTACCAGCGCATTCTTCAAGGCCATACCAATTCCTTCTGTCAGCTTGAAAAGGCTGGTCCCTATAAACTCTCTATTGATCGGGCTTGTCATGAACCAGTACTTGTATGTGGCATAATCCTTGACTACTGAGTATTGTAGAGACTGTGTGGCGGCACCGCAGTTCATGAAAATCTTCTTGGCATTGATGGCCACATCTCCGTATACCTGAACATGTGCTTCTAGAGCACCTCCGAGAACAAAGTCCACATCGTCTATGATAGCTTCGAGACTTGCCGTGCCGGTACTGCCGTCCTCGCCTTCGGTGAGTTCTTGGGTCTCCACCTGAACCAATTTGATATTATGATATACGCCGCCTACGTTCACACTAGCGCCAGCATTGATTTCGTCGCGTGCCATTTCGGCAGCCGCCCATTGATGTTTGCCCGGCATTTCAGTCATTGGCCCGGCTATGGCAAACGTGATAGGCGGGGTCTCTTCAAACTTAGCGGTGATTTCGTAGTTGGCGTTCATGGTGACGGTGGTTGAGGCAGCATCCAAGTCGTCAATGGTGTCCACATCGCCAGTCCAGTTCACAAAATAGTAGCCCTTCTCAGCTTCGGCCATCAAGTCGACCACCTCACCCTCATCATAGGTAAAACTCCCTGTCCCTTCTCCCGGAGTGGTTACCGAACCACCATCGGTGCTAGAAATAGTGAGCTTGTACTCCGTTACCTCAGGTACGTCTTGACCACCACACCCGGCAAGTCCCACGCTAAGGGCCAACATGACTGCTAACGAGATATAGATTATTCTATTCTTCATTTTCTCTCCTCCTTTCCTGAGGGTTTCATACCACCGGCCCTCGACCTCCGCGTTTTGTAGCCGCGTAATTCATCAGGCCTCGTTGCCGGCAAACTGCGGAACCATGTCCAAGACTATGCTACACACGGCCACAACAGGCATAAGCCCAGCCCTCACTATTGGCTTCAGGCCGGGATGATCAGTTATGAAGTCGGCTATTGGCGGGCTGATTGTGTAATAGACGTCCACGAGTCCTTGTCCTAGTGAGTTGGTCAGCAGGTACTCATCTCTAAATTCACGCAGAACCTGTATTTCTTGGGCCATTGCCGTGTCGTAGGCAGCAGTAGCGATAAAGCATCCCGCAAGCCCCCCGATCGACAGTGTGACATTTTTGCCGGCATCAAATTCGACGGTCAGCAGGACTTCGTCGACCCAACGTATCACCTTTGTTTCGAGGTACGCCCTGGTAATGTTTAGCGTAGCCTGACCGTCAACGGTCTGCCCTACGACGTAGTCGTGCCCTCGTTTCAAGGGATTGTCATTCTCAGCATCATTCTCAGTGATGGAAACCACTTTAGTGGCAGAGCCCCAGGTGATGGTGGTTTGGACATCAGCCCGATCTTCCAGATCATATACGGCACGCGCGGGGGAGATTCCGGCACTTTTTCCGATCACCCTGATGACAAAATCGGCGGTGTAGTCATCATCGAAATAGATGTTGAGCACAGCCACCCCGATATCCAGTTTCCCGAGGTAATTGTCTGTGATAACAAGAGTGTCACCGAGCACTATGTACTCCTTGTAGTCATTGTTCACGCTCGGTGTCAGATCGCGCTCGTGATCAGCAATGCGGTCTATCTTGCGTGCGCTGCCCCAGGTGATGCGGGTCTCTATAAAATCAGCCCGGTCATCCAGATCGTACAGGGCTTCTGTCGGATCGACGGCGGGACAGCGAACTCCTATGATAGTAAACGTGACAGGGTCGCCGACACTGAATTCTATGGTTAGCACCGCCTCGTCACCGACATCCCTGAGCTTGAGATTGAGGTAGGAGTCACTCCGGATGGTCAGCGTGGCCGTCTCCCTCTCGGCAATGTCCTCCACTTCGTAGTGATGTCCCTTGATCAGAGGATTGCCATTTTCGGTGATGGAAACTACCTGAATTGGAACCTGCCGGGTGATGATCGTTTCGACGTCACCACGCTTGTCGGGGTCGGGGCCGAGGTCGTAGTCCGTCCGTTGCGGATTGATACGGGGAGTCTCGTTAACTGCTGTGATGGTGAAGTCGGCAGGATCGCCGAAATCGAACCCGATGGCCAGCGCTAGGCTGTCACCCGCCGCTGTCAGATTGCCCGCAAGGTAACTGTTTAGAATGGTCAGCGTGGCTCTATCGGCATCGATGGTGGTCTCACTGTAGTCGTCATACTTCTGTAACTGATATCCATCATCCGCAACCGAGACTATGCTTTTGGCACCACGCCACGTAATGGTAGTGTTGACGGCAGCCTCACTGCGCAGATCATACGGGGCTACTACCGGGGAGATAGTGGGATGCGTTCCAATCGCTGTGATGTTAAAGGTGGCATAGTGCTGAAGATCTGGATGGATCGTGGAATTGAAACCGAATCTGATACTCAGCTCCACGCTCTGATCAACATCCGTGAGTTCATCAGAAAGGTAATCGTTAAGGATGGTCAACGTAGCCTTCTCATCGTTGATGATCTGTCCCACAGTGTAGTGGTCTTCCGGGGTCAAAAAATTGTTGTTCTCAGTGATGGAAACCACTTCGATGGCATCGCCCCAGGTGACGGTAGTCGTGGCATTGGCGGGATTGTCCAGGTCGTAGTCGGCTCTTTCCGGAGCGATAGAGGGAGCCCTATCAACCGCCTTGATGGTAAAAGTAATAGCGCCGACATTAAATTCGATCGTCAGTACCAGGGTATCCCCCTCTGTTATCAGCTTACCCTCAAGGTAACTATTAAAGATGGTTAAGGTAGTTTCTGACACCGAGTAGTCGCGTCTCGGGCCTCTCTCCAACGAGTATCCGTCATCATCCACGATGGAAACTACTTCGGTGACCGTATGCCACTTGATGGTGATTTCGACATCGGCCGGAGCAAACAGATCATAGGCGGCTGGGTTCGGAGTAGGGATAGTTTCAAAAGCCACGATGGTGAACCTGGCAGGGTCGCCGACATTGAATTCGATGGCCAACTCCAGCTTGTCCTCGTCTTCCTTGAGATTAGCCTCAAGATAATCAGTCAAGATGAATAGAGTGTTGAGCAGTACTATGTAGTCGTTGTTCACGCCCGGTGTCAAATCACGCTCGTCGTCAGCAATGCGTTCTATCTTGCTTGCGCGACCCCAGGTGATGCTAGTCTTTATGAAGTCAGGCGGATTGTCGAGGTCGTAGTCGGCTTCCTCCGGAGAGACGGCGGGATAGCGAACTGCTACGATAGTAAAGACAGCAGGGTCACCGGAATCGAACTCGATGGTCAGCGCTAGGCTGTCACCTGCCGCTGTCAGATTGCCCGCAAGGTAACTGTTCAGAATGGTCAGCGTGGCTCTGTCGGCATCGATGGCGGTCACACTGTAGTCGCCCCCCTGTAACTGATATCCATCATCCACGACCGAGACTACTCTTTCGGCATCATGCCACGTGACGGTGGTGTTGACGTCAGCCGGATCGCCCAGGTCATACACTTCTGTTGGCGGTGAGATGCTAGCCGATTCCTGTGCCGAACCCTGTGCAATTGATGGCACCGCCGTGACCAGGCCTAAGGTTAACGCCAGCAGCACGGCCAGAGAAACTTGTGTTATCGCCCTGAATCTTTGCTTCATGGAATCTCTACCTCCCTCTTCAATTGTGTTGAACACACTTGTTGGTCAACCTTGCGCTCTTTCCATACTCGTACCTCCCACGGGCAAGCCTCGCCGACACCGCAGTCGGTGATCTTGCCCCTAAACTGTTTTGACAAACCCACGGTGTTTCCAGGATCCTAACCTGGCATCCCGTCTGTCATACCACGCGGCACTGTATCAAGCCTTCTCCGACTTATGTAGAGGTTCATGTGCATTCGACAGAAAGCGGAATCATGGCCAGTAGGGACCGAGCATCGGCTCCCATCCCAACCCATAGAAGCCAGGCTGTTAAGGGGCATAAGGATTGAGGGTTCCGTAAAGGCGGGCCTATTGTTGCAGCATCATATCTGAGAGGATCAAGAGCAGCTATGCATCCGGCTCGGGAACTCTCGCAACCCTCTATGACACACACCTGACTACCGCCCTTGCTATTCGTACTTGAAGTACTATTTCCTACAGAAGCTATCCCAATATTATACCGCTATCCAACAGGTTGTCAAGAGATTGTACTGGCTGACCATATGAGTAACACCAGTCTGAGGATTTGGGGTACACTTTCTCGATATAGTCTGCACGAGTAAGATACGCAGGGGGTGGCGATGGGTCTCTAAGGAAGTGAGCCATAGATTGCTCGCCCTATGTCCCGGTGCTAAAATCTCCATATGGCGAAGGGCTCCAATGTGATAACTGTCAATCGCAAAGCCTACCACAACTATCTTATCCAGGAAAGTCTTGAGGCAGGGATTGTCCTCAAAGGGTCGGAGATTAAATCCATCAGGGAAGGCAAGGTAAACCTGAGTGACGCTTATGCGAAGCCGGAAAATGGCGAGCTGTGGCTCTATAATAGCCACATTGCCTCCTATGATGCTGCCAGCTATAACACCCATGAGCCAACCAGGCCTCGCAAGCTTCTTCTACATAGAAAGGAAATTAACAGCCTTGCGGGCAAGGTAGTGCAGAAGGGTTTGACTTTGGTGCCTCTTAAGCTATATATTAAACATGGGGTGGCTAAACTGGAACTGGGGGTGGCTAAAGGAAAGAAAGTCTACGATAAGAAGGAAGCTATTGCCCGTCGGGACGCAGACAGGGAAATGGAGCGGGCGATGAAGCGTAGAAGGAGGTGATTGAAGAGGAAGCTGAAATATGGGGGCGCGTGGGTTCGACAGGGGGAGGCCTACAGAATTGCAGGCTGAGGTGCCATCAACCTCATAAAACAGGTGGCAAAACATAACTGAGGAACCTGTTTACGCTTAACGGTTCAATCTAACCCGAGCTCTCCTCGAAGGTTGGGATTAGGTTTCAGAAAAATCGAGGCGCTCCAATCCTGATGCCGATAGGGGTTGGCTAAGAAGTATTGGCTGGTCTGGCTGGATTAGGTCAGCAGATGAAAGCTAGACGAGACAAAAGGAGCTGACTAAGCCTGTAGGATATTCTGGCAACCTTCTTTTGGACGGGGAGTTCAACTCTCCCCCGCCTCCACCATTTAATAGTGACTAGACTAAGATTCTACATCTAGCATTTTTGTTCGAGACTATCGCAGTTGAAGGAACCAACTAACCTTCACTCTAAATGCATACATTATAGACATATCCAATTAACTGGAAACCTGTTCTATGGCGGCAGAATAAGAAGACTATACGGTACGTAGCCAGGATAGTAAATGCAGGACGAAAATGTCGATAGGGCAATCTCATACGATTTCAAACCAAGGCTTGGGAGTTTCCTCGCTGAAGTTTTAATCGGACTGCGCAAACCGCAGAAAGAATTACCCTCCAAATATTTCTACGACGAACGTGGTTCGCAGTTGTTCGAGCGTATCTGTGGACTGAAAGAATACTACATCACTCGTACAGAAGCGTCCATTATGCAGGCTCATATCGAGGAAATGGTCGAACTAATCGGACCTCGCGTGCTCGTGATTGAACATGGTTGTGGTAATTGTGAGAAGGTGCGCCTTTTGATGGATCGCTTGCACGATCCAGTAGCCTTCGTACCAATTGACATCTCGCAGGACCAGTTGCTACAGGTAGCCAAGGAACTCGACTCAATCTATCCCCAACTACAGGTTCTTCCGGTCTGCGCTGATTATACGAGCAGTTTTGAATTGCCGGTTCCAAAGCGAGAGAGCAAACGCACAGTTGTTTATTTTCCCGGTTCAACTATTGGCAACTTTGATCCCATTCCCGCGAAGCATTTCTTGGAGCATATTGCCAGTCTATGCGGATCAGGTGGTGCTCTACTTATCGGTGTGGACTTGAAGAAAGATCCCGCCGTGCTGCATAGTGCCTATAATGATAGTGAGGGGGTAACCGCTGCCTTCAATCTCAATCTACTCGCGCGAATCAATCGTGAACTCGACTGTGATTTCCAGCCGGACGGATTCGAGCACTATGCTTTCTACAATCCCCGGGAAAGTAGGGTTGAAATGCATCTTATCAGTAAGAAGGGTCAGGTGGTTCATATAGATGGGCAAACCATTTCTTTTGCCAAGGGGGAAAGTATCTGGACGGAAAATTCGTACAAGTACAACCTCGATGAGTTCGAGCAGATGGCTGCAGCGGCTGGATTTAGAGTGGAGCGTGTCTGGGTAGATGAACGGCAGTGGTTCAGTGTCCAGTACCTTACCACAAGGTAAGGCCAGTTCAGCATCATTAACGGTCCGCAAACTATTTGCACGGCATGAGCCGCACCAGGTCTTTCTCTTTGAGCACTTGCTCAAGAGCCGACACAGTGTAATCGAGGTCTTCCTCACTTGTGTAGCGGCTCAACGAAAACCTTACCGAGCAGTGAGCCTGTTCTTTAGTTCTTCCCATGGCAGTAAGTACATGAGTTGGCTCGGGAGAACCTGACTTGCAAGCTGAACCTGAAGAGAGTGAAATGCCATGCTGATCCAAGGCGATGACAATAGATTCCCCACGCAGGCCAGGGAGAGTTAGATTCAGCGTGTTGGGCAACCTGTTCTCTCGATGACCGTTTAATACGGCATCTGTCACCAAATTCCTGATACCTTCCTCTAGTTTGTCACGGAGGTCACGTATCCGCTCAGAGTCTAGAATGGCGGATGTGGCCAGTTCCGCTGCTTTGCCCAAGCCTACGATGGCCGGAACATTCTCTGTGCCTGCCCGTATTCCCTTCTCCTGTTTGCCCCCGTGAATAAGCGGCTCCAATTCGATTCCCTTTCTGACATATAGAGCACCTACTCCCTTTGGGGCATGAAACTTATGTCCCGACAGACTGAGCATATCGACGCCGAGGTCTTGTATGTCCACCTTAATCTTACCTACGGCTTGGACGGCGTCCGTGTGGAACAGGATTCCCTTTTCGTGGCAAATCGAACTTAACTCCTTTATAGGAAGAATAGTGCCCACTTCATTGTTGGCCATCATTATGGAGGCGAGGATGGTATCTGCAGTGATGACGTTGCGTAGTTCTTCGGGGTCCAGCCAACCATCTCCATCTACAGCGAGATATGTAATTCTATAGCCACATCTCTCCAAAAACTCACAGGCGCCAAGTACAGCTGGATGTTCTACAGTGGTTGTTATAATGTGATTGCCCTTATCGCGCATAGCAAATGTGGCTCCCTTGATGGCAAGATTGGCAGCCTCAGAGCCACCTCCGGTGAAGACAATCCTTCGCGGCTGAGCATTTATGAGCCTAGCCACCTGGCGGCGTGCATTCTCTAAAGCTTCTCGGGCAATCTTGCCCGTCTGATGTATGCTGGAAGGGTTTCCGGCATCTGCACTCAGATATGGCATCATGGCCTCTCGTACTGCATCATCAACCTGTGTTGTGGCATTGTTGTCAAGGTATATGCGACCTTTGAGCTTTATTCGCGGTTCCAGGGCGTTTGCCAGATTACTGTGATGGTCTAATACTTGTCTATTTACTAAGCAGCAAATCTCATCGGTCCCGGACTCCACCTTCTGCACATCACACAAGAGTGCTTTATATACGGGAAAACCAGAAATGCTGTCATAGTTGTTAATATCCGTAAGTTCATTGACGTTCCATTCCTGCCATGCTTTGGGCCCAACAGGGGTGCCACCACCAAACATACATTCAATACATCCTTTGGCAATGCCATCCGTGACTTTAGCCCTAAAAGGCACACTCCCTCTCGGCGTGATTACGCGTACCAGATCACCGCTTCTTACACCCCTTTTCTCAGCATCTTCAATGTTAATCTCTACCAGGGGCTCTGGTGTGTCAGTTATCAGTCCTTCAATACCGTGATGTTGAGATCTGAAGTCAGTTTGGGGTCTTGCCCCGGAGTTAAATATCAAGGGAAAGCTTTCCAACAGTTTCGGACTCCCCAGTGGTCCTTCAGTCGGCTCGATGTATTTAGGTAATGGCTCATATCCATATTCCTCTAGAGTAGTCGACCATATTTCAAACTTTCCTGTCGGAGTATCGAAACCGGGCTTCCCATCCCTTCTTAAACCACCCTTCTGCCATTTCTTATACTCCATCATAGGTGTCGAAATTCTGACCCACCCGCCGGCTGCCTGCACATCCTCCAGCGTATATCCGGAACCTTTTAGGACAAATCGGAGCATTTCCTCTTCAGTCTGAGGAAACAGGTGTCCATAGCCAAGACGATCGGCCAGCTTGGCCATGATGAGGTAGTCATTGCGTGCCTCTCCCGCAGGCTCAATCATTCTCTCACGTAGGCGGAAAATCGGACCATAAGTCATATATGAATAATTTTCAAACATTGTGGTAGCTGGCAGGAATATATCGGCGTATGCGGCATCAGCTGTAAGTTGACGATCAATACAGACTACGAAGTCAAGGTTGGATAGAACTTCTCTCCAAATCGGAGTTTGTGGCCATGATGTCAGCAAAGAAGCGCCGTGGATGATGAGGGCGCGTGTCTGGTAGGGTTGTCCTTTGGAAACAGAGTCAACCAGTGCGATTGCATGTGCTTCCCCACGGTAACTGGTGTAAACAGGGAACTCGTTTCGACCGATAGCCAGATCAACGTTTGGGTTATCTAGATTGCATGAACGGTTGACGGGGAATTCACTGTTAAGCATGGTGAGGCCCATACCACCCGGTACATCGAGTTGGTTGGCGAGGGCGAATAAGGTTAGCACTGCTCTGGCCGACTGGACGCCGCTATTGGAGTACTCCAGCCCGGTAAACATCAGTAATGACACACCGCCGGCATTGCAGATGCGCCGGGTAAGGTCTCGTACTGTATCCGCTGCAACCCATGTGATGCTCTCTACTACTTCAGGCTTGAAATGCTGGACGTAAGTCTTCAGCGCATCAAAGCCATGACACCAGTTCTCAGCGAAATCCTCATCATATAGGTCTTCGTCTATCATCACTTCTATCATGCTTAAGGCTAGGGCACCATCGGTACCGGGCCGAATGGGAATCCATTGAGCATCAGTAAATATGGCTGTTTCTGTATGGCGGGGGTCAATTACAACAATCTTTGCGCCACGCTTGGCTGCTGCCTCCAGCCGTTGCATGTCTACGGGGGGTGAATCTGTAGCGGGATTTGTGCCCCATACCACCACTATCTCCGCATTCTCTATATCGGGGAACATATTCATTTGCATCCGTCCCATAGTCACATGGGGAGCAATCATGTGAACAGATACGTAACACAATGCACCCACTCCTGTCGTGTTCGGAGATCCAAACGGAAATAAAATATTGGATGCCGAAGATACAACTACATCTTTTGGTTGATACAGATCACACAACGACAGCTCTTGAGCTCCGCGCCCGGTATAAATAGATACCGCTTCGGGTCCACGTTCCCTCTTGATTTTCAGAAGATTCGTAGCGATAAGTTCATATGCTTCGTCCCAGCTAATACGATTGAAGTCGTATGAGCCCTTGGGCCCCACGCGTTTCATGGGATGTTTGATTCGGTGTTTAGAGTAGACTATTTCCGGTGCATGTTTACCACGCCGACATATCATACCTAGTGTATGACTACTATCGGCCCGGATATCAACCAGCTTATCTTTGTCAAACCCAACCTCCACCCAGCAACCAGCTGGGCATATGCCACAGAGCCCCTTTCGCCACTCTACTTTCGACTCACATTCCTTCAATTTGCTAATAAGCCATTCTGTATGGGATATTGGTATATGCCTTCTGCCTGACCGTTTTTCCCAGAGATTTGGGGATGGTTAGTATTTCTGCCAGCCCTTCCCTTGACACATACCTCGAACGTAAGCCGCTTGACCGGCGTGAAGAACGCTATCATCCAGTATACTAACCAGGCGTACACCAACTGTCGGTAGCGGCTGAAACCACGGCTCGTTTAGTTCTCTATCAAGGTCGTTTTCGGATAAGGACCTAACATACTGCTTGGAGCGTTCTACCACCGCACGATTGTAACCTAATAGTGTTCTTGATTCCGGTGATTTAAACGCTGAAACTTGCTCCGGACTATGTCCGAATCCAACATCATCAGGCTCAGGTTGTCGACCGAACTTGGTATGCCACTTGTCCGTAACCCAGAGCTGTTTCCCACCTGTTAAAGAGGCAATCTGGGCGTCTTGCTGGCGTGTTAGATGCCAAACCAGCCAACCAATACTGTTACAATCATGCTTTGGCTGCCAATCCAAATCATCCTGAGTTAGGCCTTTGAGCACGTTTTCCAGGAACTCTGGGACACGGCTGTAACCATCAATAAGAAGGTCCTTCCATTCCATGACTATCCTCCTTGCTTAGTCAATCTTAGTTCGTAGTCAAACTACGGTGATGAATAGTCTAGAACTATCAACCGAACCTGTCAATAATATTCATAGAAGCCATATTAGCATGGTTTTTCTTTGTGTAATGATGTACGTATCTATCGCAATTAGTATAGAACTAATTTCGAAAGTCAAGTATACGCTCAGTATCATGAGGTACCCAGCAATGCAACTGGTGCACTCCCTTTGGATGTTTCCAGAGAGTTGCATCCCTGAGATGGCTTCACATCTTTCTGATTTGTAAACCCATTCTTCCACGTCCAAGGGGTAAGATTTCTGGCCAAGTTTCCAAATAGTTTCCTGCTAATAATCATTCTTAACAGCCTCTTTTCTAAGTTCAGCTGTTATTTCTGGTAACACTATATCGTCAAAATGGTTTGCGGCGGCTTGCTGTAGACCAGGAGCTACATGACTATAAGTATTAAGTGTTATTTGTATACTGGCATGCCCCAGTCTCTCCTGAACTATCTTTGGGTGTATACCTTGCTTTAGCATAATAGAAGCATGGGTATGCCGTGCATCATGTAGTCTAACGCCTTTCAGACCAGCGCGTCTTGCCAACTTCATCCAAGCATGTGTTTTGCTATCTGGTAAGAGTGGTTTGCCGTCTATCTGGCAAAATACTAAGTCTTCATCGGTAAGTGTCGAGCCAAGAGACTGCCGCATTTCCTCTTGAAGTCTTCTATACTCTCTTAGAACTATAGTGGTAGAGGGTGAAAGGGATACCGTACGGCGGCTTTCATCAGTCTTAGTATGAAATGAGCGGAGGGGTTGACCCCTCCGCTCATTCTTTAGCTAATATCTGGCAATTATGGAATGTCTACTCCAAAAGTGTATGCTGATGGAAGTATATGATCTGCGTGGTTTGCAACAATAGCAACGGCAACCCTACCTGAATTAGCTGGCGTCGCCTGAATCTTTAGAGAACCAGTTTGGGTAGCTGCATCAATCTTCATTGTCTTTATTCTGTGCAAGCTCATTGCATGGTTACCAACTGGTTCTGGATAACGAGCAGTTGGTACCCACTTGGTATCAATAACGACTACACCAAAACCATTATCTTGTATACCGTCTGTTACATACCATCCGGTTGATGTCCATCCATCTTCTCCAGCCTCAACATCGTCGAAGAAACCTATCTCTGGGATTTCGATATCATCCACATACATCATCTGGAGGGTAAAGGCACCATCCTGCCAGGTAGTGAAGTAAAGGTCAATATCATGACCAGCAAAAGGAGTGAGATTCATTGAAACCGGCATCCAGCCGCCACTATACCCTGTAAATGCATGCCAGCGTCCGGCCGCCTCGTAAGCGGTGGGCTCTCTTTCATCAGGGGTATTGGGATTGTCTTGGCTATAGGCAACATAATTAACGGTACCTGCTGCATCTAATGTATACCACTCGCCTGTATTTTGGTCATATACCTCAACATATCCATAATCCCAATCACCTTCGATCTCAAAATAGGTCATGAAATTGAGGGTCGCCCCTGTTGCTGGGATTGTGAAGTTCTGGCAAAAGCTACGCCATGCCCAGGCTTCGGCATCTGAATACCATTCATAGGTTCCACTATAAGCTAGGGTACCAGCGAAATCATCACCATCTATCCAGGCTATTGCCCCATCGTTGTTATTAAAACGATAGTAGTGTGCGGTATAAGGTTGGGGATCCCCAAACCACGACGAGGGTATAGCAAATGGAGCTGTGTCGGGTAGACCCCACCACATACTACCAAGAGCGTACTCTATTGTATAACCCCAAGAATCGATGGTTCCCATTTCAAGAGTACTATAACCGTATTTACCACCACCCTTTCTAGTATCATCCAGGTAGTTGGCTACGGTCCAATTATCAAATATTTCATCAAAGCTGTCTTTATAGCCAAAAGCTGCCAGCGTATTTTCAATACCTTCGATGCCATTAGCTTGTTCCTGCACCAGAGCTGAAGTAAAAGCGGCACCTCCGTAGTGCTCAAACAAGTAGAGTTGGAACAGATAGCTCGCGCCATAATCCTCAAGCCCACTTCCCCAGAAAGTCAGGGCAGTAAAGGGGTGATAGACCATATAATAAGCTATATGTCCAGATTGGTGTCCATAACCGCAGAAGAATCCGGCTAGGTCAGCTAATCCTTCATCTACCCAGGATGGTTCATCAGGGTCTATGTCGAAGTGTACTAGATGCTCAAATTCGTGGGCAAAGATTCCTTCATAAAGATATGGTCGAGAATCTCCAGGGCCAGGATGGGGACCAGGACCTGTTCGGTTTGCCCAATCATAGGTGTCAATGTGCATTATATTCTTGTTATTTGCAGAACTTGATGCTGCTGAGAAATAGCCGGCAGCATAAGAAGTTGCGTCTGTATTATAGTAAGCATAATCACGAATATTGAATAGAAGCGTCCATACCTTTTGGCCTTCTTCGCCACGAGGAAGCGGGGCCCCGTAAATACTGGTAACCGTAGGATAGATAGTATTATCGAACTCGGCTAGCATATAGTCTAGTTGTGCATCGGTAATAATATCTTGCGAGCGCAACCAGGGTTCACTGTCATCACCAATAGGATTTGCAAAATAGTAATTGGTACCATCATAACTAAGAACAGCATCCTTTGTGACTAATATGAGCCCATGCGTACCTTCACGAACAACCGCAAAATCTTCATCATACTCAATACCCAAAAAGTCATCACTCACAGTAAATACGAATTCATCTCCTACGTCCGCCGGTAGGCCAATCGGTGAGACTTTGGTAGCTATAGCTGATCCAACCTCGGCAGCGTACTCACGGATGGCGATCTCTTTTTCACCAAGGTCCTCTACGGTTAAGTCCATAGGATCTAAACCATCCGGGGCCATCTCGTTGCGTGGGAATTCTGATAGCGGCATGTTATTTGCTTCAGAATCACCTGCTGCGACTGGAAGTACGGCAAACGAGGCTGAGATCAATATAACAGCTATTCCTATGTAAAAAAATCTCCATGCTTTCTTCATCTATTTTTATCTCCTTTATTTAAGAGTTAGAATTATGTTTCTGACTAATAGTAATTCTGCGTTTACACCTCCTTTCATAAATAAGACCGACCATTTCAGGCCGGTTTCACCGTTTGCTCGCCACTGCCATAGTGACCATAAAAAGGCGGTGGTCCGAAGCTTCCTGATTAATATCTAGTTGTTTATGCTGCTAATCTAATGATTATAATAGCAGTTTTTAACAATTTCAATATTACTTATCTTATCTTTAAGTTACTATTTTTAACAAAAGAACATAAAAAAAGTGGCAGCGATTGGATTTGAACCAACGACCTCCCGGCTATGAGCCCAACCAGCTTCAACCGCTGATGTTTTCATTAAGCAAATTGATGATTTGTGTCCAGTCTAATCCTCTACAGGCAACTGTCGCCTTCTCAAAGCCCCGACTGCACTGACGGTATCGTTCGAACTCCAAACAGTAAATCAAACAGAAATTCACCCTTTGTATAATGCGATTGAATCTAAAACAAGGAGGTGAAACATGCCCAACCTGAAGCACTTGCTGGATGACCTCGAAGAATTGGGCGTAGAGCCGGATAGAGTCCGCATTCCGGGCCAACTCTATGACTCCATGGTTGCTGATGCCGAGGAATCCATCGAGGAAAGCCCAGAAGAGGAAGAATAATCCTCTGTCCCTTCAAGTTTGAGCCTTGCCAGCAGGCTTGGCTTGAAGGGAAATGAAGCTTACTTGGTAACTCCATCAGAATTGAAGCATTTTTGAGCATAATTTGACGAAAATTGTGAGAAATTGCATCTATTCCGTATGTAATTGTTGCATTTCTAGATTTTGGGTCTAGAAATACATGGAAACACAAGAAATGTATAAATGTAACACACCTAACATAGAAACAGGACATGATTGTCGAGTTTTTGCGTAGAGTGAAGGCCGAATACATTCATTTAGATGACAGAAGACATGTCAAAGCTATCACACGACGCCAATTCGACATGACCATCGATGCGCAGCTAGTATTAGCTGTGAAATTCCTGGCTACAATTCTCAAAGTGCCGCGCTATGTAGTCACCGAACACACGCTCCAAGTTGGTTGCTACTACATATTGCAGGCCATGCAGGACCGAGAAAAGCGGCAGGAGTGGGAGAAGCACCTTATTGACGTGCATCTGCTTGGCGATGAACTGTCGGATGATGAGGACATTTTGAGACTAGGCGCGTAGGAAGGCCTTGAATACTGCTGGAATGTACTAGGTGGGGATAACGAGCTGTCACTTGCTCCTGGGGGCAATCGGTTATCGCCTCTTGATGCCATTAATCGCCCTTCACGGACAAATTCACCCAAGAATCAAAGCTAAACCATTTTAACGTAAAACCATTACTCGGTTTAAAATTACAGATCTTTTTGTCTAAAATGAAGCAAAATGGCCGAATAATTCCACTGGACATAGGAGTTTAGAGGATGGTACTGTTGTATGCCAATATTGCTTTTTCGATTGTAGTATCGTCTTTTTATAGTAAAAAGACGAACAAGGGTTTTGATACTTCGACCGTTGATAACTATGGAGGAAAGTTTAGAGGACATGAGTATTATAACAAACAGTAAAAGACATCCCTTAGCCAGCTACTTCTTTCTAGCTTTTCTCATTGCCTGGCTCGGCAGCTTTCTGGCGGTGGGGCCAAAATACCTACGTGGTGATGAAATAGGTTTCAACGATATCGGGTTAATGGCTATACCAATGCTATTCGGACCTTTCATAGCCAGCATTATAATGAGCTGTATTGTCGATGGTAAACAAGGCTTTCTTAACTTATTTGCTCGCATGAAGGTCAGGCGTGTGGAAGTACGCTGGTACACCACACTGCTAATCTTTCCAGTCCTTCTCCTAACAGTATCACTAGTGTTAGCAGGTCTTATTTCTTCAGAATTTGCTCCAACCTTCTTTGGCATTGGCATACTAACGGGCCTTGTCGCAGGATTTTTAGAAGAGACAGGATGGATGGGATTTGCATACCACAGGATGGGCGGATTGAAGCGTAGTATTCTAAGTACTAGTCTTTATCTCGGCCTCATCCATGGGGTATGGCACATAGTGGCTGATTTCTTGGGTAACTATGGAAGTCTAGGTGGATACTGGGTGCCATATTTCATTGTCTTTGTCGTTTTTATGATCGTCTTGCGTGTATTGATTGTGTGGGTCTACACCAATACAAAAAGCCTACTGCTTGCTCAGTTAATGCATGCCAGCTCTACGGGATTCTTAGCTGTGCTCATTCCAATGGATTTGGCGCCAATGAACGTGTTCATTTTTTATAGTGTCTACACTGTCATGCTGAGTGTGGTCGCTGCGATTGTCGTTCTGAAGAGTGGTAAGAATTTGGCGAAATAATCAGCCATGTTTTGATGATCGGTCCAGATGTGGGAACTCGAATTGCCACATTTGGTCGTCCTATGAGTGAAATCTCTTACTAGCCATCAACTACCCTCTTAGTAACATGAGCCTCTCGCGCAAGGAGGCTTCTTGTTTTCCTATTTCTTTCTTTCGCCCGGGATGGGGTGATAAACGTGCTATTTCTTGAAATTTTACCTTATGACTAATTGTTAAATAATGAAACTAGAAAGAGAAAAAGCAGTGTTAAATTCCTTTTTGAAGACTAGCAGGACCTATTTAAATACCGCCACCAATGCCCGACGTTGAAGTAGAATGTAGAGAATTGATTTCGGTGTGATGAATTTGGGGCCTCCCCTGCCTCCACCAAGAAATTTGGAGGCACTAGCTTTGCAGAGCTAGTGTTTTCTATTTGGATGAGGCTTTGATGATGAAACCCCGATCTCCCCGTCCATTCGGGTGTTTCAACAATCTAGAGTTTCGCTACTTATTGACTGACTCCCCCAGTATTGCTTCGGTTTTAGCATTTTTCTTAACATTTGTTTGATAGCATTTGAACAAGTAAAATGAAAACGAGGAAAATCAAGATGGGCAAAATAGTAGGATTGCTTCTCGTAATAGCAATAAGCATCTCACTGCTGCTCGGCACTGCTGGCTGTGGTGAGGAAATAACGGAACCAGAACCGACAGAGTTCAATCTAAGTTATATTGTTGTGGATACCGGCCAGGAAAAATGCTACGACAACTCTCAAGAAATCGCCTGCCCCCAGTCTGGTGAAGCATTCTACGGTCAGGATGCCCAGTATCAAGGCATTCAGCCCTCTTATCAGGATAATGGAGACGGCACTGTTACCGATCTTAATACCGGCCTGATGTGGCAGAAGACGCCGGGCGACAAGGTAACATACGATGAGGCTGTAGCGGGGGCCACAGACTTTGATCTTGCCGGATACGATGACTGGCGGCTTCCGACTATCAAGGAACTATACTCGCTGATACTTTTTAGCGGTACTGATCCCGCTCCGGAGAGCGTCGAGCCCGCAGTGCCTTTTATCGACACGGACTACTTTGACTTCGAATATGGTGATATAAGCGCTGGTGAACGGATCATTGATGCCCAGTACTGGTCTTCGACCGAATATGTCGGTACGACTATGAATAGCGCTGCCACTGTCTTTGGTGTCAATTTCGCCGATGGGCGCATCAAGGGCTATCCCAGGGACACCGGCCCTCAGGGACAACCTATGACAGAATTCGTCCGCTATGTGCGCGGCAATTTGAATTACGGTGTCAACAATTTCGTGGACAATGGTGATGGAACGATCACTGATAACGCCACGGGCTTGATGTGGTCCAAGGATGATAGCGGCGAGGGAATGGACTGGGGAGATGCTTTGGCGTGGGTTCAGCAAAAGAACGAAGACAATCACCTCGGCTATAACGACTGGCGTTTGCCAAACGCCGAGGAACTACAGAGCATAGTTGACTATACCCGATCGCCTCAAACCACAGATTCGGCTGCGATTGATCCGGTCTTCAAGGTAACATCGATAATTGATGAGCTTGATGAAATCAACTATCCGTTCTACTGGACCAGTACCACCCATGCGGACGCAACAGGCGGCGGTGGTGCTGCTGTCTATATCGCCTTTGGTGAGGCGTTTGGTTACATGGGGAATTCGTGGATTGACGTTCACGGCGCCGGTGCCCAACGAAGCGACCCTAAAAGCGGCGACCCGGCCGACTACCCCTATGGACGTGGCCCGCAAGGTGACGCAATCCGTATCTACAATTACATTCGTTGTATCCGTGATGCCAGTTGAACACAAGCGTCAAAGCCTGCCGCTCTTTGAGGTTGTGGGGACTAATTTCGATACTATAGAGTTGGGACCTCCCCCACCTCCACCAAGAAATTTGGAAGCGCCGGCTTTTCACTGCTGGCGCTTTTTATATCTTTTCCCATCAACTTCTCTGCTCTAAAGCTCTCACAAATTTGAAAAGCAGGTTAGCGGGCTAAACAAATTAGCCGGCACAATCTTGGGCACTATCACCTTCAGCGATGAGGGCACGGTATGGATGGTGACTGGAGTCCTACCAAAAGGCTCACCGTCTATATGAACCGGCAATGAGGGTGCTGACTCGACAGCTATTTCACGGCACTGGTAGTACTCTACCTTCGGGTCTTCCAGATGTCTGTGCGTGAGCACCTTCATGGCTTGCTGCACAAAGGTGAAGAAACCGCCTCCCTTGAAAATGCACACATCTAGCTTGGCATCGTTCACACAGGCCTTAGCTCCAATCGCTATCATGCCGCCATAGAGTTGGATATTGCTGACGACAATGAACGGCGTGGTGACCTTTACAACTTTCCCATCCAGATTCAGCCAGGCATCAGTACCGGAGTATCGGGAGGCTGACTCGATTGCCGGGAGCACATACGCCCAGGAACCCAATGTCCTTTTTTCTTTCAGCGGTATGCTCTGGGCGATGGCAGCATCAAACCCAATGCCTGCCCACATTAGGAAGTAGCGTCCGGAGAGTTCACCCATATCGACGGCAACAGTGCGTCCCTCTACGAGAACTCGGGCAGCGTCCAATAGTACCTTTCGGTAGTAGTTGGCGAGTAATGGGCGTGCAACCCTTTCCTGCAGGGCTGCAATCATCTTGACGGCTTGAGTGCCTGGCAGCAAGGGATTCAGGGCCGGGATGCGCATCTGTAATGCCCATGAATTGGTCGTGCCCACAGGGAGTACTCCCAGCGCTGTATCGGTGTTCACCAGTCCGTTTGCTACCTCGTTGATAGTGCCATCGCCACCGGCAGCAATAACTACCTGTGAACCCCTATCGACAGCCTGGCGGGCTAGTTCGGCCGCTTCCAGCGGCCTGCTGGTTTCTCTTAAGGTGACAGACCACCCGTAGCGGCTTAGAAAGGCAACTACATTGTCGAGTTCGTACCTGACGACCACCTGTCCACCAGAAGGATTGTATATCAACTCAACCTGCATGGGATTCTCATTTCTATCTGGTTTTTCTCTGTCTATTGAATCCTATCCTTCTAATCATGACGTGTCAATTTCAAAGTGACCTGGCTTTCTCTCTCCCACTTTTCAGGATGATCTCCATAAGGTATAATATCGATATTAGGCCAGGGAGGGAGCGATGCTAATAAACAAGCTTTTGACACGAAAAGGTTGGCGCGTAGTGGCATACTCTATGCTAGCAGCGGCGGGGATTGGTCTTGTTTATTTATTGTCCAAATTGGTCATAGGGGATATCCAGCAGGGGGATACGTTAAGACTGTGTGTTTTAGGCGTGGGAATCGCCTTTTCACTATGGTTAGTGGCACTGGGAAGTATGCTGCTAAAGGCCGAACTTACAGGCTGGAGATAATATCGCAACTGGACTAATGGCTCCTCCCGCTCTGGTGGCCCGCCCCGCCTTGAAGGCATTTCATCATGCGATTCTTGAGCAAGCAGCATTGTATGTACGGGTGACCCGGACTATTCCAGTCTCGTATGGACACAGAATGATGTTAATTGGGTTGTTTGGTGGAGGAGAGGATAATACACGTGCCTAATGTAGCTATTGTGACTGACAGTGTAGCTGACCTGCCCCCTCAGGTAGCCGAAGAGTTTGGGATTACCGTGGTTCCGCTTGTGCTCCGCTTTGGCACCGACGTCTACAGAGACGGTCTCGACCTCAGTCCTGACGAGTTCTATGAGAGGCTAAGGGGCAGCAAGGCTTTGCCTGCGACATCTGTGCCCCCACCAGTGGCTTTCGCCGATGCCTACGATAAGCTTGCCGAAAAAACAAACGAGATCGTGGTTATCAGTTTGACTTCCAGGCTCAGTGCCACCTATCAGGTGGCGTTACAAGCTGTGGGGTTGATGAAGAAGCGATGTCGTGTGGAAGTCCTGGACTCGCAATGGGCGGTTATGGCGCAGGGTTTCATAACAATTGCTGCTGCCAAAGCAGCCCGAGCTGGGGCCGGCCTTAACGAAGTGCTGGATGCAGCCCGTGGTACCATGCGCCGGGTAGACATGCGTGCTGCCTTTGATACTCTTGAATACCTGGAACGCGGCGGGCGCATAGGCAAGGCGCAGGCCTTTCTTGGTTCGTTACTCAAGGTGAACCCGATCATTGGCCTTAAGGATGGCGAAGTGTATCCCGTTGCTCGGGAACGCTCTCGGGCTAAGGCGATAGACCGCCTGTACGACTTTGCCACAGGCTTTGGCAATGTTGAAGGGTTGGCTGTAGAGTATGCCAGTGACGTAGACGAGGCGAACAAGTTAGTCCGGAGGCTCAGCTCAGAGTATCCTCAGATCCCTATTTACCTTTCGCGTACAAGCCCTGTTATCGGCACACACACCGGACCTGGTCTCATTGTTGTTACCGTGCTGGGAGACAGATAATCTGCCGCCCAGCAGCGGTAGAAGATGACGGAAAAAAAGCAGCGGATTGAGCTTATCCAAGAAATCTATTTCAGCAAGTCCAAGGATGCGATGTTGCCGCGAATAGAGTGTGAGCCATCCCTTCAGGTGAGCGTATGCCACTAGGTGTTCTCAGCGTGGTCATCGGCTACCTTCTAGGCTCGATTCCTACAGCCTACGTTGTGTCTCGCGTAAGGAAAGGCATAGATATCCGGACAATCGGCTCAGGCAACATGGGTGGCGCCAATGTTATGCGCGAAATCGGCACTCACGAAGGCGTTCTTGTTGGTCTCTTCGATATCGCAAAGGGGGCAGGGGTCATACTGATTGTCCAGGCTCTAAACGTTTCAGAACTCTGGATCTTCGGTGCTGGTTTTGCTGCTGTGGTGGGACACAACTTTCCTGTGTTCGCAGGTTTCCGCGGCGGCCGAGGTTCAGCCACCATCATAGGGATCTTCCTCGTGCTGGCTCCAATGGCAACACTTGTTACACTGGTAGTAGTGGCGATTCCGTTCTTTGCCAGTCGTAAATTCGGGGGAGCTGTAATCATTGGACTTGCCCTGTTGCCACTGTTTGTCTGGCTGCTGGAAGGCTCGTTGTCACTGGTACGTTATGCATTAGCCATTGACCTCTTCATGCTGATCCGCAATCTGCCCGATATTAGACGGGTGCTGGCTAAAGGCATAATAAGGGACATGATATACGACATGCAGCGCAAGAAAGCGAAATGATGCCGTCGTTCGGGGTCATTCGAGCTTTCATAGAGAGTGCCGACTGAAACCCAGCGTCTTGTTGCGCCTCTTCACACGCTATATAATTACGGAGGCATCAGCGTGTTGCATTTGTACCAGCACCAAACATCAAATTAGAAGGAGAAAACAATGACAGAAGAGGTGTATAACAGACTGGCTGAGGCGCTCAATACCCGTAGTATGGCATATCCTTCAATACCCTGCGATGAGTTCTATGTTCTGGCTGCAGAGCTGTTTACTTCCGAGCAGGCGGAGATTGCCTCCAGCATGCCCGTTGATCCGGTGTCTCCCGAGGAGCTTGCCGCTAAAATGAAAACATCTGATGTTGCCAGGTTAAGTAGACAACTCGATGAAATGGCAGACCGAGGCTTGGTGAGAGTCAAGGAGAAAGCTGGTAAGCGATTCTATGAACTCATGCCGCTCGTGCCGGGCATCATCGAATTGCAGTTCATGCACGGCCGTAAGGATGAACGTACCAGGCGTCTGGCACAGCTTTTCAAAAGCTATGGCAAGGCAGTGAAGAGCATGGCGCCTCCTGCCCCGACACCTGCTGCCATTGAGAAGCCCAAAACTAGAACAATTGTCGTGAAGCAGGAAATCCACGGTAAGACTACTGTCTTGCCTTACGAGGAAGTGATGAAGCTTATTGACAAGACTGAGTATATTGCTGCTGGGACGTGTGTCTGCCGTCATCAGGGCGATTTACTTGACAGACCCTGTGACAAACCGAAGGACAACCTTTGTATGATTTTTGGTCCATCGGCACAATTCGCTCAGAGCTACGGCTTCGTCAACCTCATTTCCAAAGAGGAAGCTCGACAGAGAATTGACGAGGCGGAGAAAGCCGGACTGGTACATGACTATGCCAACAGCCGGGACAGATACATCGACCTACTGTGCAACTGCTGCGGTTGCCACTGTTTCATACTTAGGGCAGCTAAACGTTCTCCGTTGCCCAGCCAGTTCGTTATTGCCAACTGGGTCATAAGTATAGACGATGATGCTTGCGTCGGCTGTGGCGCCTGCATCGATCGGTGCTGGATGGAAGCCTTGAAAATGGATGGCGATTTGGTGGTTCGCGATTTCAATCGGTGCATTGGTTGTGGCATCTGCCGTTATGTGTGCCCATCGAACGCCATGAAACTGGTACCCCGAGAAGCCACCTCCGCCAAAAGCTGATGTAGTTCGAATCACGGATAGCAAAAAGCTTGACCTTAGAAGGCGTCGTCTGGAATCGGGAAAATCAGCCACGATTATGGGAGGAATATCTCGCGATACGACAATCATAGTCCTATGTCTGAGTCTTGAGGCAAGCCCGGAAGGGCTAGACAAGATCGGTCGTAGATGCTACTTTATTATTCATAGTCTATCACAGGAGGTGGCAGAATGACCTATAAAAGATACGATATTCTAACGGTGCTGGTGTGGGTGATTCTGGGTGCGGCGCTGATAATCCTCGGCGTTTTTTTGAAGAGGCCTGACTTCGGGGAGAGAGTCTGGTGGGTGGTAATGGGCGTAGGAATAGCGCTGGCGGTCGTAGGAATTGTCAGCATCGGCTTTAGTACCAGACAAGCTGTTGAGTTGGATTGTCCTCATTGCGGTGGGAAGGTGGTGCCACGGGTGAAATCAAGCACGAGCCACCTGTATCTTACGACGGTAGAAGAGGGAGAAGAAGGGGAAGGAGAGGTGGCGGGTTCTGCCCAGGAAGAGACAAAAAGTCCAGAGCATTGAAGGGCTTGGCGAGAATATGCGTGGCCTCGCCTGGTTTCGTCATTGACACCAGAAGAAAGCAAAACGATGCCAGCAGTCGGGGTTTATGTGAGCTTTTGTAGATGGTGCCGACTGGGCGATCGTCTGCCATGTGTATTCGACAGTCTCACATTTGACTGTACTCTCTCTGGCATGGCATAGTCATCTGCAGACCACTCGCCGACAGCTCCCGAACGACAGTGCGGAGCTGCGTTGCATCGCCGGTGATATGATAAGACCGGCCGACTATTATTTTGGAAGAAGCAAGATGTCGCAAAGAGCGGGGAATATGAAGACGGTACGCAGACCAGGGAAACACCATTGGCTAGCGCTGGTTGGTATATTACTAACTGCCATCAGCTTAATGGCGGGGATGATAGGCTGTGATCCTGCTCCTAACTACCTGGAAATACGAAATTGGCATGACCTGTACGCCGTTAGAGGTAATTTAGGTGGCCACTACCTTCTGATGAACGACCTCGATTCTACCACTGCTGGTTATGGAGAGCTCGCGGGCAATGCGGCCAATCAGGGAAAAGGCTGGCAGCCAATTGGGAGTTCTGACGACCCATTTACAGGGACTTTTGATGGTCGGGGCTATGAGATAGGTGACATGTTTATTAACCGCCCTGACGAAACTGTGATAGGGCTTTTCGCTGCTGTTGATGTGGGAGGGGTCATCCAGAATATCAAGGTGCTGAACGCCGATGTGGCAGGCGATTGGGCGGTTGGCGGCCTGGTCGGAGAGAACTGGGGAGATGTTCGCAACGCATATTCAGGCGGTACCGTGACTGGCGCTGACTGTGTTGGTGGCCTGGTAGGGGGTAATGCGGGCGGTGTGAGCAATTCCTGTTCCGCCGCTACCGTGACTGGTCATTGGGATGTTGGCGGTTTGGTGGGATGCAGTGATTTCCGTGGCACAGTGAGTAACTCCTATTCGGTCGGCAGCGTGACTGGGGAATGGGCTGTCGGTGGTCTGGTGGGAGGTAATCTGGCAGGAACTGTTGCCAGATCGTATTCTACCGGTAGTGTGACTGGCGCTGACTACGTTGGTGGTCTGGTCGGAGACAATCAGGGCAGCGTGAGCAATTCCTATTCCACTGGCAGCGTGACTGGGGAATGGTATGTTGGCGGCTTGGTGGGAGATAATGATTCCACGGGCATTGTGAGCAACTCGTACGCGACCGCTAGTGTGACTGGCTACTCGTTTGTCGGGGGTCTGGTGGGATCAAATTGGGGCATAGTGAGCAATTCCTTTTGGGATATCAGCACTTCCCGCATGAATGAGAGTGATGGGGGAACGGGGAAGACCACTGCGGCAATGCAGGATATCGCCACCTTCGCAGACACGGCAGCAGAAGGACTGGACAGCAAGTGGGACATAACAGCTGTCGCCCCTGGCGAGACCAACGATACCTTCGCCTGGAATATCGTTACGGAGCAGACTCATCCCTTCCTCAGTTGGCAGCCCGCATCCTGAGACACTGGCATCCTAAGACTTTTCGGTCGGCTTTTTGTAACAATTTCGCTCGTTCTTCGTTATGGATGTCAGAGGTAACGGCCAAGAAATTAAACTAAGGAGGATCATTTTGAAAAGAATTCTTGGAATGTTAGGATTGGCCCTGTTATTGGCTGCCCTTCTGACAGTGTTCGTTACAGGCAGTCTTCTGGCAGCAGGTGATAGCGCTAAGGGTGCCCAGAATAACTACAACTATGAGACGTGCCCTTGTGATGAGCCCTATGGTGATTGTATCCCCAATCTATGGGGTCTAACGGGTGAACCCGCCCCGCATGGACAGGGAAACGCTGTTTAGGCAAACCAAAAATCTAGAACGATCAAGAAGAAAGGTAGCAAAGTCAGACACAGTCGGGACATAGTGGGTGATTGACACAAAGGCCGTTACCTTGGCAGCAAAGATCCCACATATTGTCCGAATGGACGGCAAGAGGAGGCCTCGCGGCCTCCTCTTTCTATTCATTTTCAAGCCTGGCAGGGACCGATTTCCGATCCTCAACCTGCAGAACAGAGCCCAATCTAGAGCTGAGATAGTTGAATGTTCTTTATAGCACGACCTCGGTGTATGCTAAGGCCTTCGTAGGAGTTCTCCTGTGTGCTCCAACTTTGCGCCGGCAGAAAGCTACTCGACAATCTAAAGGTTTGTTCACTCTAGCTGAACAAAACTCAATGATGTGTATTTGACAGTCCCAGACTTGATTGTGTTCTCTCTGGCGTGGCATATTTATCTGCAGATTCTCAATGAACAACCGTCGGATAACAGACTCCCTGTAACATTTCGGCAACCTGTTCGTTGAAAGAGGTACACGAGTGAATCGCGATCGTTCTGAAGAACCAACATCAGATGAAGCTACGTTGGTTCAGAGAGCTGTTGGTCATGACCCTGAGGCTTTCGGGAGGCTGTATGACATGCATATCGACAGGGTATATAGACACATCTATTACCGTGTAGGCAATGAACAGGACGCTGAGGACCTGACCCAACAGGTCTTCCTCAAGGCCTGGCAGGCCATCCATAGGTACAAAAAAGCGGCAAGCCCATTTGTTGCCTGGCTTATGACCATCAGCAACAACCTGGTGGTAGATTTCTACCGGACTAGAAAAGACACGGCATATCTCGAAGCTGAGGTCTTGGCTAGCGATGCAGCATCAAGCCCGGAGCGGACAGCCGAAGCCAGTTTTGAGCAGCAGCGTTTGCGAAGGGCGATTCTGAAGCTGCGCAGCGACGAGCAGCAGGTGGTCATCTTGCGTTTCATCGAAGGTTTCGAATTTGCTGAAATCGCCTCTGTTTTGAAGAAAGAAGAGGGAAACATCAGGGTGATCCTGCACCGGGCGCTGGTCAAACTCCGCAATATCCTGGAAAAGGATGAAGAACAGAGAAGCCTGTAACAAAATGGAGCGCCCCTCGTTATATTGGTTGAATGAGAAGAATTCTGTAGAGAAGGAGGTTGAAATGAAAAGGATAGCTATTATTGTGGCAATTGTAGTAGTTCTTTCTGCGCTGGGTGGCACCGTCTACGCTGCACAGGATAGTCTGCCCGGTGACACTCTTTACTCGGTGAAGCTGGGCGTCGAAGACGCAACAATGATGTTGAGTGGAGACGATGTTGCCAGAGCAGAACGGGCCCTGAACTTCGCGGCCAAGCGAGTGAGGGAGATGCTGACCCTGACTGAGAGGGAACGTCTGGGAGACCTGGGAGTTTCTGCGGACAAGTATTGCTGCGCAATGAATATGTCGCTGGTCAGAATGGAGGCGGCACTTGGCAACGGAGGACCGGATGCAGATGACATAACACAGCTCATGGCTGAGGCTATGGCACAACACGTCCCTGTATTGGATGGGGTCTACAATGTGACGCCGGACGAAGCTAAGCCAGCAATGACGAGGGCCATGGAGCAAGCACTAACGTGCTATCGGACGGCGATCCAGGTGCGGGAACAGCTGAGGCTTCAGGTTTCCGGACTGCCAACTATACCGGCAACAATACAGGAGCGAGTCGAGCAACGGATACAGGAACACGCCGGAGCGGGGCAAAGCGGGTCGGGGCAAGGCGGGTCCGGGCAAGGCGGGCCGGAGCAATAGTGGCGTCTACTCCGTAGCACCCTGCAAAAGGAGATGAGACAGAGTTGAGGAAGTTTGAAGATATACTCGCCCAGTGCATTGAGGACATAACGGCAGGCAGGGCTAGTATCGAAGACTGCCTGAACAGGTATCCGTCTATGCGTGAACAATTGGAGCCGCTACTGAGGATTGCTCTTGAAATTCGAGAGCCACCGGATGTCAAGCCTTCTCCCTCCTTCAAGATAAAGGGTCGGGTCTGGCTTATGGATCAGATCCATGGCAGGCAGTCTGCAAAAAAATGGCCATGGTTTCGTTATGACAGTCAGGTAAAGCCAATAACTTACATAAGAAGATTTAGCCCGAGTATGGCAGGTGTCATTCTCGCAGTTGTATTAGCTGTCTCCGCTCTAGGCGCGGGCACGGCTTACGCCTCGCAGGCCAGCCTGCCGGGGGACACCCTCTACTCGGTAAAGCTGGGAGGTGAGGAATTAACAATGGTGCTGGTGCGAGACGATGTTGCTAGGGTGGAACGAGCCTTGAGCTTCGCCGAACGCCGAGTAGGAGAGATGGAAACCTTAGCCGAAAAGGGGCGTCCCCAAGACCTGGATCTGGCTGTGGAAAAATATGGTTATGCTCTGAATATAACACTAACCGAGATAGAGCAGGCACGCAATAGAGGGCTGGATACAGGAAATGTAACGGCACGGGTGGCTGAGGCTACGTCAAGACATTTCTTGGTACTCGACGGGGTCTGGGATATGGTACCGCATCAAGCAAAGACAGCCATAGCACACGCGAGAAACATATCAGAAACGGGGTATTTTCATGCCCTGGCGGCTCTGGCAAGGAATAGTACTGTAAGGGCGACTGAGATGAACCTAGCTGTCATGGAAGGAAGGTTGAACAGAGTCAGGGCCAGGGTTGGGGATGTGGATGCAGTGGAGATTGCCTTGCAACAGTTTGAGGCCATGTCTCAGTGTGGTGAAGAGATTTCCCAAATTGCACAGGAGACAGGCTTAAACGTAACCAGGGTGGAAGAACTTGTCGCCGAAGCGACCACTAAGCATCTGAGAGTGCTGGCGGAGGTCTACGATAAGGTACCGGAACAAGCCCAACCAACCATAGAAGGGGCGATGGCCAATTTGATGATACGTCATCAACAGAGAGTCCAAGAATTAGAGCAGTGGGGTATTGCGGCTCCTCCATCGCCAGTCATGTCGGAAAGGATAGGGGAGAGGGTGGAGGAAAGAATAGAGGAACAAGAAAGACTGCAGGAACAAGAAAGGACACAGGAACAACAAATGAAAGGGATAGGGAGTGGAACAAAGTCCCCTGGGCTTGGCGTTTCCGATGGCGTGGCCCGGGGCCAACGAGGTACGTGATGTATGACAGGCAGCAGAAAGAAGTGAGACGAGATAATCAGTCGTGGATTGTCCGAGCTTCCATAGGCAGTCCCCACTTAATGATCGACAATTCCTTTC
This sequence comes from Dehalococcoidia bacterium, assembly GCA_049671165.1. Classification (GTDB taxonomy): domain Bacteria; phylum Chloroflexota; class Dehalococcoidia; order GIF9; family AB-539-J10; genus RBG-13-51-36. The sequence continues at coordinate 43,987 of JBATUN010000016.1, read as the reverse complement.
AAGGCCGAGAATCAAGTTGACAGTCAACGACCAATCTGATGTAGAAGTTGGGGACTGACAGACCACAATCCAGAATATGGACACTGGCGCGTCAGAGGCTACTTTTTTAACCATGTAACTGGAGTTTGCACAGCTGTGGGGGTTTGTCCTCTGATATCTCCCACGCACTTTTGAAGCGTGGAGCGCTCATTTCCCCTCTCAGGTGGAATTGGAAAAGATTAGCCAAAAGATGCTGGAAACGGCGAAGAAGTAATTTGTGCGGTAGGCTCAGTAGGCAGAGATGGGTCGTTTATCGGTGATGATCCTTTTGCTGGCAGCTAACTTTCTGCGAATATGCTTGGGGATAGTGAGTATGGCTTGATGGGTAAGGCCATCATAGGATTTCAGCTTCTTGGATATCCTTGTTGAAATTCTAGCGTCGATTTCCTCTGGCGTTAATGCACAGGGATCAAGGCTTTGAGAGGCCGCCACAAAGCCCCATAAGCCAAAAAACGAAGGCACATGCACCTGGTAGGGGCGGGCTGTCGAGAAGACGGTTCTCAGAGTATTGACAATAGCTGTGAAGTTATCTAAGTTCTCCCATTCGGAAGGTTCAGCTTGCACTGACATAATGCCAGCGGGCCCCAGTCTTTGTTTGACTACTTGGTAGAATTCCCGTGTGTATAGCAAACGTGCTGGTCCTTCCTCTAAAGGGTCAACCAGGTCAATGATGATGACATCGAATCTGTCGCTGCTTTCCTCCAGGTATTTTCTGGCGTTGGCGAAATGAAGCTCTGTCCTGGGGTCATCGAAAGCCTTCTGGTGCCACGAGGGTAACAAACGACGACAGAGGCTTACCACCTCTTTGTCAATATCCACCATGACAGCCTTTCTCACCGTCTTATGCGCCAGGACTTCTCTTAAGGTGGCACCCTCACCTCCCCCAGCAATGAATACTCTCTCTGGCCGGGGATGCGTAAGCATAGCCGGGTGTACCAGTGCTTCGTGGTAAATAAATTCATCCGCCTCGCTGGATTGAATTTTGCCATCGAGGATGAGACAAATGCCGAAGCTGCCCGTATTGATAATATCTACGGACTGGAACTTACTTCGCCCTGAATATATCCTTTCCTTAGTGCTATGCAACACAGTAAGGTCAGGACTTATTTGATCAGAGAAGCATCTATGTTTATCAGGGTCGCTGTCTTTCATTTTACGCACTCAACTTGGCTATCCTCCATAATCCCCCTGCGAAGTTCGATTAAGGAGTGGGTTTCAGCCCCCAGCCTCTCTGTTATCAACTTGACGGCCTTCTCCGGGTCTACAGTGTTCCCACAGGTGAAAACATCTACGGCAGCGTATCTGTGTTCCGGCCAGGTGTGAATGGCAATATGTGATTCAGCGATATTGACCACTCCGCTTATCCCATGAGGGGAGAAATGATAAAAGGACTCGCCCACTACGGTAGCACCACATTGGATGGCAGCTTCGTTAAGACACTCTTTGAGAAAATTCAAGTCATCTAGCACCTCCTCATTGCAGATTTTTAGTTCTAGTAGCAGATGTCTTCCAAGCGCATACAAATCACCTTCCCTCCTTCAGATTTGTTTTGTTGCCTTGTTGGGCAACAGCGCAAATTTTATATAATGTCAGTCCTTTTAGCAATACTCAAACGGTTTCTGCTAAAATAAACGAAGATTATACCTATGTCGGCGAGGGAACCATTAGTCACTGTACGCACTGCCAAATACATGGAGGCGCAGATAATCAAGGGGCGGCTTGAAAGCGAAGGTATACCGGTCCTCCTGCGCTATGAGAGCGCTGGTCTAATCTACGGGATCACAATTGACGGGTTAGGCGAGGTTAAAGTAATGGTGCCTCAGCATCTGGCGGAGGAGGCTAAAGAGATTCTAGGATTGGTGTACCCCTGATGACTTCAAGATTGGAGCGCATAACTGAGCAGCGGCTGGACAGCCTGAACAGGATTCGGGCTCGGGGCATTGACCCTTATCCACACTCGTATCATCCCAGCCACACCATTCGAGAGGCGATAACTCTTTTCCAGCAGCAAAAAGAGGGTTCTCAGGACATATCGCTGGCTGGCCGCATCATATCCAGGCGTTCTATCGGTAAGATGTCTTTTCTGGATATTCGCGATAGCTCTGGGAAGATACAGCTTTCTTTGCGCTACGATCTTCTGGGTCAAGAGAAATACCAATTCTTGCAGGATATTGATATTGGCGACATTATCGGGGCAAAAGGGAGGCTCTTCCGAACGAAATCGGGAGAACTCACTCTGGAGGTATCCGATTTCGCCATGCTCTGTAAGTCCCTTCGCCCGCTGCCGGAGAAATGGCATGGGCTGGCTGACGTAGAAAAACGCTATCGGCAGAGATATCTCGACCTGATTTCCAACGAAGAGAGTAGAAGCGTTTTTGTTTTGCGCAGCAAGATCATCACTGCCGTAAGAAGTTTTCTTGATAAGCAGGGGTTTATGGAGGTAGAAACGCCTGTACTTCAGCCCCGTGCCGGCGGAGCGCTGGCACGCCCCTTTGTCACCCATCATCATGCCCTTGATGAGGACCTCTATCTGCGAATTGCGCTGGAGCTCCACCTCAAGAGACTGGTGGTAGGCGGCTTTGACAAGGTTTATGAGGTAGGGCGTACCTTTCGCAATGAGGGCATTTCTGTTGAACATAACCCGGAATTCACCTTACTTGAGTGCTATCAAGCTTATAGCGATTACAGTGACATAATGAGATTGGTTGAGGAGATGTTCTCTCATGTAGCGAAGGAGGTTCTGGGCGATACAAAGCTTGCTTGCAACGGCCAAAACATTGACCTTGCTCTCCCCTGGCAGAGGCTTTGTCTTCGCGAGGCAATAAGAAACCATTGCGACATTGATTTTGAAGACTACCCCGATGCGGCTTCACTGAGGACACGGATGGCAGAGCTGGGGATCGAAGCCGACCCAAACAAAGGGAGGGGCAGGCTGATCGAAGAATTGATTTCCACTTGTGTGGAACCAAAACTTGTTCAGCCAACTTTCCTTCTGGATTACCCTGTGGAAATGTCACCTCTGGCTAAGAGGAAGCGGGGTGATGACCACTTGGTAGAGAGGTTTGAGGGCTTTGTGTATGGAATGGAGGTTGCCAATGCCTTCACCGAGCTTAATGACCCATTGGAGCAGAGGGAAAGGTTTCGCCAGCAGGTAAAAGAACGGGTTGCCGATGAGGAAGCGGAAGTCGTCGATGAAGATTTTCTGCAGGCTTTGGAGTATGGGATGCCACCTACGGGCGGTCTGGGGATAGGCATCGACCGCCTGGTGATGCTGCTTACCGGGCAGCAATCTATTCGGGAAGTGATACTCTTCCCGCAACTGAAGACAAAGCCTGAACCCTGAACAGAGAGAAGGACCCAATGCTTGATATCAAACTGATTCGTGAAAACCCTGAGCTTGTTCGCCAGGGTCTGGGGAAGAGAGGCGATAGCTTTGCTGTCGATAATATCCTTGAAATTGACGGGCGTTATCGCAGCTTGCTTCGTCAAACCGAGGAACTCCGTGCCAGACATAACGAGGCCAGCAAACAACTGAGTAACAGCAAGGAAAAGCCACCTCAGTTCATCGCCCAGATGCGTCAATTGGGAGAGCAGATATCTTCCTTGCAGCAGCAGACCAAAGAAGCCAAGGCTAACCTTGATTCCTTGTTGCTGGAGTTACCCAACATACCCCACCCGAGCGTGCCCTTAGGGAGAGGCGCGGGTGATAATGTGGTAGTGCGAACCTGGGGCAAGCCAAGGGAGTTATCCTTCAAGCCCTTGCCTCATTGGGAGTTGGGAGAAAAATTGGGCATAATAGATTTTCAGCAAGGTGTGAAGCTCTCAGGGACCAGGTTTTATGTTCTCAAAGGACTGGGAGCACATCTTCAACGAGCGCTTATCTCATTCATGCTCGATGTCCATGTAAACGAGCATGGCTATAAAGAAATCTATCCTCCTTTTATGGTGAAGCGAGAGTGTATGGTCGGCTCGGGGAATTTGCCCAAGTTCGGTGATAATTTATATCACGATGAAGAAGACGACTTTTGGTTTATACCCACGGCGGAGGTACCGTTGACTAACCTGCACCGTGATGAAATATTAAGTGCCGATAGCTTGCCTCTTCATTATGTCGCCCATACTCCTTGCTTCCGTCGGGAGAAGATGGCTGCCGGCACGGACACCAGGGGTATCAAGCGGGGGCACCAGTTTGATAAAGTGGAGCTCTACAAGGTTACCGACCCTGACAGTTCTGATGAGGAGCTCGAGAAATTAGTAGCTGACGCCGAGGACATATGCTGGAGGTTGGCCATACCTTACCGTGTGGTGCAATTATGCACTGGAGACCTCGGTTTTGCCGCCTGCAAAACATATGATATCGAAATGTGGGCTCCGGGCTGCGCCGAATGGCTCGAGGTCAGCTCTTGCAGCAATTGCAGTGATTTCCAGGCAAGGCGAGCCAATATCCGCTATCGTCCTGAGCCCGGCGCCAAATCAGAGTTTGTCCACACGCTCAACGGCTCAGGACTGGCTCTACCGCGAGTCCTCATTGCTGTACTGGAAAACTGTCAGCAGGCTGACGGCACAGTACTAATTCCTGAAGTATTAGAGCCTTATTTGAAGATAACATGAGCACCGCTTACGGGCGGTGTACTATAAACCGTTGCTCTCGATAAACTGGAGCTGGAGGTGATACCATGACAGACTGGACTACAAAAGCCGAAGCACTGAACAGACTTATAAGACCCCTGACCTTCCCTATCGCCGTTAAGCTGGTTAAAGGCGTTGATGAATTCCCGGAAAAGATACGCCGTCCTTCCAGGGACATGGGATTCAAGACCAATCCCTGCGTTGCTATGACGATGTGTCGGAAGTACGGCTGGACAGTGGGAATGACGGCCGATGATAACGCCTGTCTGATTGCTGCCTATACCTATGGATGGAGCGACTCTGAATCTGAGACCAAGAAAGCCCTGATTGATTTCATGGTAGTAATGAAATACTCAGCTAACGAGAATGTGGCGAAGACCACCATGGACGCTGTAGAGCAGGTTAAGTTAAGCCAGGGCAAGTATGCCGGAGTGGTCTTCTCTCCACTGGAGAGGACCAAAATCGAGCCGGACCTGGTCATGATATTCTGCAATCCCGCTCAGTTGATGCGGCTGGTGCACGGAGCCACCCAGGAAACAGGTGTGGCCGTGCAGTCTATATTCAGCGGCCGTGGCGGGACCTGCACTGAAGGCGTCCTGCAAACATTCAAGACCGGGAAGCCAAAGGTAGTGCTCCCTGGAAATGGCGATAGGGTCTGGGCGATGGTGCAAGATGACGAGATGGTCTTCACCATACCGGCAAACTGGCTTGACCCGGTTATAAGGGGGCTTGAAGCCACCCACCAGACCGGCGTTCGATACCCCATACCGGTAGACGTAAGACACGAGCCGCTGTTTCCGGGTCAGCTCAAGGACGCCGCATCCAGGACAGCCAAGATAGGGTGACCAACGTAACACCGATGCCCTTTGACCTCAAGGTGTCCGCAAATGTGGTGTAGAAACACAACTTAACGCTGTTTTGTGCAGTGAGGTAACAGAGTACTATTCTGTTACCCGATACGGGAAGATGGGCAGGGTATCTAACTCTTCACGTAGCTCGTGAGTGGGAGCCTGTTGGTTCAGGTTTCGTTACTGTGACCTGCGCCGGGGCCGATACAAAGAATAGTAGCGATCTATCAGTTCATCATACTGGGCAACCATGGCGAAACGAGTAACAGAATGATAAACACAGCGACAGGCAAGTTTATCATCTTGCGTGTGCCACCTCCATGTATTGCTACCAGCAGCAGCCACACGGTGCCATATATGAATATGCCAATCAAGAACGTTACGGCAAGTCCCCAGTTAGTCGAAATGTTGAACGCCAGAGGTACTGCCAAAGCCATGAAAGCAGCATTTACGGCAAAGAGCATCGCAGCAACGGATCTAGAGACCTCTATTTTGCCTGACCTCAGTACATACGGAAACGGTATTCCTGCAAAAAAACCGAGGGGCGCGATTGAAACCACAGCCAGAATAATCTTAACGGGTAAAGATAGTTGCGCAGCAAATGAAAAGAATGATGGAGCCAGGTATTGGTATAGGATAAGCAATAGGATGATAATACCCAGAGAATAGTACGCACCTTTTTTGCTGATGCGCCTACTCCACAGGCTGCCAAGGCCCGAAAATACCAGCAATGTTCCGACAACGCTTGAGAAAGTGGCCACAGGCGAACCGAGGAATAGTTCATAACGCTGGATAAGTACAATTTCTATAAGCAAGTAACCCAAACCAGTCAAAGCGACCGTGAACATATGTGGGAGCAAACCAAGCAAAGCTCCTCTGCGTCGACCTAAAAACCAGATAAGAAATGGCACCAGTGGCAACACCAGATACAGAATATAAGAGTAAGCCCTTTTTAGATTAGAATTAGATGGGTCAATGTCAAACATGAACGGGCGGTTATCCGTGATCACCTGGATGTTGTGTTCCTGCAGAAAATCACCGTCGACCTCTCCGCGTAATACTTGGGACACGGTTGTGGAAGATACCTGGTGCGGATGATGGAATAGGGTTGTTTTTGCATCTATCGGCCCTACTGGAGATCCAGTGATTTGTTCAATTGTTCGTATGTTATCTATATCATCAAGCCACTTCAGCAGTTGAGAGACTTCTCGCTCAGTAAAAGGGGTTTTCTTCATGAGAATCTGGATGAAATTGGCGGTCTTGGTTGTCCATTGAAACACGAAGAAGTGCTGTTCGGGCTGCGGATAGCCTCTTTCGAGTACAACCTGGCGCATCGTAAACAATAACTTCCAGACTGGCACCTCACGTGAGGAAATGAATACCGGTTCTTCCACGACGACAACTCCGTTACTGGTAAGATGGTCCAGATAGCTGTGTAGTGCCTCGGAGGTGTACAGGTACTCAGGGGTTGGTTCGCGCCCTGTACCCGCTGTACCCCATCCTCGATTAAAGTGTGTGTTCTCTAGGGTAATCATATCAAATTGAAGTTCACTTTGTTCTACATAACTCCGTCCATCCATTACGGATACGTCTATGCCCTCGTAGCTGTTCGCATTCCATTCCACTAGTTCGTTTGTCTGCATGCTAACAATGGCTGGATTAATTTCCACCCCATAGACCTTGTCACCCAGAAACTTTGCAGTCTTGGTGATGCCATCGCCGGCAAGACCGATGATGAGAATATCGGGATTCTCAATCAGACAATTTGGAAGGCGTGGGTCTATCTGATAGTTCTCCGCAGGCAATTTGCGGATTGTATCACTCCTGTGCCCGTTTTCGTATGACTGCAACATTGTTGCATAAGGACTAGTTTGAAGCACATCGTATCTGCCTACATATGATGACCTGGAGAACAGGACTTCTGCCCGCGGATTATCTCTTGTGAGTTTTGTTCTTACAATATTAAACCAGTCATAAGTCATGTTTAGAATACCGCCGGCCAGAATGCCTAACACACCCAGGACAGCCAGACACATCAGCCACCGCCGTACCTGGCCAACGCGATAGGGAACGATGAAACAACAGGCTGCCAAACTAGTCAGCGCAGCCAGAAATATCAGGCTATTCTCTTCGCGAAAACTGCCCAGTGACATATTCACCAGAAACGCCGCCAATCCAGACCCGATCAATGTTACAAAGTAGGTTACATGAGAATCGAGTCTCACCAGTGTGATAGAAATCACCACACCAGCGCAGACGAATGGAGCCATCATAAGCAAAGAGACGATTAGAATAGATGAGATACTATCCATTGGCGTAAACAAGTAGGCGAGAACCGAAAGAATAGACACCGGAAGTACAAAGCTAGCTATAATCATAGCTGGGAAGGAAGATCTGTGTGCGGTGAAGTATCCGATCAACCCACCAACAGCTCCTCCCAATAAAGCTATCGAGATTATGGAATTGGCCGTGAGGTAACTACTGAAGATGGACAAGACCTGATAGAAAACTATTTCCAGGAAGATAACAGCGAAAGAAACCCCACCGACTCCCAGCAATATCCAGAGCCGATTCCGTCCCTCAACAAGAGGTACTTCCGAAGGTTTGCGGCTTGAAGGCAAGTCTGCGGGGTTAGTTGTGTTTAAGAGTTGGCTATTTTGTGACACGCCTGGCCTATCCCGACAGTTATACTATTCTTAAATCACTACCGCTGTCAAAGGTATTAACCAGAGCAGCCATAGCAACCGAACTGAATATGGTGATAGCAAACCCGTGATAGATGTGCACTGGCGCCAAGTATGGGGGGGATGAATAGTGGGATCGGAGGTCATAAATATGAAAGTAGCCATTTATTGTAGGGTAAGCACAGACAATCAAAATGTAGTCGGCCAATTCATCGGGCTTGCCGCTTCTGTGATTGCAGGGAGTGAGATTCCTCGCTTACGCTTGAGAACAAGCTCCGCCATCCCCCCGCGCTGTCTTTGCGAGGAGCCAAAGGCGACGAAGCAATCTCGGTGGAGGGGACAGAGATTGCCGCGCACCTTTCAGGTGCTCGCAATGACAACTTGACGAATCAGCCAGCTGCAAAAATGAAGCTAACAAGAGCTAGCAACTAAACCGAGAGTCTTGCTCGACGGCGTTTTCGATGAGTTCGATACCCCATACCAGTTGACATAAGACACACGCCGTTGTTTCCGGGACAGCTCAAAGACGCCGCACCCCGGGCAGCTAAATAGAAGCTGATTCGACCGAATTAGTTTTTGAGGTATTAGAGCTATACCTGAGAGTAACCTAAGCGTCGCATGCTATATGTCCTGAGTGCAGAAGGTGAAGCTATCCTCAAGCTTCACTGAGCTAGCGGGTTGATACAATTACGATTTATGCTGTGGCTGATGAGTAGGCGAAGAAGCGGGTTTAGAGAGGTAACATTTGGCTATACGCGCAGTGTCCCAACAGACGGCGGGTTCAAAACTCGGTCGGCTTAGCTAAGCAAAGCATCTACCATATTCTCCAAATTGCCGAAGCTCCGCCTGCTCCAATACACGCCCCAATCTGACCACTCTGATGTTGGAGGCGGTCCATTAAGGACACACCCTGCGAATCCGTATTTTCCAGTGAACACAAATATCGCCGCTGCTAACTCAAATATTCTATAAACCTCCCCTTCGTCGGTGTAGGTGGTCACACTTACCGGCTCGATGAGTTCTATCTCTACAAATTTGTTATCATACTTTATCTCCTCTATATACTCGGGAGGTACCAGTTCCTCATAAATACCACATATGTTCTGATAAATCCTTATAGCTTCATCATTGATTTCCTCGAATTCAGGCGAACCCTTGGTCAGCTCTATAGTACTGTAGTCTTCGAAGCCAACGGTAATAAAATCAGCCTCTACCTCTATCTCAGGTATCTCAGGCCCAGAAGAGTCGCAGGCACCGATAACCAGAGCGCCCATAACATAAGCGCTGACAAGAATACCGCGGTGACATTCCTCATAGCTTACTCCCAGAATCTATTTCACCGCTTCACACCAGCCAACAAAATCCTCGAGGTACTCCCCATCCTTATCCAGGCATTTACCCTTGAGCTCATATACCGGCACCACATACTCCTGGTGCTCGTCCAGGGGTTCCATCCAGTATGCCAAATAAACCTGCTCTACTACCACCTTTTCACAGTCCAGGGGTGCATAGTACGAGCCGGTGCCAGATTTCAGCTCCTGATACGCCTGCTCCGAGGTCTTGATTGCCACCTCATTGTAGGGTGTCACCTCTCTCCAAGCCTTGAGTATGGCGATAACCTCGCCCTCGTCTCCAATGCGCACCCCCAACTGGTTACCAGGACCTGTGACCGGAAATCCATCAATCTGGCGATGGAATCTGACCAGTAGATGCGTGACGTATTCCTCCGCCACCTGTGGTTCTATCTCTCCTCCCTCCTCCAGAACCTCCTCGGGGACCTCCTGCTCGATACCATAGGTGCCGCCGGTTACTACCTCGACTTCGTAGCTACCACCTACTGTGGAATCAGGAGGGAGTAACCCCGACTGAGCCAGGAAATCGATGGCAATTTGCCTTGCCTCCTCCTCCGAGGGCAAGTTGGGGGGCTCTGGCGGATATAGCTTATCTGGATACACAATGGCATACTCAACAGCTCCGGAATTGACCCAAACTGAGAGTTGCCTTACCTCCTCTGCCCCCTCGTCCAGCATAGCAATTTTCGTCTCTCCGTCGATATAGCCAGCGCCACCCTCAAAGCCAAGCTTTCCACCTATTTCCCTTACGGAATCAGTGGTGACCACCGGGTTTTCCACCTTGTAAACCATCATCCTATTATTTGCCGGGAGGTCGGTGGCGGCTAATTCGAAGGTTGGATTCCCCGAGGGTCCAGCGGCAGGGGCATAACACCCTCCTGCGGCTATTAGAAGGGCTGCTATGATAAGGCCTATGATTTTCTTCCTGGTCAGTTGACTACGTCCCCCCAATTTTCCTTACATAACACCTCTCTATTATGTTTGATTTGGCACTAGTGATAAAATCCTAGCAGATCCTAAAGAAAAGTCAAATGTCATTCGCCCGACAAAGTGTTTACTTGACTTTTGCCCTAAAATAGGTGAGCAAAACCCAAGCTTGACTGCACAAAATGACGTTGTGTTATGCTTGTGACAAAAGGCAAATCCCTTCGCAAGAGTCCGCATTGAAGTCCGTCTAAATATGAGCTTCGGTCTGATATGGGTAGCTAGCAATTAAACCGGGGGCTCTGCTCGATGGCGTTTTCGATAAGCTCGATACGCTTTGTTTTGCCTTTGTCATCGAGTTCTATTGCGACGAAGTCTATGCGCCATAAAGAGGGGAGGTTTTGATGAGTATTGGTATAGGTCAGGGCTGAGGCGATCAGCCTTTCTTTTTTGGCCCGAGTTATCGATTCTTCGGGAGTGCCGAACTCCAAATTGCTCTTGGTGCGGACCTCGACAAAGACAAGGCAGTCCTTCCGTTGGGCAACGATATCAATCTCTCCATGAGAGCAACGAAAACCCGTCTCGCGAATGCGGTAGCCCCGCCTTTTGAGGAATTTCTGGGCTGCTTTCTCCCCCAGCTTGCCGACTTCCTGGCGGTCCATCACCCTCACCTTAATCCTCTCCCATCAAGGGAGAGGAAACTCGGTTTGCGCAACACCTATTCCTTTCGAAGAAGGACGATTTTGGCTTGCGATGACATTTCTGACAGGGGCAAAGTATAGACGATGAATCGGCGAAGGCCCGAGCTGTCGCAGACAGGATATGTGCCCTCCCGTTCCATAGCCTTTATGCTGAGCAAATCCATAGCCGGGATAAATTTGGTCAAATTCTTCCATCATACGGTCTCTGGTGACCTTGGCTATGATAGAAGCACAAGCAATGGAGAGACACAGTTTGTCGCCTCTGGTTATTCCTCTTTGAGGGATGGGACATTGAGACAAAGTTACTCTATCAATAAGAAGGAAGCTCGGTTGTCTGGGCAGCTTTTCCACGGCCTGCGTCATAGCCAGCTTGGTAGCCTTGAGGATGTTAACGGAGTCAATCACTTGAGGGGGGACGATGCCAATGCCCACAGCCACGGCCTCTTTGTTAATCAAGTCAAAAAGGGATTCCCGTTTCCTAAAATTTAATTGCTTGCTATCCCGGACGAGCTCAAACCAGGTCAAACTGGCTGGATGGGGAAGGATAACGGCGCTGGCCACTACCGGGCCGGCCAGAGCCCCCCGCCCCACCTCATCTATGCCAGCGATGAGCTCATAGCCCTGCGACCTAAGCTCGCTTTCGTGATCGAGATTTGGAGACCGAGACATATTTTTGCCAAAATCAAAAATCAAAAGTCAAACATCAAAATGACAACTTAGAAATGAAAAATTTGATTTTCTATCTGTATTTTTGCTTTTTGCATTTTCATCTTTGCATTTGATCAATAATGCCCCCTCCCAGTACCTCATCAGCATTATAGAATACAACGGCCTGTCCGGGGGTTACCGCCTTTTGCGGCTGGGCGAAATGGACGTCCACGGAGTCATTCCCGAAAGAGAGGACGGCTTTTGCCTCTTTTGACTTATAGCGTATCTTGGCCGTGGCTGTAATGGGCTCCCGCGGCACTTTGCCTGATATCCAGTTCAGCTTTCGAGCGGTAAGCCTCTGGCTGTAGAGCTCCTTCTCATGGCCCAGCACAATTCTATTGCTCTCAGGCTCTATCCTTGTGACGTAGAGGGGCTTGCCGGAGGCCAATCCCATGCCATGCCTCTGTCCGATGGTATGAAAGGCTATTCCCCGGTGCTGGCCTAATCTCTTTCCCTGGGTATCTACAACTTCTCCAGGCAGAGTGGAAAATCTCTGACTGAGAAAGGCGCCGTAGTTTTTCTGGGAGATGAAGCAAATATCCTGGCTCGACCTGGTTGCTGTGGGCAATCCCGCTTGCCTTGTCATCTGTTTAACTTCGTCTCGGCTATGCTCACCCAAAGGAAACAGGACATGCCCGAGCTTTTCCCGGGTCAGAGTATAAAGAAAATAAGATTGGTCTCTACCTGTGTCCGCTGCTTTAAGCAAGCGATGGCCATCTCGAGAATGCTCTACTTTGGCGTAATGGCCTGTGGCCAGATAATCAGCGCCCAGGGAAAGTGCTTTATCGAGGAGGAGGCCAAACTTAATGTGCTGGTTGCAGGCAATACAGGGATTGGGAGTCCCCCCTTGCTGGTATTCCCGGCAGAAGTAATCAACTACACAGGACTCAAATTCTTTTTGCAGGTCAACCTGATGGTAGGGAATGTCTAGAATGCGGCAGATATTCTCCGCCCGATGTGCCTGGTAGTCGAAGTCAGGTGAGTCCCAGAGGCGCATATGTATGCCTATCACTTCATCGGCGGCTTCTTTCAGCAACAAGGCAGCGGCGGCAGAATCTACTCCTCCGCTCAATGCCACAGCGATCTTTCCTTTAGGCATGCCCTTAGATCCCGACTTGTCGGGATGACAGAAACGGTCAGGCTGAGAAGTTAGACAATAACCGGCTCACCCTATCCCAGATAATCTCAGCAATTTTCCTTTTAGGTAGAGAGGCATCTATCACCAACCAGCGGTCAGGCTCAGCTGCGGCCATCTTGAGGTATCCCTCCCTCACCCTCCCGTGGAACGATAAATCCTCTAGCTCAAAGCGGTCTTTCAAGCTTCGCTTTCGTGCTAATCCTTGCTCAGGTGAAATATCCAGGAGGATTATGAAGTCGGGATTGAGATACCCTGTTGCCATATTGTTGACCATCTTTATGGCAGTGAAATCAAGCCCCCGCCCATAGCCTTGATAGACCATGGTGGAGTGAGTGAAGCGGTCGCAGATGACTACTTTACCTTCTTCCAAGGCAAGACGAATTACCTCAGCCACCAATTGGGCACGGGAAGCACCCAGGAGAAATAGCTCAGCCTGGGACGAAATAGAGGAATCCCGTTTCCTCTTAAGTGCTTTTCTTAACTCGTTACCCAGAGCTGTGCCTCCCGGCTCATGGGTTAATACCACGGGGACGTTTTGTTGCTCGAGCCTTTTCAGCAAGAGCTTGGATTGGGTGGTTTTGCCGCAGCCTTCGCCACCCTCAAAGGTGATGAATAGTCCCAAGGATTACCTCGATTTCCTTTTGCCGCCAGGTTCCATGCTCCGGTTACCAGGGTTGAAACCGCGGCGTCCAGCTAAGATCCGCTGTAGATTATGGACATAGGTAGGTTGAGCGTCACGGGGATAGACGGCATCCAGGCATTGCCTAATTTGAGCGGCATTATTGCTCTTAAGGACATAAATTGGTATACCCAGCGCTTCGGCATCCCGTATCTTTTGTGGCTTGCGGCGGTAATAACTTCGTGTAGTGAGGAAAATGTCAGCTTGCTTAAGGTCAGCGAGGATTTTCAGCTCTTTTCGCCCTTCCCTGCCAACTTGTTCCAATCGAGACCGGTTAGCGCCGAAGAGGTAGAATCGCAGCGTTTTTTCCGGTTGCTTCTCTTCCTTGCTCTCCCAGGTAAGAGGGGATGTTATCGCTTCCCTTTTTACCTCACCATCTTCATCCATCGAGCGCACTTCGGCCTTGGGGGGTTGCCCATGCAAGAGAGCATCAACAGCCTCGGTCACGTCCGAGTGTACGGTTACCTTGTAATAATCTACAATTTCCACCACCATATCAAAAGTGGGCGGAGCTTTACGCTCCAGGATAGATTTTTGTGTGTGCCGTCGCCTGGCTTCTTCATCTCCTAAGGTAACCGATTGGACGCCGCCGATAAGGTCAGACAAAGTAGGATTCATTATCAAGTTTTCCAGAGTGTTTCCATGTGCCGTGCCTACCAATTGCACTCCGCGTTCCGCGATGGTACGAGCCGCTTGGGCTTCGAGTTGCGTGCCTATTTCGTCGATAATGATGACCTCAGGCATGTGATTTTCCACTGCTTCAATCATTACCGCATGTTGTTCAGCGGGAGCGGCTACTTGCATTCGCCGGGCATGCCCGATAGCGGGATGAGGAATGTCTCCATCCCCGGCAATTTCATTGGAGGTGTCAATTACGATAACCCGTTTTTTGAAGTCATCAGCCAGCACTCGAGCCACTTCTCGCAACATAGTCGTTTTGCCTATACCGGGCCGCCCTAGAAGCAGAACGTTTTTGCCTGATTCAATAAGGTCTTGAATCATCCCTACGGTGCCGAACACAGCTCTGCCCACACGGCAGGTCAAGCCAATTATGTAGCCATTTCTATTGCGTATGGCTGAGATGCGGTGAAGGGTGTGGTTGATCCCGGCGCGGTTATCCCCGGTGAACTCGCCAATGCGTGACACCACATAATCAATATTAGTCTGGCTCACCTCACTGGAGTCAAGAACTAACTCTCTATGCGGAAAGCGGGCTTCGGGCAGACGTCCTAAGTCCAGGATTACCTCCAACAGCTCGCTGTGGTCGGGCTGCTGGTAGAGAGGCTCACGGATATGGAGTGGCAAGATATCAAGTAGCGCATCAAGATCGTCAGTAACTACCTTTCGCATCCTGTGACAATACCTTTTTTCACCTTACCAACCCCGGGGGGACAACAATTCTTGTTGGGGTATCGCTTTTATATCCAGACCGGGCATGGCGGTTCCCAAACCTTTGGACACCTCAGCGACGATAGCCGGGTCCTGATAGTGGGTGGTAGCTTTAACAATGGCTTGCGCTCTAGCTATAGGATTGCTGGACTTGAAAATCCCCGAGCCTACAAACACCCCCTCAGCCCCCAGTTGCATCATCAAAGCAGCATCGGTGGGTGTGGCCACACCACCAGCGGCAAAGTTCACAACTGGTAGCTTCCCTGTGCTGTGGACCTCCATTACCAATCCCAGAGGAGCACCAAGGACTTTCGCCTCGGCTACTAATTCCTCTTCAGGCAAAGAGTGAAGCCGGCGAATCCCACCCTGGACTGCCCGCATGTGCCTTACAGCTTCAACTATGTTACCTGTCCCAGCCTCGCCCTTGGTGCGAATCATCGCTGCACCTTCAGCAATACGCCGCAATGCTTCGCCTAAGTCACGGCAGCCGCATACAAAAGGGACCTTAAAATCATGTTTCCAGACATGATGGCTTTCGTCGGCGGGAGTAAGCACTTCGGACTCGTCGATAAAATCAATGCCCAATGCTTCCAGCACCTGAGCCTCAACAAAGTGACCGATGCGGCATTTGGCCATTACGGGAATGCTGACCGCTGCCATTATTGCCTTAATTACAGCAGGGTCGGCCATGCGAGCCACTCCGCCGTCGGCGCGGATATCCGCCGGCACCCGTTCCAATGCCATAACAGCGCAGGCGCCGGCTTCCTCGGCAATCTTGGCCTGCTCAGGGGTGACCACGTCCATAATCACCCCACCCTTCAGCGTTTGGGCCAGTCCCGTCTTAACTTTCCAGGTACCCTTTTCCATCAATTTCCATTATAACGCCATGCAAGTCAAATCACAAATGTCAAATGAGAGCGTCCAGTAATGGCATTCTGAGGTGTCCAAACGAATTTGAACTACGAAGAATCCTCGAGAATCTTCACTTCGCTCAGAATGACACTCCATCATGTCGTTGCGAGGCACCATAGTGCCGAAGCAATCTCGTGGTAGGACAATGAGATTACCACGCTTCGCTCGCAATGACATCGCGAGACGACGAAGTGCGGCGGCGCAGTTTATCTCCGCCTCACCCTCAAATCGAATAGGGTCGAGGAGTTAACTCCTCGACCCTATCTTTTTGCACTCTGTTATTGCATCTACAGCTGCGATGACAGTTACTCAGCGCTTAACTTCTCGGACGGCACGGCGAGGAAATATGGCTCGTACACGGCGAAGGTCTGTTCCCCGAACTGATCGACAACCTGTACGTGGGGATAGTTAACCTGGTCGCCTAATATCTCGTAGAATACCAGATACGCCTCCGGGTCCTCGATCTCCGTTACAATACCCCCGTGTGTTTTCCGGACGGGGTTAGCGAAGAAAGCGGGCCTGGTCACCAGGACCTCTGGTTGATCGCCAAACTGGTCGTTCAGACCTACGACCACATCCACGGACGGGCCTTCGATGACTTTGTACACCAAGAAGTGGTCGAGACACACCGGCGGTTCGTGGGCCCCCGGTTCCACCTTCTGCGTCGGTACAGCCAGCTTAGACGGACCGTACACGGTCAGCTCCTGGATCCCAAACTGGTTATCGACCGTCACAAACCAAGTCTGAGGGTCTGCCGCGTAGTCCAGGCCATACAACGTGAGGTGGTGGTCGGGGTGCGAAATCGGTGTCAGCACCTCGTCGTGCCACATCTCGACAGGATTGCAGAAAAACCAGGCCCAGTCCACCATCGCCTCGACAGCGCCGAACTGGTCTTCAAGGTACACATAGTCCCCTAGGAACACCTCGTTATCGATAAAGTAGCACTTGAAGTGGTCGACCACAGTATGGCTCTGGGAATCATGCTCTTCCTCGTTGCCCAGATTATCCACTGCCCAGTATTCGATGATGTACTCGCAGGGCTCGGTGAGCTTAAAGCTAACAGGCTCGTTCAGCTCTCCTACCTGTTCAGGTCCCCATTCACCATCATACGATATTCTGTAGTGTATCTGGTATGACCCAACCCCACAGCAATGGAGGAACTTCGGCTCATCTTTGTCGTGGTCATAGTGTTGGGGCTTCTGACCATCTCTTACAGTAGCATCTGCATGGTTGTGTGCAGCTTCGACCGCCCAACATTTTGCTAGCGCATCATGGAACGCCCTTGAATATTTACTCTGAGGTATTCTCACCGTGGGGCTATCGAAACTTGCCACCCCTTCTTCATCTGTTGAAGTGAAAATTTCTATGTTGGTATTCTTTTTGGCTTTGATGTCGGGTATAAAGCCGCCGGAATGACACGCTTCAATAACTATAACGGTGTTCACGCACTTGCAAGTCCAACTGACCCATTCTGCAAATTCGTCGTCATATATCTTTTCGCCACTTTTTAACATCAGATATTC
Organism: Dehalococcoidia bacterium; assembly: GCA_049671165.1. Lineage (GTDB taxonomy): Bacteria > Chloroflexota > Dehalococcoidia > GIF9 > AB-539-J10 > RBG-13-51-36. The sequence continues at coordinate 26,461 of JBATUN010000016.1, read as the reverse complement.
ATCTAAATTGGGGCTTGTACTTCCTGCAGGTTCAGAATTACCGGGTTGGATAGGGTCTTGATCACCGTGGTCGACGAAATAGAAGTACAGCAAGCAGCATTTGGTCTCATTGGCCGCCGCGGCAACCTTTGAGAACGCTTCCCTTACGTTCGTCTTATTAGAGGTGCTCTCCGTAAACTTCATTATGTCCCACTTCCCTGTGGTCGCGCATGCTGTCCATTTTGCGCGCAGGATATTTTCTGCTCTGGACAGATCATTTCTGATCACCTCTCTCTGATGAGCTGTCCTCCCGTTTCCACCCACAAGTATCGCATATTTCTCGCAGTGACAATTATCTCTTGACTCCAGGGTGACCGTTGTCCCGCTAACCGTCTTCGTAGTTTTCGGCGGTGTGTTGTCAACACGGACTATCTGATTGTGATACGGCTTCTTGTAGTAGACGCCAAATTCGGCGTCGTCATTTGTGGCTTTGGTATAGGTCAGCAGAGGGCTATCAAAATTATCAACAGCCATCTCAGGCCACAGGTGCATACGGTCAGGTCCTGAATCAGCAACAATGACCGGCTCTGACCAGGCTGAATGGTATTCCATATACCAAACGTCATAGCCCACGGAGTCTCGGTAGAATAGATGGAGGCTATCAGATTCACCGCTCGCCATGAGCGTTTCTCCCACTGAGGTTCCGTCATCATCGATATACTGGTATAAGGTGATTGGCCATTCCGAGCCAAAGGCATCTGTAGTGGTAAGGTCTCTGGTGTTCTCGTATACCTCTCCATCGCCATCTCTAACATCTTGCCAGGTGATGTGCAGTATAGTGCCTTCAATAGCCATTCCGGCCACCACGCCATAGGAAGCGGAGCTGCCGCCCACATTGTCGGCCACCCCAGGATTCCAGCTATCACCATAATAACTACCCCATTGGCTTGACGTATAATTGCACATTAAGTACTTCATCTTATGCTCGTTGCTGTCGAGGAATACAACATGCAACAGTAATAGCTCAAGCTCGTCATTGCGGTCAGCGATTATCTGCGGGTTAGGATAACCCGGTGCTGTTGTGGCATTGGCATACACGGTCATGCGGGGACTCCAACTACTTCCATCGAATTTGCTGTAGAATATATCCTGTGCCCCACCTTCCACAACGCCATCAGAATCACCAATCCACACACAGTGGACATTATTGAGCGAGTCTGTGGCAATCTGTGGATATACGTTATCTCTTCCAGTGTCATCAACCAGCACTCTGGCCTCCCAGTTAGCTGGATCGGTGGCCTTGTCATAGCTATAGTTATTTGCCGCGAAGTCGTACCAGATGTGCGAAATCCTTTGTTGCTGTCCAGGAAGATATCCAACGAACACTATATGGATATCGCCATTGGGAGCCATCTGTATATCAGGCTCAGATGCCTCGGCAAGACCGCTGACAAGAACCGTTTTGCCCGTCCAGGTTTCACCAAAATCTGAACTCGTCTCATAGACTAGATCCTGGCTACCTTCTTCTGTATACACTACATGCGTAGTGCGCAATGCGAATGGATCTACCGCCAGGGCGGAATATGCCTCCAACTCGGCTGCATCCGCCTCTACCATAACCTCATGCCATGATTCCTCATTGCCTTCGTTGTCAACACTGTAGTACTCGATTTTATGGAGGCAATCTTTCCCCGCGCCTATCTCACCCATAGTGAATGGACCAGTGTAGGTGAACCAATCCGTGTCTCTGTCAGTCCATTCCCCGTTATACCATACTCTGTACCGGGTATAATCGACTCCGGAGTCATCATCGGTGGCATCCAGGGAGATCTCGGTGTGAGCCGTGATCCATTCGCCTACCCCATCTGTGTAGTATGGTTGTCCGTACTTCTGTGTGGTTGTTGGCGGTGTGATATCCGTAGGTTCCGTTTCACATCCTGGGAATCCCATCGCCACTACTAGCAGCGCGATTAATAGTACCAGCAATTTCTTCATCTCTTCCTCCTTTCGTTTCTTTTGTTGTCTCACTGCCCTGTCGATCAGCGCGGATCGCGGACTGTTCATCGCATAACTGTCATTTCCATCAGTGTCACCTCCCTCCAAAGGATCGACTGCTCAGGTTAATTTTTCCGTCGGGCTTCAGGCACTTTTGTAGTTGCCCGATTCGTCAAATTTGCGCTGGGGCAGCGCCCCAGCTCGCGCGTCCAATAGATTGGATCACTGCTCTTCTAAGCAGCCTCTGTTTCGTTCATTTTGTCTCTCCACCGGAAAGATGTAAGATGTCGCTCCTCGTCCAAGACCGACCTGTCCCCCCTGTGGCAGAGATTTCATGGACAACATTAACCATCCCAATCGATTGGCTACTGCCATTCGCTCTCTCATCCCTTGCCAGCGGCAGAGGCTCATTGATATAATCAACGCGGCGGTGGTTGACCGACCATCGGCAGAATCAAAGAAGAGACCTGTTGCCGCAGGTCTCTTCCTATGTTCAGTTCACATTCCCTCTCCTCCCCTCCGCAATATCCGTGGCTTTCCTCAGCCACACCTGGTCGAAGTAGTGAACGTCGCTGCTATCGGTGAAGCTCAGCGGTGATAAAACTCCACACCTCACCCTCTTCAGCAACCATCTCTTGCCCATACCAAGCTCCTTTGCCACCTGGGTCGGTCTCCTCTGCCTGGCCACACTCATAAGTGAAATCTTATTACGGTGATATAAGGATAACACCTACGGGGACACTTCATATAAGCATACCAATTCTTCAAAACAAAGTCAATACCGTGTGCTGTCAAGCATTGTTTTCAAGTTTTCAAGAACTTCAGTGGATTGGGAAGAAGTCATTAGATTAGGCCAATGTCAAGGCATTGCTGCCTTGCTTCTAATTCAGCCTGAGATGTGCCACCTTGGAGAACTACAGGCGAACTCTATTTCTTAATCAAGAGAAGAGACAGGATATTATACTTCCCTTCTATCTCATATGCTTCGCTTATCTCTTTCTTGTGCGCATATATTAGCTTATCGGCAGCTTTGGTAACTTCTGGCCAGTCGTCAAATCTATAATCGTGGAAACCGAGGGCGCCTCCGGAAACAAGATGGGGCCAGATGACATGAAAATCATTTTCTACATATAATTGCTGGTGGCAGCCATCAATGAATCCAAGAATGAATCTTTGTTCTTTTGGGAAGCTGACTTTTCTGGAATCTTCCCTTATAGTGATGATGTTATCAAAACCTCGGGTTGACTCCTGGTAAGCTTCCAACATTGAGCGGCCCTGAAGGAATGCTTCATAAACATCACCCGCCTTGATTCCGCTTTTACTCGAAGTTTTATCCAGACTGGGGTCGAAAACATCGATGGCGTATACCTTCTTACCGTATCTTTGGGCAAACTTCGCCAGTTTGGCAGTGCCTCTACCCATATAAGCGCCAATCTCAATGATGTCTCCTTCTAGCTCATACAATGCCCGTTGCTTCATAAAGTCTATGAGGACTTCGTAGCCCACGAAATCATCAGGGTCGTCTTCCAGCGGAATCTTGAGGGAAACTCTCTTGACGGTCAGCTCCAGACTCATCTTATTAAGCCAATGTTTGGGCTATAGCCTTTTCTCTTATCTAAAGCCACCGTAGCCATTATTGCTGCTGCAGAGGTCCATGTATTCTTTTCAGGAACCTGCGGCTCCTGTTCTGATCGTCTTATCTCTCTCTGCGGCCAATACGCCTCCCGATAAAACACACCGTCGCTATCCCGAAATTGGAGTACCCAGTCCAGCACCATCCTGGCCTTATCCCTGGCACCCATCGTTGTTAAGGCCAGAATGAGTTCAAAGGTCTCAGCTACACAGACTGACTGTCTGTCGGCAAAACATTTACACCCCCAACCATCTATAATGAAATTCTGCCACCCTCCTGAGATGCGCTCTTCCGCTTGCTTCCCCTTGAGTAGTCCCACGAGGATGGGGTAATACCAGGTCATGGCATGCCCGCTCTTGTCCTCGCCTAATCTGTCGAAGCGTTCGGGGTGCTCTTTAATTGCCTTGGCCAGCTTCTGGCGTGCCTTATTCCAGTCAGGCTTTTCTATGCCCAATGCTTTAGCAATCCTTGTGCCGCATTTAATGCTTAGCCAGGTGCTGCTTGAGGCAGTCAGAATTGCTCCTGGCCAGACTTCATTATCCTCGCTTACTCCCCAATAAATCTCGCCGCCTGGCTGCTGTAAACTTAAGGCAAAGTTTAGGCCCTTCTCTACGGCAGGCCACATGTAGCGGAGAAAGTCCAGGTCCCGGGTAGTGAGGTAGTGAAACCACATTCCTGTTGCCATGTAGGTGCTGAAATTTGTATCTTTGGTCAGGTCCTGAGGTTTATCACTGTGATAACTGAAATACCAGCTTCCGTCAGGGTTCTGGGTATCATGCATCCACTTATAGGCCAGGCTAGCATCACGAACGTGCCCGCTGAGATCTAAGGCTATGGCGCATTCCACATGGTCCCAGGGGTCTGTGATACCGCCTCGGTACCAGGGGATAGCCCCAGAAGGAAGCTGTTGACTGATGATGAAATCTGCCTGGCTTTGAATAGGCCTTTGAATATCTTCCAGCATTCCCTTAAATCAAACTTTGCCTGGCTTCGATTTGTGTGCTAGAGGTTCTTCTTTGTTTCCTCGATCTCCTTTTCTAGCTCCTTTAGCTCCTCTTCCAGGTCTTTCTTGTACTCCTCCAGCATGTCCAGATACTCCTTTTGGCTGGGAAAGGGCTTGAACCCCTGGAAGTAGAAACCGAAGGGAGGGAGTCCAAAGTAGAACCTCCGGGATCTCCTGCTCCACATATCTATTTCACCTCCTGTATTGGCCGTCGCCTTGGCAGTCCAGGACGACGGGGATATTTATCCGGTGTCGGGCATATTTTATCAATAATTACCAGATAACGCGCATCATTGAATTCGCCCAATTCTATTTTCTTTATCTGGTTTAATTTGCCTCCCAGGGCAGCAATGGCTTTTTTTGCCCCATTTATCTCTAGGTCGATCTCCCCTTTCTTTTGAGCGATAAATCTTCCCCCGATCTGGCAAAAGGACAGAGTTAGTTCCACCAAAGTCGGCAACGAGGCTACAGCGCGGGAGAGAACCAGGGCAAATTGCTCGCGATAGAGTGGCAAGTGAGCTGCTTCCTCGGCTCTGGTATTCAACACCTCTACGTTTCCTAGGTCCAGTCTGCGGATAATATACTGGAGGAAAGCGGTCTTCTTTGTTGTGGGCTCAAGGAGCACCAGTCTGGGCTGGGAGAAAAGGATTTTGAGCGGCAATCCAGGGAAGCCGGCACCTGTGCCTACATCCACAATGTTGAAATCTGGTTTTTCTATCTCTTTTTCAGGCAAAGCTAGAGTGATGGTCAGGGAATCAAGGAAGTGCTTTACCTGCACTGATGAATAATCTGTTACGGCTGTGAGGTTGACCTTCTTATTCCATTCAATCAGCTCTTGGTAGTAAAGCTCAAATTGCTTTACCTGCCTGGCATTGAGCTTTATCCCCAGCTTGCCTGCTCCTTCAATAAGTCTTTTCATCGCGAGCCACACCTAAAATTCAGAGGTTGCTTAGCAACTTAATTTTATAGCAACTGTGTTCAGAGGTCGACATGTTCACCATGAGCAATTCAGATACGGGGCTCATTCCCGCTCATAAGGCGAGGATGAACCCCGCCACTACTTTCACAGCCCCCAAGTTGTGGTTGAATTGTCAGATTTATACCACTTGACAAATTAGTAAGATAAATCGTACAATACTGACCTTGTTTATGCAGGAGGTGAGAATGGAACAAAGGGATATGCGTGTAATAGGCAGGTGTTTTGGCACTGCTGTGCTTGGGCCTCGAGGGCAGTTGGTGATTCCCGTGGAAGCCCGAAAAGAACTGGGCATAGACACTGGTAGCAAACTTCTGGTTTTCGGTCATTTTGGTGGGCGGGGACTTATCTTCATCAAAGCTGAGGCAGCAGAAGAGCTACTGAACATCATGAGCAGCCGACTTGATGAGATTACCAGGTTAGTCAAGGAAAGTAAAATCGCTGATGTTGGGATAGAGGGTGAAGGCATGTGAAGTTAATGACCAGGCCAAAATATATGGTGCGCTCTTTTTTTGCCGGACACTATAGATTTGCGCTATAATGAGCGGTTTATCAGAACAGAGAGGGGTACACAGAAAAATGAAAAAAAGGCGAACACTAATAATAACAATCTGCGTGGTTATTATCGGTATAGTAGTTGGTGTTGTATTTGGTGGACGCGCCGGCCGTGAAGCCACGCCGCCAGATACTGTGGCGGTTACTCGAGGCGACATAGTGAGAACCGTTTTAGTGGATGGCAGTTTAGTAATGCCTAACAAAGCGTATTTATCATTTGGCGCCACAGGTATAGTGGAAGAGGTGCTGGTGGGAGAGGGGAATAACGTGACAGAGGGGCAGGTACTAGCCAGACTTGATGCGCCGTCTCTGGAAACAAGCGTAGAGATGGCTGAGTTGCAAGTCGAAATAGCGGAGGAACAAGTCAAGGCAGCGCGGGCACAATATGAAATCGCCGAGATTAACCTGGATGAGCCTCCACCCACAGTGTCCGAGGACGTGCTTGAGTTGCAAGTGGATATAGCCAGAGCGAGCTGGGAAACAACAAAGCTGAACCTGGAAGTAGCGGAACTCAGCCTGGAATCGGCAGAGCTTAACCTGGAAAAGGCGGTAATAGTGGCTCCCTTCGATGGCGTGGTAGCTGACATCAGCATAACTGAAGGAAAAGAAATCTCGACAGCGACATTAGCCACTCCGGCAATATCCCTGGTTGACACCAGTGAGATAGAGATGCCCGGCTTCATTGATGAAATAGATATCGCCATGGTACAGCTAGGCCAGGAAGCAAATATCATATTAGATGCCTTGCCTGACGAGGAAGTAAAGGGCAGTGTTGTTTTTATCTCCCCGGTAGGCACAATTCTAGCCGGGGTGGTATCTTACGGCACCACCATAACTTTGAAAAATCCCGTCGCAGAGCTCAGGGATGGCATGAGTGCCACTGCTGAAGTCATCATCGAGCGTCATGATGATGTATTGTCGATACCGAACAGATATATTCGAGGGACCACGGGAAACCCAATGGTTGTAGTGCTCGTAGATGAGCAAGAGGAGGAACGGGAAATTACCCTGGGGCTGAGCGACGGGATATACACTGAAGTTTTGTCGGGATTGCAGGAGGGAGAAAAGGTGATATTACCCACTTCTGAGGAGCGACCGGGCGGCTTCTTCATGATGTAGCCAATGCTTGAACTTGAAAACATAACCAAAGTATATAAAGCGGGTCAGACCGAAGTTCCTGCTCTGCGGGGGATTAGCTGCCGCATTGAGTCAGGAGAAATGGTATCTATCATAGGGCCTTCGGGCTCGGGGAAGTCTACTTTGATGAATATCATCGGCTGTCTTGACAAGCCGACTTCAGGAAGATATCTCCTGGATGGGACCGAGGTAAGCGAGCTTAACGATAATCAATTAGCCGAGATAAGAAATAAAAAGATAGGCTTTGTCTTCCAAAGCTTCCACTTGTTGTCCCGGACCACGGCTTTAGCCAATGTGGAGCTGCCACTTATTTACGGCGGCGCCAGCAACCGACGGCAAAGAGCATTACAGGTCCTGGAGTCTGTGGGACTAGCTCATCGGGTCACTCACAGACCGAGCGAGCTAGCCGGAGGGGAACAACAACGGGTGGCTATCGCCCGAGCCTTGGTAAGTAATCCCTCTCTTATTTTAGCTGATGAACCCACAGGCAACCTTGACACCCGGACCAGCCAGGAAATCATGACGATTTTTAAGCAATTGAATGAGCAGGGCATGACCATCGTCCTGGTTACTCATGAACCAGATATTGCCGCTTATACCCAGCGCACCATTAGAATTCGCGATGGCCAAATAGAGGCATCGGAATGAAACTCTGGGATTGTTTCTCTACAGCGCTGCGGGCTTTGCTTGGTAACAAGCTAAGGTCAGCTTTGACCATGCTGGGCATCCTGATTGGCGTGGCTGCAGTTATCTCCGTGCTATCCTTAGGAAATGCGCAGGCGGCTATAGTAGAGGAGTCTTTTGCCACCCTGGGGTCTAACCTGATATACGTCATGCCTCCAGAACTCGGCATGAGTGGAGTGGGAGCTCAGTCAACGCTGACTTTGGAAGATGCGAAGGCGATTGCCCAAAACGCCCCTTCTGTAGAAGGTGTGGCGCCAATGACGCAGACTTACGCTCAGGTTGTAGCTGGTGGAGAGAGCCTTAGCAACACAATTATTGCCGGGGTGGCTCCACAAGCCGAATGGGTGGATAACTATGCCGTGGCGCAGGGCAGCTTCATAACCGACTTCGATTATGGAGCGAGGTCCAGGGTAGCCGTCCTGGGGAGCGAAGTAGCCGAGACCCTTTTTGGCGAGATGGACCCTACTGGTCAGAGCTTGAGGATTGGTGGGCGTCAATTCCAGGTCAGCGGTGTACTGGAAAGCCGGGGGATGGGATTTGGATTTGAAGACATGAGGGTGTATATTCCTTTATCCACCTTCTATGCCACTCTGGCAACCTCACAGGTGGGCAGCCGTGGAAGCAACGTGAATCAGATCAGCGTCCAGGCGAAGACCAGCAGCGACTTGCAAGCTGCCGAGCAGGAGATCACCGATATCTTGAGGGCCCGCCATAGCCTCAGGGAGGGAGAAGACGATGACTTCAGAGTTTTCAACGTGGCGTCTGTGGCAGACCAGGTCACCCGGGTGCTGGGAATACTCCAGCTCGTCCTTGCCGGCATAGCTGGTATATCGTTGCTTGTCGGCGGCATCGGGATTATGAATATCATGCTGGTCTCGGTGACCGAGCGTATCAGGGAAATCGGTCTGCGCAAGGCGGTAGGAGCCAAGCGTCGAGATATTCTGATTCAATTCCTCATTGAAGCTGCTACACTGGGGCTCTGTGGCGGTGCTCTGGGGATAGGACTGGGGTGGATCATAGTTAAAATCATGTCTGTCATAGCGACAAATCTTGGTTTCTCCTTTGCTGCTACGCTTTCAGGCAATGCTATTGCCCTGGCGGTAGGTGTGGCAATTTCTATCGGGCTTGTTTCTGGGTTGTACCCGGCCATCCGGGCGGCACGACTCGACCCCATCGAGTCCTTGCGTCACGAATAAACTACTTGCCCTGAATCAAGGACAGAAATTCACTGCGAGTTGCTACCTTGCTTCGGAAATTGCCCCTGACGCAGGAGGTTATCACAGTTGTTCCGGGTTTTTTTATCCCGCGCATAACCATGCATAGGTGCTCGGCCTGGATAACCGCAGCCACCCCAGTTGGTTGAAGTGCTTCGAAGATAGCGTCAGCAATTTGCTGGGTCATCCTTTCCTGAAGCTGGGGGCGCCTGGCACAGATTTCCACTACCCTGGCCAGCTTGCTTACTCCTACCACTCTACCACCAGGGCTGGGGATATAACCGACATGAGCTACTCCATAGAAGGGCAGGAGATGGTGTTCGCACATGGAATAGAAGGGAATGCCCCTTAGAATTACCATCTCTTCATATCCTTCCTCAAAGTCCACCGTTAGTTCAGTTTTAGGGTCGGCACCCAGACCGGAAAAGAGCTCGGCATACATTTCAGCCACCCTCTGTGGCGTGTCCTTTATGCTCTCTCTGAGGGGATCCTCACCAATAGCTTCTATTATTGAGACCATTGCCTGTTTGATTCTACTCTGATTAACCATCTAAATCCCCCTCTTTACAAAGTTTACGCTGTCTTTATCTATGCTAGCATAGAAATCTGAACCGAGGTATAGGAGCGGCTTCAGCTTATCCGGGTCGAGAACCTCCGCCGGGGTAAATGCTTCCTCAAGGAAATGTACAGCTACAATCTCGCCGACTATCCAGATGTGGTCACCATAGGGCTTACTATCCACAAGCTTGCACTCGTAGGCCGCATAGGCGTCTTCCAAAATAGGCGCTGTCGTCTTCAAAGAGTTCTCTTTCTTGATATTAAACCTCTCGAATTTATCAATCTGCTGTCCCGAACTGCCGCCGACGGCAGCGGCCAGGCAGGCTTTTTCTGCAGGAATGAAGTTAATGCCGAACTCCCGGCTTTCCCTGATAAGCTGATAGGTGAACCTCTTAGATGTGACGGCGACGCCATAGAGCGGCGGCTTAAGAGAAATTGAGCTGTGCCAGGCGGCGGTCATGGCATCGTCTCTGTTCCGGACACTGGCAGTAACTATAACCGCTACCTTAGGATAGTGCTGGCTGAATTTTCCTATGTCCTCGGTAACAATTCTTGACATAACTCTCCCATCCTTCCTATTTGGCTAAATTCCAAATCCTAATTTCCAGACACTAACCCTAAAAGTAGTCAGTAGTCAGAATTCAGCAATTAGAAGCCACCTCCTCCATACTGGCTACTAACTACTGGCTTCTGAATTCTTCCCCATTTCAGGATTTTTCATGTCGGGAATTTCAAGACTTCCTCAACAGCTGCCAGATCGGCGGGGATCTCTATCGGTGCCCGGGCATATCTTGCTGGCACACCGGGGTCTTTCAGGCCGGTGCCGGTGATGATGCAGACTACGCGCTTGCCCGAAAAGTCCTTATTTCTGGCCAGCTTAATAAGACCGGCTAGCGAAGCTGCTGAAGCTGGCTCGCCGAAGATGCCTTCCTTAGTTGCCATCAAGCTATAAGCATTCATAATCTCCTCATCAGTAACACAGTCAATAGTGCCTCCTGACTCGTCTCGGGCAGCTACGGCCTTCTGCCAGCTAGCGGGGTTGCCAATGCGAATAGCTGTGGCGATGGTCTTGGGTCGTTTGATGACCTTGTCCAGTACTATGGGGGCGGCGCCAGCAGCCTGAAAGCCCATCATCCTGGGAGTGCGGCTGGCTTTGCCGGCACGGTGGTATTCCACGAACCCCTTCCAGTAGGCGGTGATATTGCCAGCATTGCCTACAGGGATGAACAGATAATCGGGAGCATCCCCAAAGTCGTCCATAATCTCAAAAGCTGCCGTCTTCTGGCCTTCGATGCGATCAGGATTCAGTGAGTTTACCAGGGTGACGGGGTATTTCTGGGTCAAGGCGCGTACTATGTGGAGTGCCTGGTCGAAATTGCCTTTTATGCCTATAATCTGGGCGTCGTAAACAAGGGCTTGAGCAAGCTTGCCGGTGGCTATCTTCCCTTTAGGAATAATGACAATAGTCTTGAGTCCGAATCTAGCGCCATAAGCAGCTGCGGAAGCACTGGTGTTGCCTGTGGAGGCACAAATGATGCTCTGGCTACTGCTTTCCACTGCCTTAGCCACCGCCACCACCATGCCCCGGTCTTTGAAGGAGCCGGTGGGGTTACAGCCTTCGAGCTTAAAATAGAGTTCACCGCAGCCAAGTTCTTTCTCTAAAATGCGTGACCTAACTAAAGGGGTATCACCTTCTCCCAGCGTAATCAGAGGCGTAGCCTGGGTAACTGGCAGGAAATTACGATATCTCTTTAAGACCCCTGGCTTCATTCCTCGACTCTGATGAAGTTGCTAACCTCGTTAACCTCTGGTAGCTGCTTTAGTTGTTTGAGAGCCTCTTGCATTCCCTTTTCCTTGGCGGGATAGGTCATAATGACGATTACGGCGGTCTGTCTGGCTAAGTTGCTTTCTTTCTGGATTACGGACGAGATGCTTATGGAATTGTCACCCAGAACTTTGGAAATTTGAGATAAAACACCAGGGTGGTCAGGCGCATTCAGCCTGAGGTAGTACCGTGTCTTCAACTCGGACATAGGCCTAACACTCACTCTCTGGTTCAGCCTCAGCTCCGGGACATTGTTTACGCCTCGACAGATATTCCTGGCTATCGCCAGCACATCAGCCATAACAGCACTGGAAGCTCTGAGTGCTCCAGCCCCTTCCCCATAAAAGACCAGGTTGCCAGCTAAGTCAGTTTCCACTTCGACGGCATTGTAAACCCCGTCTACTTTAGCTAACTGGGAGTTCTGGGGAACAAAAACAGGATGAACTCTCATCTCCACTTTGTCATCATCTCTCTTGGCAATGGCCAGGAGTTTTATAGAATAGCCAAATTCTCTGGCATACAAAAAATCTCGAGCGGCAATATTTGATATGCCTTCGCGGTATACATCTTGAGGGGTAAACTTAGTGCTGAAGGCCAGGTTGGATAAGATGACCAGCTTATAAGCAGCATCTGTTCCCTCTATATCATTAGCTGGATCAGCTTCGGCATAACCTAATTTTTGGGCCTGCTTTAAGGTCGCAGCAAAATCAAGTCCCTCCTGTGCCATTCGGGTCAGAATGTAGTTAGTGGTGCCGTTGAGGATGGCATGGATGGCCGAGATTCTATTGGCGGCCAAGTCTTGTTGGAAAGGGGAAATGAGCGGTATGCCGCTGCCTACGCTTGCCTCACAGCGGAGGTCAGCATTGTGTTTTCTGGCCAGAGAGAATAGCTGATATCCGTGCTTGGCTATTACTTCTTTGTTGGCCGTAACTATGTCCTTTCCGTTAGCGAGGGCTTGCTTTATATGTTCTGTGGCTGGATGTTCGCCGCCAATAAGTTCGATTACTATGTCTACTTCAGGGTGAGAGAGGACTTCCTCAGGGTGGCTGGTCAACAGAGCGGGACTGAGCTTTGCCGAGCGTCGTTTCTTCACATCACGCACGAGCACTTTCCTTAGAATCAGGGGAAGTCCTGTTTGCTCAGCCAGGCTGTCTGCCTTGGTGGCCAGAACTTCAGCCACACCGCTGCCTACAACCCCTAAGCCCAGCAAGCCAATGCCGATAGCTTTCTTCACTGTGTGTTTCTTCTCTTGAAGACCTCGTCTATAGCCCACGCGTTCTTATCTTCATCCAAGCGATTTTCGATTGTGCTATTCTTTTTCCATGCCTCAAGCCAGTCATTATAACGTTTGCCTTTCACTTCCTCCCTGAGTTGTTCGTCAAGCTGATGGTCACCCCTATCTATGACTTTGACTATCCAATAGCCACCAGTGGTTTGAACCGATTCATCTTTAACTGGCTCGCTTACCTGGTTGAGAGTGATGTTGAAGGCAACCTGGTCAAAGGCAGTACTGCCCATATCCCCTGGCTCCAATCCATCAAGCCTGCCGCCGTTGGTTTTGCTTTCATGCTGGGAATAATTCCTGGCTAAAGCACTGAAGTTGCCGCCAGCTGCCAATTCGGCTTTAACCTGCTCTCCTTTGGCTTCGCTGGTCAGCAGCATAACTTGCGCGTTTATCGTCTCATTTTGCGCATCAGTAACCTCTATAAGCCAGTAGCCCACATCTTTGATTGCAGTTGCATCATAAATAGGCTGGCTTATGTCACCGGGCGTAAGGTTAAAAGCAGCATTGGCAATCGAGGTATTAGGCATTAGCTCCTCGGGCAGCCAACCCAGATCGTGTTCAACCGATGAATTACACGAGAACTCCTCGGCCAAAGCAGTGAAATTGCCACCGGCTTCGATTTCGGCCGTCACATCGTCAGCCACTTCCTGGCTCTCTAGAAGCATCACTTGTGCATGAGCCTGCTTCATTGTCGCATTCAGCCCGGGATCAAAGTGTTCCCCAACCTTTTCCTGTAGTAACATAGCGCCAATCAGGTCTCGATATACCCTATCGTTGGGCAATTGCTGTTGTTCAAGCTCCGCGCTTATCTCGTCAGCGGTGACTTCAATGCCCAGGTCTTCTTTGGCTGCTTGTCTCAGTGATTCAGCATTGATGATGTCATCGGCAGCCATACCGGCAAAATAGCCGCCGTAATAATAGAGTTCCGTGGAATTCAAATTTGTGGTGTAAATGTCCACCATATCTACGAAGTATCCCATGTTAAACGGGACGTCGTTTACCTCGATCACAACCTCGCGCATGGGATCGCTCTTATAGTCTTGATAGAACCCATAGCCGACCCAGCTCGAAATGCCAACCAGGAAAACAACGGCAGCGATTATCACGATTCGGCGTATTTTCATTTGCCGCTGCCATTTGGAGAGTTGGTGCTTCGTCGGGACTCGCTCAGATGTAGCCTTTTTCTCTTTCTTAGCCAAGGATCACAACCTCACAATCTGATATTTTCTTTGCAGCGGCCACTATGATAACATATTAATGCATGTGACGGCGACGGGGTGTAGCGCAGCCTGGTAGCGCACCTGAATGGGGTTCAGGTGGTCGGAGGTTCAAATCCTCTCACCCCGATTTTGAACGTAAGAGAGAGTGGTCTGACCACCTGAGTCGCCGGAAAAGACAGAGGTGGCTAAGTAGGGGCTAGACCACCTTAATCGGTAGAAAACGTGGCGGGTCCGCAAAATGAGTAATGGCCGTATCAACAACAATGGAGGCTTCGCCAGGGCTGTCCCTCAGGTCTCTGGTGAAAGGATTCGTGCTCACGAAGCACACAGAGGGAAAGAGTCAGAGGACAGTTGAGGACTACGACGAGAATCTCAGGCATTTTCTCTGGTATGCTGACAGGCAGGGCTGGTCTGATGACATTAGGTTCCTGACTGAATGGCAGATTAGGCAATTCCTAGGCTATGTAGGTACCGAAACGAACCGGTGGGGCCTCGAAGGCAACGGTTCTGAGACCTCACAGTGTCGCGCTTCTCATACGACTCTTCATCATTACTGGGTTACTCTTTCGAATTTCTTCAATTGGGTGGTGAAGGAGGGTTTTGCCGCAGAAAGCCCTCTCGCCAGAATCAGAGTCGCCAAGCCGAAACCCAAAGTCGTGGTCCCGTACAGCAGCGATGAGATCGGCCGCATGCTGGCAGTCTGCGACTACGATTATGAGCACAACGCTAGGTTCGTCGGTAGTCGAAATCGAGCCATGACTCTGGTGCTGCTTGATACAGGCGTCCGGCTTTCGGAACTCGTCAACATGAAAGTCCGGGACATCAATACCGGGACCGGATATATTCGCGTGCTTGGCAAAGGCAGCAAGGAGCGCGTCGTAAGAATTGGGAAAGTAGCTCAGAAGGCGCTTTGGCGGTATCTGATGTGCCGTGGTCACAATGACGTGGAGCCGCTGTGGTTGACTGAAGAAAGGAGACCCCTGCACAATAGCGGGGTGCAGTCTTTGGTTAAGCGGCTCAAAGAGAGGGCAGGCGTAACTGGCGAGGGCAGTGTTCATCGTTTTAGACACTCTTTTGCCCTAAGTTTTCTCAGAACTGACCGGAATGTTTTCAATCTGCAATACTTGTTGGGGCACTCCGATTTGGAAATGGTTAGGAGATATACGAGCGCACTGGGTATGGAGGATGCGCTGAGAGCCCATGAGACGGCAAGCCCGGCAGACCTCCTTCATCTGGCTTAAATCTGGCCTATCGGACTATCAGGCGGAATTACAGGCTGAGCAGGTGGCACGATAGCATTTGCCAGTAGCTCGGGGTGCCAGCTTCAACCTATCCAGAGCCGCGAAGCGGATTTGCTGTTCTCTGAGCTATGCACACCTGCTATAATCGCTTCAGGGAAGGAGACGGGTTATGAATAAGGCTGGAGACCGTCGGCGAAACAGTCGCAAGCCAAACGGAGTTGACAAGCTTTTGTCGTTCCCAGGCATCACGCAAGCGATTTCACTTGTGAAAGGACATGCGCACTGTCTTGCCGTAGAAGAAACCATGGATGCGGCAGCTCGGGGTGAACTGGGAGAGAAGCTTCGCGAACTAATGAACTCCGACTCGCTGGACGCAATTGACCGGCTCTCGGAAGATGAAGTAGCGTCGTCCTTCATGGCAGAGACCGAGGATGAGATATTGGAGGACTTGGCTACAGAAGCTGGCCCAAAGATTGCCGAGCTATGGGATTTATCGGAACCTGCAGGAGAACGACTATCTGACTTCACGTATTGGGGGAGCATCGTCGATGCTCACGGTACGGCGCCATACTGGCTTCCGTACGTGCTGGTAGTTAAGACAAGAAAGCGGGAGGCCGTGGATACCTTACGGGCAACGCACACTGAGTTTCTCCGACGACACGCCGTGGTCACGTCTCCCGAAGGTATGAAAGACGGTCACGTTTATCTCGATGTCACGTATCTGCCTTATAGAGCTCTTCCCTCCGCATATGGGGCTCTGCTTTATTGCCGTGAAAAACTAGGAATCGAGAAGAAGGATCTACGGGAAGGTGCTCTACCTTCAATGGATGGTGAAATGGCTCTCAAGTGTGCGGAGGTAGAGAGGGAAAAAGGAGCCAAGGAAGCGGCAAGAGAACTCGGTTTCCGTATCTATAGAAGCGACAACCCGAGTGGTTCGTACCCCCTATTCAGAAAATACCTGAATGAGGGGCGCCGAATAGAGCGCATGCTAGGTATACTTGATGAGTTCCTTTATAGTCTAGAAGACAACCTCAGGAAGACCTAACACGCCCTTCAGTAATCGGAACTACATCGCAGTTCCGAGTCTTAGACGAATAACCACACCTTCCCTAGAATATTGTCACGCGTGTCCAAGGTTGGTTATTTGCCATTACGGGGAGAACGCCTCACTGTTCAAGAAGCTGGCCGACTCGGAGGGCTGAAACTTCTTCGTAATCGCGGGAGAAGACATTTCGTTGAGATTGGTAAAACGGGGCAACGAGCAATGCGTCGCAAATATCCTGGTATGGCCAGCGAGTGGGGGAAAAGGGGTGGACGTCCCAAGAGATGCAACTTAGCCGACATCATGGGGGAGCCGGGAAATAAGTAGAAGGAGGAACGGACCCGCCTAAAACTAATCTCGGCGCCCCCGCCCATTATACAACAGGAAGGAATATGAACCTTTCTGAGAAGATGCCAATTCGGCTTAAGTGAATCGTGAAAACGTACTTGGAGCCTTCCGAAGTAATGCTACTGGAGGAAGTGGCAACAAACCTCCGTGACAGGTTGCTCATTCATCTTCTATTCCATCTCGGATGCCGGATTAGTGAGGCTTTAGCTTTGACAATTGAGGACGTGGATTTCGAGCATGGCATAGTTACTATTCAACATTTGAAGTCCAGTCTGAAGCTATCCTGTACTGAATGCGGCCACAAACTTGGCAAAAGTCATACCTTTTGTCCGAGCTGTGGCAGGAGAGTCACGAAGGCTCAGGTTGAGCAGCAACAACGTCGTCGCCAGAGGGCATTGCCAATTGATGCCGATACATTGAGGTTGCTCAAGGAATATGTCAGGCGTGGCGGTCCGGTTATCAGAGAAGGCAAGAAGGTGCTTTTTGGGGTCAACAGACATCGGGCTTGGCAGGTTATAAAGGAATGCGCGGAAAAAGCAGGCTTACCTAAGCTAACTAATCCCGAAACTGGAAAGATACACAACATTAGTCCGCATCGGTTACGAGACGGGTTCGCCGTCCACGCAGTAAAACTCAATGATTCAGGCGATGGGCTGCGGCTTCTTCAGGAGCATCTCGGTCACCGCAGCTTCGACACGACGGCAAGGTACAGAAAAATATCCGGCGCGGAACATCAAGAATGGTATCAAAGGCTCTGGAGCGAGAAGGGTTGACCAGCACACCTTCTATCTCGGGGGTAAAACAAGGTGGCTGAGCTCCTCAGGCCAGCGAGAGGAGGCTTTCTTCGGCCCTTCGGTTGCGCCTGGTTCATCTGGCAGTTTCTTTTGGGCAACGGGCCATATGGGTCACCTTCAATCGACTCCGAAGTTGGTGCGTGCCAGGCCGATATCTTCCATCACTACAAGGTGGCGCTAATGAAAGCCACTGCGATTGACCGGGCAACACGAGCAGAAGAAAAAATGGCCAAACGCCAGAAGCGCCGTATCGATCCAGAAAACATAGAGAAGTTGGCTAAGAGATATCTTAACCTCATGCCCTACAAGGCTCAGGGCTGTCGATTCCATAGCTTCGTAGTCTACTTTTCTATGCTGCAGCGATTGGGTTGGGTTGAACCTACTGGACGGGAAGAGCCGTCGAGTTTCCAGGACTACTACCCGCCCGGTCCGTCACGTCGTTATTTCCGTCTCACCGACGCCGGTAAGAGTGCCTCTGAGACAGCCTGGGCCAATCCTCAACGTGCTCTCTACGGCTGATTTCCGGCCGACTGGACGTAAGGCCGATAACGCTTGGCTTTTGTTCATGAAATCTGAGGTAAATCAGAGGAGATACTCTTGTTCAAGAGGCGGTCAAATGGCGTTCAAAATGCTGTTCAAATGCCGGTTATATCGTTCAGATATCGGTCAAATTCCCCCGATTTATCAGTGGGAAAATCACGTACAAAAGGAGAATAGAAATGGAACGATTAACAGCTAAGAGAAAACTTACCGTTGTCAAACTCTATCTCTCCGGACTGTCCTATGATGAGATCGCCGCCAAGAGCGGTGTCAGCAAAGGTACAGTCGCCAATGTTGTCGCCGAGCTCAAGGCAGGCGTGGTCCCTGAGGCCGCCGATGTCGGCGAACATATTGAGCTGCTTCGCGAATTATCCCTCGACTTGAAGCGGTCGAACTTAACTCCTGGACAGTGCGCTGTGGGACTCATTCTTCTCGCCAGGATCAGTGAATGTGGACTCGACCCAGCTGATATCGATCGATGGCCCATGATTCTCAAGATCGTGCGAAATGAAGACGATACCAAAGAGTTTGTTCGGTATATCTACAGCATTCAAGAAGTTCAACAGAGGAGCGGCCTCAGTATCGAAGCTCTGGACAAGAAAGTCCACGAACTGGAGAAAAAAGCAGCCGACCTGGGACCTGTGTTGGACAAACTGAAGGACTCCAAAAAGGAACTCGCCGAACTAACCAGGCAGCGAGATGAACTTACCAGCTCACTGGCCATGCTGGAACAGAAAGGTGAACTGCTCACTCCCCGGGTCAAGGAACTGGAAAAGCGGGAACAAAACCTGTCACGGCGCATTGCTGATATGGAGCCGAAGGCAGAGAAAGCTGAAACGACCCTCTCTGCTCTCAGGGAGAAGCTGCAGAAGCTCAAGGACGTGGGGTTCTCCCTCAGGGAACTAGCTGAGTTCCACGGGAAGTTAGGGGAAATTGGGCAGCGTCACGCCATCAAGCCCTCTGAACTCAGGAGTCGCCTGCTACACGAGCTTCAGGTCCTTGATAAAGGGCTGACACTGGAAACGCTGATCAGGAACCGGCAGCAGGAGTTGGAGAAATCGGAGCAAGCTCTTGTCAGAACCAAGAAGGAAGTGGAGACTGCAAAGGCAGTCGTTGACAGCCTCGGACAGGAGAAAACGAACCTGGAGGCGAGCATCAAGGAAATGAGGGACAAGATAATGCGAGAAATCGCCAAAATCGTCCCCCTCGCTCGAGATGCGGTAGCCAAATTTGGTGAAGAACTGCGACACGGCAATGACGAGGCTCTGGCAGAGGTGCAGCGGCTCAAGGACGAAGCCATAGAAGTTGGCAGAGAGGTTGGCCAATACGAAGGAATCCTGAAATCTTGCGAATGGCTCGGTGAATTGCTGGCGCTGGTGCGAGGCGAAGAAAACATTGCTGGCAAACGGGTGAAGGTTATTTCGCTGTTGGTCGTGCGAGCCCTCCACACCTGGTTGAAGCGACAGGGTTCTCTATCCGTCACCCTTCCGCTGTACGCCCTTGAGACACTGATTGGTGAGCTGGAACGATGGGAGGTCTGAAATCATTTCACGACCGTCTGAAGAATCTGCAGCCTCAAGGCAAGAGACTAATCGAAACGATGCTTGCCCTGAATGTTCTATTTGCCGAGGAGGAAATCCGGCAGAACCGGGAAGATGAGGCATCAATCCTGACGACTGTACGCTGTGCTGTTGTGAAACAGTTACAGGACTTGAAACGTATTGAGACCTTGGCCAGCCTTGGTCACAGTCAGGGGAACCTTATACTATTCCCAATCAGATTGGCTTTAACAGGAATGTTCTCAAAGAATAATCGGCCGTCAGCCATTACTGATTATCTTCTCCATGGACCTGGTGCCAGACATTGCCCTTTCGGTACAGTCATGGTGCGCGTCGGCCCCAAGGGGCTGCCTGACGATGCAAAAGCCGTCTCTATATCTCAGTTAGCCCGTGACTCAAATCGACTGGAGTCTGAGATCGTGAACAGCCTGCAAGAGAATGGCTATCTGATTTTCAGCGAAGAAGTATTCTCTTCCTTGATCGACAGGTTAATTGTCGATGTCCGTCAGGGAAAACTGCGTTTGCCTGTATCCAGGGAGAGAGTTGCGGAGATTGCGGCATTGAACAGGCCAAAATCCAGAATCAAGATTGTGCGAATAGAATAAATTGCCAGCTTGCTATCAAGCCGGCCCTCTCGGTCTTGCCCTCGATGCTGTCTGCTCTCTCCTGCGGCTCTGCGTCAGCAGTCTCCTTACCCTCGAGTAAGGCTGTATTTGCCATTTCAGCCAACTTCATTTATCCCAGGCAAAATAAAGCTGCGCAACCACTATCACGAAAATATAGGTTCATTCTGTTAATGAACAAAATGTCCTTTTGTGTGATGATGAATAGTAAACAATCGCACATTAACAACTGAATATCACATAAGCCTGGCCTGAGCGCTTGCTCACCTTTGGGCAAATATGTGACGAAGGGAGCAAGCTATGACAGGATATTGCAGCAATTGCCATAAGGTTTGGACACTAGAAGAAAGGCAAGGCGTTTGCCAGTGGTGCTCAAGTAACGCAAATTGCGTTACTACACGGACAAAGCCTCGCCAATTGAAGTCTAGCCGAACGCAAAGGCGAAAGCAAGCTCACAATGGTAGCAATGGCTATGACGACCTACCAGAGCCGTATTTGACCTATTACAGAATAGCTCTGCGGTTTGCTCACAAGGCGTTGATAGATGAGCAAGAGGACTTACTACACGACATCATTGAGGGGCTTGCCAGAGTAGGAATAAGGAAGGCTGTCACAGGACAGGACTTCAGCCAAGCTGCGATGTATCGGATTGCCGAGCACATCAAAGACCATTACTGGTATCGGCATTATTTCTATACTAATGGGCTTGACTGTAGCCACTGTAGCAAGGCACAGCGGGCGAAATGTAGGGGGGCTTGGGCTCATTCCGATTGGGCTTACTACGATTGCCACAGAGCTATCACTCTGGAAAGCATAAACAAACCCATCATAGACAGCGAGGGTAATATCACCGAACTTGCCGAGCTGATAGCCGATGACAAGGCTTTGGACTTGGCGGAGTGGTTAGACGCCAAGACCTTCCTAATCGGCGCACCAATTAGATTGAAGGCAATCGCTAGGAAGCGGAGCAAAGGCGATACCTTGACACACGCTGAAAGACAATATCTCACTAAGCTGCGTAAGCGATACCAGTTGACTTTGTCAGGGGGCTGACATTTCAGGCAATTTCGGACTTATATATAGTGGAAGCATCGTATAGGCTTGCGAGGTTCAGCTATGCGAGGCTTACTACTAGGCGACCAATAGACTTTGCCCAGCTATTGTAATCGCCAAAGGGGGTGTTCTCATAGAACAACTTAATATCGTGGGCAAACGCTCAGGCGAAGGCTTTGTGGCTCACAAGGCTAAACTGGTAAACGCCCTGTCCAGAACATTAGCCGATAGGCTATTGCTTATGGACTTCACCATTGGGCGGAAAGGCTTGCTAGGCTACATTAAGGCTCTTAGCGGAAGCAATATCGTTAAGATAGTGCCTTCAGCTAACGGCAGTGCTAGCGAGGCGCAGGCTGCTGCTAAAAGGCTGAAAGTAGTTTGTGGAGCTTGTACCAGCTACCTTGAGGACACGGCTTGGATTGGCGATAAGACACCGATGACCCTTGCCGAAATCAGAGTATGTCCAGACAACAGCGTCAAGCCAAATCTCGGAAGCTTGGAGCTATCAGAGGCAATTAGCAGAGTGCTTCCCTTCACGGCTAAGGATGACAAAAGACCAGTTCTCCAATGCGTTCTCTTTAGGGCGAAGGAAGCCAAGCTGTCTTTAATTGCCAGCGATGGCTTTAGACTGGCGACTGTTACACTGGATTATGACGATGGCGAGGGCGACGTGCTAGTCCACAAAGACGAGCTAAGAGGCATAGCCAATGCCTTACGCAAGGCAAAGAGGGTAAGGCTAGGCTTTGAGGCAAGCGGTGATACTCTTGATGGTATGAGCTTGGTAATTGACACCGAAGCGATACGCTATCAGTGGCGTGGCGCTGAGGGGCAATTCCCTGACTATCAGAAGGTCATACCGACGGAGTTCAACACCGTAGCACACTTTGACACCATCGAGGCTGTCAAAGCTGTTAATTCCTTCAAAGCCTTGTCGGACAATCCCAAAGACTATCCCATAGACCTTACCATTGGCGAAGGCAAGATTGTCATGGCTAATCCTGATGAAAAGGGAGAGGCTATAATCCCTGCTGACACCGATGGACAGGGTTCTGTGAGGGTAGATGGGAGATACTTAGCCGAAGCTCTCAAGGCTTGCGGTGGTATGGTGGACTTCAAGCTCGTCAATGCCTATTCCTCAATGCTCTTTGCCAATGACGGTTATCAAGTGGTAGTAATGCCGATGATGACTCCAAAGGCAAATGAAGCGATGGAGCGAGACAGGCAAGCCAAAGACCAAGCCGAAGCACCAGCGGAAACTGAAGCACTAGCCGAAGCTGAGGTAATAGCCAAAGCTCAGGAAATAGTAACGAAAGCGAAAAAGCCGAAGCGTAGCCGTAAGAGAGAACCAGTAGCCGTAGCATAAGAGCGTTTGACCGAAAACAACCACGCACAGGAAGGCGGCGGTAGCCGCCTTTTTGTGCTTTTTTTGTAGGGGTATTCCTGCCCTGTGTGGCGTGGAATACCCCCTTTTTGTGCGTGGCGAGGGCAAGAAAGGGGGAAAAGTGAAGTGGCAGTTCTGCGAGCAAGACGCCCCTAGCCTGATAAAGCTGCGTCTTTACACACCGCAAGGAATCTGGGTCTGCGAGGAGTGCTATAAGGCGATAGACAGCCATCGCCACAAGCCTTACTCAAAGATAATGGACAAGCTAGCTCTGGTTGAAGCTGGCTACCCTGTCAATCGGAAGCTGGCAAGAAACCATATATAGGCTGGCTTTAATCGGGACAAGGTGCAAATGAATAGGGTCGAGGCTAACTCCTCGACCCTATTTTTTTGGCTCTGAGGCAACAATCTACGCACTTGTGCAACATTCCGAAGGGTTGCCGAAGGGCTATGCCTTCACTAGCCTGTATATCCCGCGGACTACGATTGCTAGCAAGGACACAGCACCAGCGGCGATGATTAGCCAGAGCCAGATGGGTATATTCGGTGCCTCACCGACCTGAATGCTCCTCGAGTGGGTGGAGACTACGCCGTCGTTGTCCACTACAACTAACGATACAAGATACTCACCCGGCAGCGAGTAAGCGTGTGTTACTATGCTACCTGTTGAAGTATTTCCATCTCCGAAGTTCCATTGAAACAAGACAATCTGGCCATCAGCGTCGCTAGATTGAGAGGCATCCAAGTTAATCGATTCGTTGACAGACACTTTGCTTGGTGAGAAGGTGAATGATGCGCTGGGTGGCTGCAGAATCCTTGTTTCTTCGAAGACATCGTCGCCGTCAGAATCTATCTGGGCTGTAACTTCTTCTCCACCTCGAGAAAGAGTATCCCAGTTTATGGTATATTGATGAGTTGCCTTAGCTGAGGTAGGAATATCTGTGACAGCAAAAGTAGTAACATTACCACTATTGATGGAGATTATCTCTAATCCGTAAGTTCCTCCCCCTGTGCCTACAACTTCATAGCGATAGGAATCGGTCGCACTGGATATTATGACTATTCTGCCTTCACTATGGCATGATGAGTTCGGGATTTCTTCCCTTACTTCCCCATTTACTAAACCCGTAACCCTGTTTTGAGAATCATAAACTCGAAGCTCCGCAGGGCTATGTATCCACGCTAGATATTCAGGATTTGCAGCCACAGGCCCTAAGTATGTAGGCGATTGAACCTCAAAGCCTTTTGGTATCTTTACGCTTAGTCCCGATGCGGGGAAAGTGATAAGGACATCCCTTTTACCCGTGGGAGCATCCTTGCTGATGCTGATATGAGCTTCTACATGGTTATTATCTATAACCCATGCGGAATGGACAGTTACACCATCCCCGAAGTCCAATTTGACAGGGCTGGTAAATCCAGTGCCTATTATTGTAACCCGCGAAAAGCTGTCTTGATCAGGTAGCTTACCACCCCAATTGGGTATCACCCTCCAAGCGCTAGGAGGAGTAACCTCAAGAGAGAATTGCTTAGAGACAGTCTGCACACGAGCACCCTTGGCTTGACCATTATCCTGAACTGTTATGGTAAACTCGTATGTTTTTGGAGTTGGCGGAAGGGTCCCTATTAGAACACCTGTGCTTGGATCTAATTGTAAGCCCGGTGGTAGTTCGGCGCTAACCGACCATTTGTATGGCGGTATCCCACCAACAGCATCAAATGTCACCGTGTAATCACTACCAGTGGGCTGCGAGGGTAGTGATGTGCCAATAAGACATGGTGGTGTAGTACTAACAATAGAGAGAGGTATAACATAAGCAAATAGACCTGTTTCGTCTTTTCCTGCCGATGTTTCTACTGTTACGGGCATCCATATTAAACCGCCCTTATCAGCCTCAGGCCGTACCTCTACACCTGGGATGCCTAGAGCTGCCATAATCTTGGCATATGATTTCCACCACTCTTCATCCTCCTTAAGTTCCAGTGTCACTAAATTAGGAATCAGCTTAGAAAGAGCCGACTTCCCTACATCGGCTATAGATATAGTCCCCTTTATTATGCCAAGCGTAGCGAGTTCTACAAGATCTTTAATTATTGCGGCATCACCAATACCTGTCCCGTAATCAGAGGGGGTCTTTCTGATCACTATTTCATTGTCTGTCCATGAATCTATGTCTCCAATTCCGAGTTGGGAGTTCCCAAACCTAATGTGGCTATAATAACAAGCATCCAGATCTTTTCGATCCACAAAACCAAAATTTGCCCCCTTTATTGCTACCCTTTCTCCTGGCGGTCCTGCTTTTGGTTCTGTGGATTCTATAGGATTAATAGACGGTTTAACATAGGTAAATTCTACAGAATTCTTACTTCGTTTAAATCCGCCGCCATAAACTACATATACATTCACAGTATCTTCTTTTCCCCTTCCAGGCGGAACTTCAACTACAATTTCTGTATTGCTCCAAGACGTTACTGCTGCGCCCTTTATTTCTCGTTCCCACTCAAACTCCACTCCTTTGTTACGAAGATCCATATCTCCAAAGTTGAATCCCTTTATGGTTACTTCTATACCTGGCGCTCCTGATGAAGGCTCTATGTAACTTATGTAAGGACCTTCAGGTAGTAGAACTTTGACATCCTTTACTCTATCCTCATCAGTTAGCCCTGGGCCTAAATCGATACTCGTATTCCACTCACCATCAGGCGTCTGATATGCGCAGAAGAAATGATAATTACCAGCTGCGGTTAATTCTAAGGTTCCTTCGTATGTGTGTGGTTGGCCTGGACTAAGTGTAAGAGATTGAGGAGGACTAAAATCAGGATACTTTCCATTTGGTAGCTTCCCTTCATTAAATCTTCCTCCTACAATCAATTTATCAAGTGTGATAGGTTCACCTCCAATATTTTTTATGGTTAAATTAGCTGTTAATAGGTCACTTACGTAGTATTTATCTTTTCCCGGAGTTATCTGTAAAGGAGAGGTGATAACGAGTTTAGCTACCGATGGCTGACCTGTAGTGAAGCTCCACCCCCCGAACTGGGATGATGCATCATCATGGTCTACTTCAATACCACAGAGTGTTTGTGGTGTGGAAACCTGCCGTATTTCATAGTCGGGCCACGGCTTGTTGTTTTCGCCCCCGCTCCACCCGGGAGCATAAGCTTGGTAAAAATATGTGGCTATACCTTGTTCTTTAAGCCAGTACAATACCCAGTAACTACCATATACACCAATTTCGTAAGTGACACTGTATTCCTTCAGATATTCCTCATATCCATCTTTAACTCCTCTAAAATAATCCAAAATTCTTTGTTTGTGGCCTGACGTGGCATCAAAATCCACAGCAAAATACACTGGCGTATTAGGACTCTGACCTATCTCTGCGGCATACTCATAAGCATTCTTACCATCGCTTTTGCCCTGATAGTATGAGAAATACTCAGGATAATTGGCGCTTTCTTGCCAAATTGAGACGATGTACATACCGGCAGCGGAGATCTTTTGTGCTTCTTCCCTTTTTATTGTCTTCCAAGTGTAGGTGGAAAAATACCGACCTACAAAGAGGATGTCTTTGCTCCTGAGGCAATCTACTGCGCCTGAGACATCTGTCGCAGTATCAATACCAGAGGGAAGGGAAGGAGCTGCTTCATAGTAGAAATACAGCGAATTGGACGAGCCAGTGTAGCCAGCGCTGTTGAAAGCCCGCATGTTCCAGCGGTACTGTTTGCCCTGCTGTAGTTGGTTGGCGCTGGGGAGGGTGAAGGAAGTTCCAGTTATCTGACCGTAATCCTCCTCGCTGTCGAAGACGAGGTTTG
>JBATUN010000015.1:0-117992 GCA_049671165.1 Dehalococcoidia bacterium | reverse complement strand
GATGGAATACAGCCAACCGTGGGAAGGTGGCTTGAAGTTAGAAGGGACCTATAATATGACGGTCACGGTTCAGTAAGGTTATTTCATGAATCAGCGCGACAGTATCTTCTTCGCACTAGAAATATATATCACAAGATGAGTTCTGGGTGGATGAGGCCAGGTTGAACAATCCCGAGTTTTGTGTAACGGCAACTCGGCATATATCACAGAGGCTAGGGAGTGCCCATGGTGTCCCTTTTCTCCTATATTGAAGTCCCTGTTCTTTGACTTTGTGTCCGCACTATGGTATTTATGGATTCGTGAGTCATGATGTTTTCATGAGCCATTCTGTCAAAGACCAGGAGATTAGTGATTGCATTTACATGTACTTGGAGAGTGAAGGCATCACGCGCCTGTTTCGAGGCCGTTGACTACCTTGACTCAAAATAGGAAATCATGCCCCGGATAGCCAAGTCCAACGAGACGCTCGATGACGAAAGGAGCAAATGTATGGCAAACCAGATACTGAGGATAGACCTGTCGAACAGGTCTTACCGAGTCGAAGAGATCCCAGATAAGATAATTAACCAGTATATAGGGGGTAGAGGTCTGGGAGCCTATCTTTTGTACAACTCAGTACCCCCGCGGACTGAGCCTTTAGGTGAGAAGAATCACCTTATATTTACTGCAGGCCCATCCAACGGTACAAATTTGTCCTATTCTTCCAAGACAGTTATTAATACCAAGTCGCCACTGACTGGCATCTATTTATATGCAATGTCCAGCGGAACGACTGGACATCAAATTAGAAAGGCTGGTTTATGGGCTATTGATGTTGTGGGCGTTGCTGATTCTCCGACTTATCTTGAGATAAATAACCAGAAGGTTGAGTTCAAGGACGCCACCCCTTTGTGGGGTATGGAAGCCGGTGAAGCGCAGCGAGTAATGCTGGCGGACTCATCGGCAAGGAAGGCAGCCACAATGGCAATTGGGCCGGCCGGAGAAAGGTTGCTTAGATACGCGGCTATCATGGTTGATGGTCCTGTCTATCGCGCTTTTGGCAGAGGGGGTTCAGGCTGTGTTATGGGGTCTAAAAGACTTAAGGGGGTAGTGATCTATGGAGATGAAAAGATAGAAGTCGGTGACAGGGATGGATTTGAAAAGATAAGAAAGGATATCTTCGGTAGAATAAAGGAAAACAAACAATGGGCAAGTTTGTGGCACCGCTACGGTACACGCGGGAGCTTTGATATGCTGAATACGCTGGGGCTGCTGCCCACACGAAATTGGCAAGGAGGAACATTTGAAGCTGCCGAGAGGCTAAGCTTCCCCTCTCATGAGAAAGAGTGGACCTGGCAGAACAGGGCATGTGGTCCCTTTTGTCCTACGCCCTGTTCTCTATATATGGAGGTCGAAAAAGGGGCCTATCGGGGCACACACTGTGATGGCCCTGAGTACGAGACAATTTTTGCCTTTGGCCCGAATTGTGGGATTGACAAACTGGATGCCATTGTTGCTGCGGACCAGATATGTGATGAAAATGGTATTGACACTATATCAGCCGGATCATGTATTGGCTTTGCCATGGAATGCTTTGAAAAGGGGCTTATAGGGACAAAAGACACCGATGGCATTGAACTTCGGTTTGGCGACGATAAAGCGATGATTGCGATGCTGAAGAAAATAGTTAGTCAAGAGGGGTTCGGATTGCTGCTATCAGAAGGAGTGAGAAGAGCATCGCAAGAAATTAAGGGGTCTGAGTCATTTGCCATGCAGGTTAAAGGTCTGGAGCTCGGTGGCTATGAGTGCCGGGGTGCCAACGGCCAGGCCCTGCAATTTGCGATTGACAATCGGGGAGGATG
Organism: Dehalococcoidia bacterium; assembly: GCA_049671165.1. GTDB lineage: Bacteria > Chloroflexota > Dehalococcoidia > GIF9 > AB-539-J10 > RBG-13-51-36. The sequence continues at coordinate 116,151 of JBATUN010000015.1, read as the reverse complement.
CCATCATGGTTATGGGTGGGTGGCTAGAGTGGAAGCCCTTGATGGAACCAGACTGCAAGTAGAAGGCAAAGGGGAGCAGGTGAAGAATATGGCTATTGGCCAGATGATCAACGATTCCATTCCATGTTGTGTATTTGGGCGGCAGGTGTTTGGCTCCGTAGATAAGAATGTCTCATCCCTATTTGGAGAAGACTGGACATTTGATGCTCTGAAAGAAGCAGGTATGAGAATCATATGTCAGGAACGGCTATTCAATATGCGTGAAGGCATTGCGCGAGAAGATGACACGCTGCCAGGAAGATTATTAAATGAGCCCAAGCCTGATGGCCCAACCAAAGGAGAAGTAGTTCCCCTCGAGGAGCTGAAGGACGATTACTACCGCGCTTTGGGTTGGGACTTATCAACCGGTAATCCTGATAATTCACTTCTGGACAAACTCGGTATTAACAAATAACATTTGTAAATATGTATAAGTAGGTATGACCTTATAGCTCTTTGGGATATCGACCTCCAGCTCCTGAGGCTATTCTAAGTGCGGTAACGACCTACCAAGTAGTACCGCTATTGAGGGCAGGGCACGATTACTGCTTCATAATGATGAGGAACATCGTGGTCATGCATTTGTTTCTCTGGCTCGATAGCTAGAATTTTTGCTCCATCACCAAGAGCGTAAGATCCCCTCAGCACTATATTGGTCTAAATTGCATAATTCATGGGAATCTCCTTGGACCGATATTGCGTCCGTTATTCAATCAATAGAGATGGGGTTCACCCCATCCTCTGGAACCGTCTCAATAAGCTAATAAGAAAGGGGCGTGTTTTCATACCCTAATTAGATTAATCTCTATGATTGCGAGCATCAGTGAGGAATACTGCGTTGTCCGATTGACTCAACAGATGTTATCCAATTATCTATCTTATAGAGTTTATGAACTATCTGATTTAAATCTGCAGAAGGCGCTCAGCATTACCATGGGCGATTTGCTCTTTGTCGGCAGGGCTCACTGGGAGTTGGTCCAAGAAATTGCGCGCTGACTCCATCGACGCATAAGGATAATCCGCGGAGAAGAGGATCCGGTCGACTCCGACCTGAAGTAGTAGGTCAAGAAAAGCTGGGAGATAATTGAAACCACCGAAGGTGTAGGAGAAGTTCTCGCGGAAATAGGCTCCAGCAGATCGTTCCAGATGTGTCTGTTCCCTGGATAATCGTTGATCAATTCTCGAGAGCATGAACGGAATAGCTTCACCCAGATGTCCAATCAAAATCTGTAGATCTGGATAACGGTCAAACGCTCCGCTGGCGACAACACGCAGGGAGTGTATTGCAGTTTCGATATGCCAGCCCCAGGCCATGGTCGATAACAATACTGCCACGTTTGGCGCATAATTCCCAGTATAAGAGGCCTCGATGACCTTTTGGGGAGGTGGTGTTGGATGAATATAGATCGGGACTTTGAGCGCGGCGGCACTTTCTAGGATTGGCCTGAAGAATTCAGCATCCAGGTAGCGCCCCCGGGTGTGACCCATGATGGCTGCCCCTTTGAAACCATATTTACTTACTGTACGTTCTAACTCCTGGGCCGCTTGGTCTGGAGCTGGAGTCGGCAAAGCTGCAAATCCCGCGAATCGGTCTGGATAATACTTCACACGGTCTGCCAGATAATCATTCTGTTCATGGGCGATCGCCACTGCTTCAGCCGCCCCCATCTGCTGGACACCTGGAGAAGTTAGCGACAAAACCTGCATATCAATACCTGCGGCATCCATCTCTTCGATCCTTAAATCACCGAGATCAAAAAGTCTATCAATGAGCGTTGGTTCCGAACCTTGGTCTGACACCCTTCTCGGCTGGTCCCTCAGATGGTGTTTTGAGGCTTCCATGAAAGCCGGGGTTGCGTAATGCTCCTCAAGAGTGATTGTACGCATCTTCTTCGCGTTCTTTTTCTCCATTTTCATGTATATCTCCTGATCTATTTATTAGTCGCGTTCGGTGCCAAATATTTGATGCTTATACAATAACGTAAAAACGCCTTATTTTGAAATATTTTGAGCTTATTCTCTAATAATTTCGTTCGGATCTAATCAACATCTTGTATAGGTAAGAATTATAATCAATCTATTAAGCTATGAGATAGGTTTGCCCCTGCCAACAATAAGAGTGTCCTGAAGTAAATCTGTAACGTTAAATCGCATTTGGGAGGGAGACCGAGCCTGCTTAATGCCCATCAAGACGACCTCTATCGACCTCTACTAGCCCGTTCAATATCGCACTTCCCGAATTGTACAATTGAAGCCGCCTGTCGCTCCATCGATGATTTGACACCTGACAAATAGTAGATTGATGTGAAGCACGTGGAATCAAGGATAGACCAAGCACAATTCTCGTGTTAGACTGAACACCAAAAATGTGACTAGGAGGATACTATGGATGTCATTGAAGCTATACGTACCAGAAGAAGTATTCGCGTCTTCAAGCCCGACCCTGTTCCAAAAAGGATCCTGCAGGAATTGCTGGATGTTAGCCGATGGGCACCATCGGGAGGAAATGTCCAACCCTGGTACTTTGAGGTTTTGGCAGGGGAATTGCTAGCGAAGGTAACAGCCAGACTTGTGGAGAAAGCAACAACATGGGATGGCCATGACTATATGGACACCAAGCCGGACCTGCCCAGAACGGGTCCTTATTCCAAGCTTTTGATGCCAAGACGGCAAGCGTTGAAGGCACTGCAGGACCCCATCTACTACCCTCCAGGAACTAACAATCTGGAAGCCAAGCAACTTGAGCACCGAGAGCACATGCTCCGCTTCTTTGACGCCCCTGGCGCAATAATCGTTTGTGCCGATGACCGCGGCCCTAATTCCATAGTCAGTATCGGCGCGGCTACTCAAACTATATGTCTGGCTGCCCTCACTTATGGTCTGGGCACATGTATTATGGGTATACCGGTCTTATGGCCTGGAATATTCCGGGAGTTGCTTAATATCCCGAAGGACAGGGCCATCGTAACATCGATAGCCATCGGTTATCCTGACCTCAAGGCTCCGATCAACACATTTCCACGACCCCGCGAACCATTAGATAATTTGGTCGACTGGCATGGTTTGTGAACTGATTAGCTGCCTTCACTAATGTTCAACGGTTCGAGTACCAAAAGGCCACAGTCTGAGTGTTTGTGGCGGCACAGCCACTTTTGGTCTCAAAGCGCCATGGGGGAAGAAGAACACGGTAAAGGCTGTCATCGAAACTTGTCAACGTGCTTTGCGACATATAGAATGGGAACAACGTGAGCATTTTTCTAATTACTTTGCAGGCAGTGCTTGCGCTCCTCGGCATTGGTCTACTGGGCTTCTGGATTATTGGTAGAAGACGTGTACCATCCGATACACTGGCTTTTTTGCAGTCATTAGCCATTGATATAGCCTTACCTCTACTGGTGGTCGGCAATCTCATATCCGGTTTCTCGCCGCAGGAATATCCGGACTGGTGGCGAATGCCGCTTTGGTGGCTGGGCTTCACAACCGTAGCATTAGCACTGTCACTGTCAGCGTCCTTCCTGGTGAGAAAGGAAATACGGAGCGAGTTTACTATCGGTCTCTTTTACCAGAACGGGCTTTTTCTGCCCATATTGATTATTGAAGGCCTTTTCGGTGGGGATAATCCGTATCTGGTACCGCTTTTTCTGTTCGTGATATTTCATCCTTCGGTGATATTTAGCACTTATACCTTGTTTTTTGGTAAACGAATCCAAAAGGAAAAGCTCAACTGGCGCAGGATTGTGAATCCCGTGCTGATAGCTACCATCGTCGGGATTGTCATTGGCCTTGTCTCTGCCAGAGACTATATACCTGATTTCCTGATCACTATAGTTGCGATGGTGGGAGCTATTACAATACCGCTCATAATGCTAATACTCGGTGGGAATATCTACAACGATTTCATGTATAAAGTAGATAATAAGAGGAGGTGGTACATCCCGGAAGTCGTCAAGTTTGTGTTGCTTAAGAACGTCGTCTTTCCGCTCGTTTTTCTCGGTCTATTACTCTTGCTGCGCCCTGATTTGACTGTTGCTCTGATTGTTATCATTCAGGCTGCTGTACCGCCCATTACAGCAATACCAATCCTAGTTGAGAGGTGCGGAGGGAATCGGCAAATAGCCAGCCAGTTTGTCTTTGCCAGTTTCATATTCTGCATACTCTCAATACCGGCGGTTATTTATCTGTTCAGCGGGTTTTTCCCAATTCCTTTCTGACAGTAGCCCCCTCGTTCAAATCTCAACGACTTTCCGAAGAGACTGGTGTAAGCAATACAGAATCTGAGTCATCCAGCTAGATCCTGGATATCGCATAGCCTCCATGATGTCCGGGTATTTCCCCTAAACAACAGGCGGAAGTCAATCGTATTGTTGAGATCTCAGCCCGTGTATTCTTGTCATCTGCCGTGGAATGACAGGAATGCACGGTACGTTGGGTTACAACTCGGGCGTCTGCTGCCCGAATTGAGCAATATGGACTATCGTTCGGTTAGGTAACAAAACAAGTTTTTGTGCAATTTCACACTCAGGTATACTCGAGATCTCTGCTTCACCGTATCGTTATCCCTAATGTCACTAACCTAATTGAAATGTTGGCATTCATGCCATCTTCTATACAATGTTGCTTGTGGTGGCCGTTGTTACTCTCTTTCTTACCAGCAACTACGCTTCCCTTTACAAGCCAGAACATCTATACTAGAAATGAGTCCGACAGCAATCACCCAAGGGAGACGGCACAATGAAAGTTCTCATTATTCATTTTCGCTCCGCTCCAGATGAGGGACTGCAGAAACGCCGCGTGAATGTGGACCCCCTTGACTCGGCAGGCACGGACGGCGTTTCCCTGGAGATAGTTAAACGCCAAGCTTCCCTGAAAAGTATGGGCAATAGGGTAGTGATTTGCTCAGCGTATGATTGGGCGGACTTCGCAATACCGGCATTGGAATTTGACTCTGAAGAAGTGATGCTGATGATGCGCAATTTATTCGGATCTGGGCTGGTGGACTTTGCTAGCGAAGCAGAGTTGAAAAGCGCATTTGATGTCTCATTACTGGAACTGAGACAGGAATTGAGCAAGGTTATTACGAATTTCAAGCCGGACATAGTGTTTGCCCACAACATGTTATCCCTTCCCGTGCATCCTGCCGCGACTGTAGCTTTGACCGACCTGCTCAGAGAGACCCGGGTGCCTTGTGCTGCGATCCATCATGACGTTCTAAGCGAGGGCGCCTACAAATTCACCCCGACATGCGATTTCGCCGAATCAATTCTTGAGAAATACTTTCCTCCAGTGTTACCTAATCTTAGACATTGGACGATCAACTCTCGCAATCAGATGGCTCTTAAGAATAAAGGCATCCAAGCCGGAGTGATCCATGATACTATGGATTTCAATCAAAAACTTGACGTGGCAGAGCAAGCCAGGATTCGAGCCAATCTTCGTGGGAAATACGATGTCAAGCCAAATGACATCGTTCTCTTTGCCGGAGCCCGCATTGTGCCCAACAAGCAGACTGAATTGGCAGGGCATCTAACCGAGGTTCTGCAAAGGTTACATCCGGAGATGGTAGGGAAGAAACTATACACTGGCGAGGTATTTTCTGACCTTAATCGAGTAGTGCTGGTTCTCGCAGGTCGACCGGAGCGGGCCTTCATTGACTACCAAAAGAAGGTATTTGATCTGTTTGACACATTAGAAATTGTCTGGAAATACATAGGTGGTGATGTTCGCCCGTATCGTTCCGAAGATGAAGGGCTTTATGCTCTGTATCCCGATTTCTATGCTATGGCCGACTTCGTCATTTACCCCACAGGATGGGAAGGATTTGGAAACCAACTTCTCGAGGCATTCGCCTCTGGGCTGCCCGTAGCAGTTTTTGAGTATCCCGTTTTCAAGGAGGATATTGCCCCGAGGGGTGTTAAGGTCGTATCTCTTGGAGATAGAGTTCTCCCAGAGAGAGACGACATAGGGCTTGTTCAAATTCCCGCGGAAGTGCTGACTCGAGCGGCCCGCGAGATAATGGCAATCCTTACGTGTTCTGAGAAGTTACTGGATATCACTGACCGCAATATTATGGTAGGGAAGAGGTGCTTCAGCTTCGATGTGCTTCGAGCTCACCTGGATGAGGCGCTAACCTGGGCCTGCCTAATTAAAGGTCAAAAGGATGATGAGGTTCAACAGAGCCAGGATAGCTAATGGGGTTGATGACCGAGAGATACGGGGGACTTAGCAAAACGTCATAAAGTGACCTGGCGAAATACACAAGGGGAAAGACTTGCGTACACTAGATTGTTGTTGAATTTTCAGTTATCATAGTACCTACTAATACCGTGAGAAAGGTAATTGCCGATGGATAGCATAGAGTCGCTGTTGAAGGAACTAACCGAGTCCGATGGAGTAGCCGGATATGAGGGTGAGACACGCAGGATAATCAAGAAGCATTTCGAGCCGCTTGGAGAGATTCTTGAGGATAAACTTGGCAGTTTGATTTGTAGGAAGAAGAGCCTGGCGCAAGATCCGAAGGTGATTCTGGTGGGTCATATGGATGAGATTGGTTTCATGGTTAAACTCATTACCAAAGAAGGATTCTTGAGATTTACGCCTTTGGGAGGATGGTGGGACCAAGTCTTGCTCGGGCACCGTGTGCGCATCAGAACCAATAAAGGTAGCATACTCGGAGTGATAGGTGCTAAGCCCCCACATCTCCTCTCCGAGGAGGAGCGCAAGAAGGTCTATGGAAAGAAGGATATGTACATCGATATTGGGGCAACATCGCAGCAAGAAGTTGAGGATGCCGGTGTTCGTGTAGGGGATCCTGTTATACCGGTTAGTGAATTCGCGGTTTTGCCTGACGCAAAGGCCTATATGGCCAAGGCTCTCGATGACCGCGTTGGCTGTGCTCTCGTTATTACCGTACTACAGAGATTGACGGAGGAAGAGCATCCCAACGCTGTTTTCGGCGTGGCCACGGTACAAGAAGAGGTTGGTGCGAGAGGGGCAACCACCAGCGTTGAGGTCATCAATCCCGATGTAGCTATCATTCTCGAGACAGACATCGCCGGTGACGTCCCAGGTATCAAGCCAGAAGAATCAGCCATAAAACTTGGAGGTGGCCCAACGCTCGTGGCCTATGATGCCCGAATGATACCTAATCTCAAACTTCGTGATATGGTAATTGATGCTGCTAAGAAGCTCAATATTCCACTTCAGATGTCGACCGTGGAAGGAGGCGCTACCGACGGCGGGCCGATCCATTTACATAGAGTGGGTGTACCCACCGTGGTTCTGGGTGTGCCGACCCGACATATTCATAGCCACAATACAGTTCTTCGTCGCGATGATTTTGACCATACCGCTGCGCTAGTAACGGCTCTCGTACAAGGTTTGGATAAAGAGACAGTCGCCGCACTGACTTCGTCTGCTGCAAGCTCGTAAGGATATACTAATACATCGAGCTGTCGGCCAGCTTTCCTGACAATTCGCCTTAATCGATTCATGAACTTTTTCCTGTCAATGATAGGTTTCAGATGGGTTGCGTAGCAAGGTCTGACAAGTTAGAATGACAGTTTGATGGACATGTTTTCTGCAATTCGACGGAACGGTGACAAATTCCAAATAATAAGAAAGAGGTGAGCGAATGGACAAGATTGAAGTACTTAAGAGGTCTGATCTGTTTCGTGAACTGGATGATGAGCACGTTGCCCTGGTGGCGGAAATAGGTACTGATCAGGTATTTGATGCGGGGACAATCATCCACAAGCAGGGGGGCCCGGCGGAGCTGGTTCATGTGATTGAAGACGGCCTGGTAGGAATTATTCTGGAGGTAGGGCCACTGGCACAACGCCAGGTCCAGGCGGCCGTCAACTTTGAGAGCTTTGGCTGGTCAGCCATGATCCCCCCGTATACGCGTACGGCTACGGCTAAAGCCTTAGAGCAGACAAAAGTGCTCGTCTTTAACGGGCGGGAGTTGACTGCTTTTTGTACTACCCATTCTGAGGTAGGCTTCACAATTATGCAGGCGGTAGCTCGCGTGATAGCTGAAAGATTACGCCAAGCCTATATTCAGTTGCTGGGCGTTACTGACGAGGACTGAGCCGGCCCTGTCATTGAATCGTTACCCGAGATTTATATTTGATGTGACAAATCGAAGGAGTGGTACTTTATGGAACAAGAAGCGCTTAGTTCTATGATGCACGAACAGAGGGTGTTCTATCCCCCGGAGGAGTTGAGTAGAAAGGCGTACATCAAGAGTCTGGAGGAGTATAAGGAAATCTATCAAAGGTCCCTTGGCGACCCCCAGGGTTTCTGGGGAGAGGCTGCCCAACAGCTGGATTGGTACAAGAAATGGGACTCGGTGCTGGTTGAAGACTTTGCGGAAGGTAAGCACGAATGGTTTGCTGGCGGTAAGCTCAATGTCTCGTATAACTGTCTGGATAGAAACCTTAAGACCTGGCGAAAAAACAAAGCAGCGTTGATTTGGGAGGGAGATATCGGTGATATTAAGACACTCACCTACCAGCAGCTGTACTGTAATGTGTGCCGGTTTGCCAATGTACTGAAGAAGCACGGAGTCAGGAAGGGGGACCGGGTATCCATTTACCTGCCTATGATTGTGGAGCTGCCAATTGCGATGCTTGCCTGTGCCCGTATTGGGGCTATCCACAGTGTTGTCTTCGGTGGTTTCAGTGCCGAGGCTTTGAGAAACAGAATATTAGACTGCGATTCGAAAATGCTCATCTGTGTCGATGGCTACTACCGCAGTGGTCGAATTATCCGAAGCAAAGATAATGCTGATGAGGCTCTGAAAGAATGCCCGGCGGTAAAAGACGTGATTGTAGTTCGACGGGCTGGCATTCAAGTAAAGATGGAACAGGGTCGCGACTGCTGGTGGCATGAGGAGATGGATTCTGGATATCCAAGACCAACCTGTGAACCTGAGGTGATGGATGCTGAAGACCCGCTGTTTATCCTGTACACCAGTGGCAGCACCGGAAAACCCAAGGGTGTTCTCCATACTCAAGCTGGCTACCTGCTGTACGCCTACCAGACCTTCAAGTGGATATTCGATATCAAGGAAGAGGATACATTCTGGTGTACGGCTGATATCGGCTGGGTTACCGGCCATACATACATCGTTTATGGCCCACTGGCTGCTGGTGCCACCTGCCTCATGTTTGAGGGTGTACCCAACTATCCTCACCCCGACCGGTTCTGGGAGATGATTGAAAGGTATCAGGTCAGTATTTTCTACACCGCCCCCACTGCCCTGCGCGCCGTAATGACAGAGGGAGACGACTGGCCAAACAAGCATGACCTGAGCTCGCTACGCATTCTGGGCACAGTTGGCGAACCGATTAACCCCGAAACATGGATGTGGTATTACAACGTAATCGGCAAAGGCAAGCGCCCGATAGTGGACACGTGGTGGCAGACCGAGACCGGCGCCGCACTGATTAGCCCACTGCCTGGAGCTACTCCCATGAAACCAGGCTCGGCTACGCTGCCGTTGCCCGGGATTGAGCTAGCCGTGCTCAGAGATGACGGCTCACCGGCCAACGTAAATGAAGGTGGTTACCTGGTAATCAAGCGGCCGTGGCCCGGCCTGATGCGTCGGGTCTATGGTGACCCGGAAAGGTTCAAGAATACCTACTTTGTCCGGTTCCCCGGTGTTTATACTACGGGAGACGGAGCCAGAGTTGATGAGGACGGTTACTACTGGCTGATGGGTCGAATTGATGATGTTATCAACGTATCAGGACATCGCATAGGCACCGCTGAAGTGGAAAGCGCTCTGGTATCCCACGATAAAGTGGTTGAAGCAGCAGTGGTGGGCATTCCACACGAAATTAAGGGACAGGGCATATATGCCTTTGTTACCCTGATGGCTAATGTGCAAAAATCCGATGAGTTGAAAAAAGAGCTGGTAGCCCATGTCAGAAAAGAGATCGGGCCGATAGCTACTCCCGATAAGATACAGTTTGCTGATGCTCTGCCCAAGACAAGAAGCGGTAAGATCATGAGGAGAATTCTGGCCAGGATTGGAGCCGGTGATGTTGATAACCTGGGTGACATAACCACCCTGGCTGACCCATCAGTGGTGCATATACTGGTAAAAGAAAGGGAGGGGCAATAGGACACCTTATTTGCCTGTGTCTTTGGTATAGATGGGATTAGGGACAGAAAGGGCAAACTTCTTTAGGGAGTTTGCCCTTTCTGTCCAGGTTGACAGTTTCGCTGAGGCCAAACAAAAATCGGCCTCAGTTGAGGCCGATTCCAGCCATTTTAGCTACGATTTTCGCTTTTAAGTAGACCGTACAGGATTCGAACCTGTGACACCCTGATTAAAAGATACAAGACGTATGTCCCTAAGCGTGAGAGGAAGTAATTCCTGATACCTTTTTGTTGGCGATTCAGCTTCAGATGGTGCTGTTTAATACCATCTTGTTGTTTATGATGGCGAAAAGTTCGTTAGCAAAAATGTTAGCAGACAAAGCGTATGAAAACAGTAGTGCAAGAAGCTGTGAATGCGTGTATAATAGGAAGGCGCAGACTGAAGAGGATTGCGTTTTTCTTTGACTTTTAGATTGGTCGGTAGTAGTATCATAGTATAGGAGACCAATTCACGGTAGTTGATGAAGTATCTAGTTAGCAATCTAGGGGCGGTTATTAGTATATCTTATGTTGTAGCAGACAAACTACAGCTTGCTAGTAGTCTGCTTCAGCCAACAAAGGGAGTATTCGATGGTGAACCGATTTTGTTTCCGGTGCCTGATGATGCGCCTTCAGAGATACCGCGAATAATTCTTGCGAGTAAAGATGGTAAATTCAAATGCAATATTTCTAAGCAACATATCGAGTTTTTGTATGTAGAAGATAGGGCTACGAAAGAGCTACAGGAATTACGTGAACAAGTACTGAAGGTGCTTGGGGAAATAGCGAAGGTCATGAAAAGTGAGTCTAGTAACTCGATTTACAGGCTTGGGTTTGTTGCAGGTTTCAGATTCTTTCATGATGCACCGATTGAGCTCATAAAAGAGAGGTATATTAAGCCGGGTGCTATTGAGTTTCCTCGGTCGTTGGAATTACATATCTTGGATAGGATGGATTGGGATAACTTGACGGTGAATAGATGGTATAGGATATCGGCTCGTACGAAGAAGAAGAAGGATGAGGAAGGGAAGGAGATGTCAATCGTTTTCGATATTAACACTATACCAGAAAAGAAGTACGACTTTGGCGTAGAATCTTTAGTAGCATTTTATGATAGGTCGTGTAGCTATGTATCGGGTAATATCGAGACGCTTCTGTGAGTGGACTATGCTTTGAAAGCAGCACGATGAGTAGAGCAATAGAGTTGGCTATTGAAGAAGAAAGAGACAACTATGTAGGAATGTTGTCTTCAATAATGCTTGACGCGAGTTCGAGGAGACCTTTCGAGTATTCAAGCGTCGGTGTATTGTGGCAAACGTTGTTCCCAGAGGCATACGAAAGAGACTTGTCCAATTACTGGCAGGGTTGCACGGTACACCAAAGACAAAGACATGAGTGGTGTGACTACGTTCTGAAAGAGAAAAATGATTTGGTAGTTGTGGAGATGGATGACATCATAGATACGGAATATGCAAATTTGTCGTCAAGGAACTACGTGGAGAAAGCACTGTATTATTTCCTTGGCCCAGTGGAGGAAAAGGAAGAAGAACTTGAACTGGAAGTAGTGAAGAGATTTAAGGAATTAGACGAAGTGGAGTTGATTTACGCGGACATATACATGGAAAGTGAGAGATTCAAGATATTCACGTCAAACACCAGATATGATGACGATCTAATGGATAAGTTACTTGGGATTGAGTTTGAATTAAGGTCAATATATAGAGATTCATTTCCTAGGTTCGAGTACATACCTAGAATTTATGATAGTATAGATGAAATAGTTAGAAGAGGGTCGAAGCTAATCTATAAACGGGGTTACTATGTCATCCTTGGTGGCTCATCTTTGGCAGGCAGGAAGGAACGAGAGACTAGCGAGGCAGTTGCTTAGCGAACTCGGCTACAAAGAATGGGCCGTGACTGTGACTTTCTATAGCGCGTTACATTATGTTGAAGCTGCTTTCTCAGGAATTGCGACAATTGAGCATTCCGAGACGAGTATTCCAGTAGGTTGGCAAAGGAGCACACATGCATGGAGGGACGACCTGATTTTCCATAACTTTGCAGGTATACATAATGAATACAGAAAACTAAGTAACTCAAGTATGATAGCAAGATATTTGTCAAGTGGTGGAACAGCAATAGGGCGGCCGGTTGAGGATTTTTTTAGCGATGATGATGTGGGCAAATTCATAGATAGGGATTTGGATAAAATTAAAAGGGAAGTGGGATTCGCAAGCTAGTTGCACGTATGAAGTAAACCCTAGTGTTTATAGCGGATTTAGCTTTGGTGGTGCTAATTGGCACCACCTTGTTATTTATGGTGGCAAAAAGTTGGTTGGCAAAAGTGTTAGCAAATATGGCAAGAGATACTCGATTGTAATTGAAGGTTGAGAAAGGTAGAGCAATGTCTAGGGGAGCGGTGATTTCCTTCTGACTACTTAAGTCTGTGCATAAAATGGGTGATTACGGCCTTGAAAGGCATGGCATCAAGGTCGTGATGCGCATGCTTGTCCTCAAGCCACTTATGTCCGTGGTGGTCTTCCCTGTATTTCTGTACGAATGGTTGCCCGTCTTTGATGGCTATGACAAGGTCGCCGTTTTCGGGCGGCAGAGCAGTATCGACAACGAGCGTGTCATCGGGTTGTACGTCGGGGTACCAATAGAAAGTATCGGCCCGATAAGCGCGCATTGTGTCTCGTGGTATAGTGGCTGTTGTGTATGCAACATAATCTACAGGCGTCATGCCGTCTTCTATGCCAGGATACACCGGGATATATGCCTTCAAATAGTGCTCCAGCAGCTGCCATGTATCCGATGGCGGTGTTTCTGCTATAAGAAACGCTACTGGGACAGCTAAGCCATGTGCGAGTTTCTGTAGAGTATCTCGGCGCGGATTCTCAATTAGACCTCGCTCTATCCTATAAATGTATGTCTCGCTTAGCCCTGAAATCTTGGCCAGGCGATACTTGGTTAATCCCTTGGCCTGGCGAAGGTGCTTGAGTCGGACAGCTAAGCTGTTGGCGTGGACTTGGTCTTGATTGCGTTTCTTCACGGTCTTATTTTAGCAGATTATAGGTCTTATTGGAAGCATTACGTAAAGGAGATAGTAGGGGCTTGACAAGATTAAACAAAAGTGGTACTATAGTACCGATATAGATACTAGAGTACTTTGAGGCAATAATATGGCTATACGATTAGTATTCAATCCACAAATGGGATGGACGGGTAAAGCAAAAAGTGAAGCTTTGACGTACAGGGAACTGACTATACTTCTGATGTCTGCTGAAGGGTATAACAACAAACAGATAGCACAAGGTCTTGGAATAGCTTATCAGACAGTAAAAAACAACTTTCATAAGCTGATGCAGAAGCTTGGAGCTAAGACCAATGCGCATGCGTTGTTTCTAGCCATGGAAGCGGGATTTATTTCTATCGAGTGGATATCAGACGATATGGACGAATCACTGGCTTTGTCCCAAGAGAGAAGAAAAGAAATACGATTGTATATGATGCAGGAAGCAGAGAAGATAAGCAAGATGAGGAAAGATGAAGCTGAAAGATATATGGCAGAACAAAATTTGAAAGCACTGGATATTAGAAGGCGAAAGAAGAGTAGCAAGTGAACAGAGTAGTAAGACCTGAGAATGAAGGCAGCTCGAAGAGCTGACGGAATGAACAAGTAGCACGGAGCGTAGCGACATGCAAGGAAATTACATAGATAGCAGGGCGGCTGATGGCGAGGGCGGTGGCGGTAGCCACTCGCCCGCCTCTCCTTCTTTCCTAGTCCATAATAAGGATAATGTCAACGCTAGGCTTTGGAGAGCACGGAGTTTGTTGGCATTGTGGGATTTCGAGGTATATAAAGGACGTATTGGTAGGACACATGTGATTCTGCGTAACAGAGGCGAGCCTTCGGTAGTGAAGGTCATGCCGACAAGTTGCAGAAGCAGATATTTTGATGATGGGCGATTGTATATGTCTCGGAGAATCCGGAGACGGCTTGGTAGATACAACAAAGTGCCAGGGCTGATGGAAACTCTGACGTATGATACTAAGAGGATTGGAAAGAGGGAAGCGTGGGCTAGTTTCGGGCAAGATACTAGGCGGTTTTTAAATGCAGTGAACCAGTATAGGAAAAGAAGAGGCTGGCGAAGATTGCAGTATTTGTGGGTTGTGGAAGTCCAGCCTGGGACAGGTTATCCACACGTGCATATCTTCTTTCCGAAGCTGAGATGGCTAGCGCCGCTTGAGATTATCAATGGTAATTGGAGGCAAGGCAGAGCTAACGTGGAGAGCCCGAAGAAAATGAAGGTTAATTGCGCGGCTTATATCTCAAAGTACCTGCGGAAGATGGAGGGTTGGTTAGATCTTCACCTAGCCTTGCTTTGGAGGGGGAAATGCCGGATGTATGGCTTTTCGAGAGGCTTCTCGGCCAGGGCTGAGATGCCACAATCGGAGTGGGAAAGATGGCAGGTTATTGAAACGAGTAAGGTGGCAGTATTGGAATCCAGTCTTATGAGGTACGGCTTCGTGATAGATGTTACAGGACCCCATCGGGGTCTTGAGCTTAGTTCGAATTAGGAGGTGGAGAAATGAAGAAGCAATTGAGAAAAGATGAAGCAGACAAAGGGAAGGGTCGTGGTAGTGGTGGGTTGGAGCGATACGGTAGCATTGAGGAGAGATACTGTATGACAGTGCCGGAGGCAGCTAGAAGGCTATGTGTATCGAGGAATTTCGGGTACGAATTGGTGAAGCGAGGGGAACTGCCTGTGGTAAGATTTGGGAAGAGGTTGCTAATACCCAGAGTAGCATTAGAGAAAATGCTGGAAAAGAGTGTGTCACAATGAAAGGTCATAGGCACAAATCCTGCGACTGATGGAAGGAATGTTAGTGACCAAAGCGGCTCCGGGGAACTAGCTGGTGTATGAATGAAAAGCGAGGTGCTCAGAGAATGAGGGAAGAAAAGAAGCGTATTTTGAGGCTAGAGAGAAGACTCAAAAGAATAGAGTCCAGGTTGGAAGACATAGGCCGACAATTAGAAGAAGGCAGCAAGCGAAGTCTTATGGCTTTTAGAGTGGGAATTGGATTCGCTGGACTCGGTTTTGCATTAGGACTTTCAATCACCTCACCCGTATGGAATGATAGGGAACTCCGTCCTAGTGAATTCTCCTTTCCACTGCTGGCAATTAGCTTGGCTGTGATATATTGGTCTTTTGTAGGAGTGGTAGGTGACTACAGGAAGGGAATGGGAATTATAGGCACATTATTGATGGTAATGGGACCGGTAGCATTGACGGTCTCGAACGTCTGGGTAAATGTCAGCCGTATAAATATAGGGTTGATTGGATTAGTATTGTTCCTGGTAGGTGGATGTGTATTGGGCATATCGGTTATGTTAATCAGAGGCAAAAAGCAAGGCGAGGTGGCGGAAGAGTGAAAGGTCATGTCTATCAAAGAGCGAAAGGTAGTTGGACAATTGTGTACGATTTGCCGACAGATTGTGTAACGGGCAAGCGACGACAGAAGTCGCAGACTGTAAGAGGCACGAAAAGGGATGCTGAGCGTACTTTGCGTGAAGTATTGCTTTCACTTGAACGAGGGTCCTATGTTAAGCCTAATAAGATAACCCTGGGTGAATTGCTGAGGCAATGGCTCAAAGACTACGCTTCAATGAATACTACTGATAGGACACAGGAAAGCTATACCTCAATCATAGAAAGGCATTTGATACCGGCTTTAGCCAGGGTATCGCTTGTTGATTTACAGGCGCAGCATATACAAAGCTATTATGCTAAGAAACTTTCTGAAGGTAGGGCTGATGGCAAAGGTGGATTATCAGCAAGAAGCGTGGTCTATCATCATCGTATCTTGTCCAATGCGTTAGATTATGCTGTCAAGATGGGGCTGGTGGTGCGTAATGTGGCTAAGGTCGTTGAGCCGCCAAGGGTGGCAAGGGTCACGATGCAAACACTATCACCAGAAGAGGTTAGTCGGTTTCTTGACGTGGCAAGGGATACAGATTATTACGTGTATTTTGCCACACTCTTGTACACTGGTTTGAGGCGTGGAGAATTACTCGCTTTGCGGTGGCGCAATCTGGATTTAGGCAGCGGCAAGTTATCGGTAGTGGAAACAGCGTATCGGCTTGGAAGTGGAGAATACAGGATTAAAGAGCCTAAGACGCCGCATAGCCGGCGGACCGTGGTATTACCAGATTCGTTGGTTGAGTTGTTGAAGGCTTATCGGTTTGACCAGGAACTATTAAGGATTCAGCTGGGCATCGGCTTAAACGCTGATGATTTCGTTTTCATCCGTCCAGATGGTAGCCCTATCAATCCTAATGCGATAACTCTGGCTTTTCGGCGCATCATTAAGAGGGCTGGTCTGAAGAACATCAGGATACATGATTTAAGGCATACACATGCTACTTTGATGCTGAAGGCAGGGATTCATCCAAAAGTCGTCTCAGAGCGTCTAGGGCATGCCAATATAGGCATTACACTTGATATATATAGCCACGTCTTACCGGGGCTACAAGAGGCGGCAGCGGAAAAGTTTGACAGGATTTTTGAGGTAGACGAAACGGAAAACTCAGAGCCTTCCGTTATCAAAATGTTATCAAAAGAAGAGGAGTTACGAAGTGAGCCGTGCGAGACTCGAACTCGCGACACCCTGATTAAAAGTTATGGGGTAGAAAAATAGATAGGAAAGGAGGTGAAATGAGCCATTTTGACACCCTGATTCTTTCTCAGGCACTGGGTCTGAACCGACAAATAATGATAAAAGGGGTTAGGATCCAGCATGTCAATCCATATGCACAAAAGTCAGGAATGTGTAACGGCAATTCGGTGCATCACACAAGGCGGCAAAAAGAGTAGTGTCCTGCACGAGAAGATGATAAGTGCAACAAGGTAGCTTAATAACGGGCTGTTTACCTTTTGGCTAAAAATGCAGCTAGTTGTTGAAGTCTTCCGTGACTTTTGCCATCGGTTCATCGTCTGGTAGCTAACTGCAATAGAAACTGGTAATTCTGAGTCTTGCGGCGTACAAGGCCTACAATGCCTCCCGGGATCGTCAACATTATGACGACCAGTATTGCCCCCTGTATGAGTATGCTCAGTTCGCCCTATCTTGCTAGCGGAAAGTGCAGGAAGACGACGATGATCGCTCCCACGATCGGCCCTTCTTTAGTCCTTATGCCACCTATGACGGTAGCGAGCAGTGATGTCATTAGCCATCCGATATTGAAGGCGCCTACTGGCCTTATATATCCCCTGTAAATATAAAAAATAGCCCCGCCTGCTCCTATTACGAAGGCCGCAATGATTACATGAAGAAGCCGATCTTCTGAAGCAGAATAGGCTTAACGAGGTGGCATATGATCTACGCTGGTTTGGATTTACATCAGAAGTTCTCGGTGGTCACTGTGATGGATGCTCAAGGTAAGGAGATAATAAAACAGCAAAAACCTCCTAATAATGGTGAGCTAAGTGATTTCCTCCGAACGTTTGAAGAGCCAATTACAGTAGCCATGGAAGCTACTCGTGGCTGGTACTGGCTTTACGATCTTCTCGAAGACAGAAGGATAGAGGTGAAGCTTTCCCATCCTCTCAAGACAAAGGCGATTGCCTCTGCCAGGATAAAGAACGACAAAATCGATTCTAAGGTTTTGGCACATCTTTTAAGGGTTGACCTTTTACCTCTATCCTATGTGCCCCAATGGGACGTTCGCATGCAGAGAGAACTGCTTCGTTACCGCGCCAGCCTGGTAAGAATCCAAACAGGAATAAAGAACAAGGTCGACGCCGTACTGGCCAAGAACAACATAACTCACGACTTCAGCGACCTGTTTGGAGAGCAGGGCAAAGATTTTCTAAGCTCTCTTTCAGCCTCTGAAATGTACCGGACAGCCCTCAAGGGTCATTGCCTGTGGGGGAATCCAGGAGAAACGTAAGCTCTTTACACGCTACCAAAATCTTAACAGGATTCTAACATTTAGGTCTTATAATTATCATGACTATGGGGTGGCAAGGAGGGACGATTTTGCAGAAACTAGACTGCCGATCATTACAGCGTCGGGGTTCCCCGCCAGTTTTTCAGTCTCCCTTTGCCCCAGAGTTACTGCGGCGCGAAACAGAAGTAATTGGCCGGGTAACTGCAAGAATTGGGGGTACAAGGCTTGTGAACTGCCCAAACCAAAATTTGGCAGCCTTAATCCCAAAAGGAGGTGAATAGCGGCGTAAACTACTAAAGTCTAGGAGAACGGAGAAAATCTTCAAGAAAGGAGAAAATAGTTATGAAGAAGTTTTTGGTAATTTTGTTAGCTGTGGCGCTAGCTCTCAGCGTGGGTCTCATCGGCTGTAATGGTGGGGAACAGGAGGAGGAGGAGGAACAGCAGTATATCCGAATTGGCACTATTACGTATACAGAAGGCATGTATGCCGGTTTCGGTGGGGCGGGGATATGGGGGACCGAGGCGGCTATCGAGGATATCAACGCTCTAGGGGGAGTAGACGTGGACGGTGTGAACTATCTGCTGCAACTCTATAAGCGGGAGTCTCTGAGCGATGAGACAGTGGTAGCCGGTCATACCGAGTACCTGATTGATACCAACCAGGTGGACGCTATTGTCATACCTTGCATACCCCCGCCGATGGTGGCGCCCATGGTCCCCGTTGTCGAGGCCGCGGGAATACCCCTTGTTGCTTTCCCGGCTCCCTATGAGCCCTGGTTGGGGATGATCGCCGAGTATGACCATACCTACACCTTCACGTCCAATTTCCATATAGCAACCCCGCTTGACCCAGATGTGCCTGGCTACCTGATAAAAGACATCGGGTTCGAATTTTTTGACGCGGTAGGAGTCACCCCAACAGCGATAGGGGGTGTGCCGACAGACGTTGTTGTGGGTGTTTACGCCTCCAATGACGGAGACGGCAAAGGCTGGTACGAACTCATGGGTGCAATGCTGGAAGACGCGGGCTACACTACTTCGGCCTGGGTTGTAGACGAGGAAGGCGCAGGTATTGGCACAGGTCTGTTTCCGATGGACACTGTGGACTACAGCGCTATAATTAACGAGTGGGTAGCCGACGGTGTCAATGTAATGTGGGGCAACTGCCCGGCCCCGCATTTCAAGGACCTGTGGACGCAAGCTTACGCAGCAGGGTTGCGGCCCAAGGTCATTTTTGGTGCCCGAGCAGCCCTGTTCTGGACAGACCAGACGGCTCTGATCGGTCCGCCAGACCTGGCGACTGGTGTCGGTCTGGAAAACTGGTGGCACAACGATTATGACCCTAGTGTTTGCCCCGGTTTTGGCACTACAACGCCACAATCGCTCTATGAAAGATGGGTTGCAGACTCGGGCGAGCAACTAAACCCCAATATAGGATGGGGCTATTGCCAGGTCCAGGTCATAGTTGATGCCATCGAAAGAGCCGGCTCACTTGATGGGGCTGCTATCAGGGATGCTCTAGAGACAACCGACGTGGATACGATAGCCTACAAGATTAACTATGACACAGCAGACCACAGCAGCCCGGCTCCGCTGTACTACTTCCAGTGGTTCTGGGATGAGGATGAGGAGACGGTTGTACTTAAAGTTGTCCATTGTAAACACGACTTCCTGGACACAACCGGGGAGGCATTTTTGATGGAGTATCCATAAGAATGAGGCGGTGTATGAGATAGAGGGGTGTTGTTGTCTGCGACGGTTTTGTGTGATACAGTACAGAATCGCGGGTAGGCATGATAGAGCCAAGGAATTTGACAGGCTCAGCAAAGTGATACGGTGGCAATTGCCACCGTATCGCTTCGTCCGAAGATGGCGAACATTCTTGCCGGGCTTTGACAGAAGCAGCTCAAGAATGCAGTCGCCCGATTCCTTGGGCAACAAAAGCCTAGAGGTGAAAGGCCTCCGAAAAATGCCCAAAACTGAATGAGAAACCTGTTCATGACGACTCCAGGAATCAGATATGAACTATGAAATCCACCAGGATGTGCCGTAGATGATAGACATATCAAGTTTGGCCGGCCCGTTGGTAAACGGGATT
This sequence comes from Dehalococcoidia bacterium, assembly GCA_049671165.1. GTDB lineage: Bacteria > Chloroflexota > Dehalococcoidia > GIF9 > AB-539-J10 > RBG-13-51-36. The sequence goes on along the minus strand of JBATUN010000015.1, from coordinate 95,917 downwards.
CTCTGGGGTGGCCTGTTCGCTCTAATCGGCATGGGGCTGTCCCTGGTTTTCGGGGTCATGAACTTGATAAACGTGGCCCATGGAGACCTGGTCATATTAGGCACCTACTTCGCTTTCTTTCTTTCGACGGGGCTGGTCCTGAGGCAGGATCTTCCCATCGCTATGGACCCCATTCTAAGCTTGGTCATCGTTATGCCCGTAATGTTTGGACTCGGTTTCGCTATTCAAAAACTTCTCCTGAACCGGGCATTTACGGTATCAGCCGAAGCACCGTTGATAATCGCTTTCGGGATTAGCCTGATAATCCAGAATACTGCCCTCAAGTTGTGGAGTCCGATGTCCAGGAGTTTGACGCCACCTTACGCCCTGGACGTTTTTGTAATTGGTCCGCTTCGCATACGACTGGTGTATGTGATTGCCTTTGTTGCCGCCTTGATTATGGTGTTCCTGCTTCGTGAGTTCTTGAGGAGGACCTACTTGGGCAGGGCTATCAGTGCTACGGCACAGAACAAGAAAGCATCGCACTTAATGGGGATAAATACCAGTCGTGTCTATTCCTTCGCCTTCGCTATCGCCATGGCAGTGTCTGCCGTAGCTGGCATATGCCTGGGTCTGATTTTTTCATTTACGCCACAAAAGGGAATACAATTCCTCATTATCGCCTTTGGCGTGGTCATAATAGGCGGTCTGGGCAGTATAGTGGGGACACTGCTGGGAGGCATAATCATGGGGCTGGTTATGACTTTCGGCGGCTTTTTCCTCGATCTTAATTGGCAGATGCTTCTGCTTTACCTCATAGTGATTGTAGTATTAGCTGCCAGGCCACAGGGCATATTCGGGCGTTGAGGGAAACATGAAGTCTATTATTTCGGGGTTGGAACGATTCATGAAGCTTACCATTCCCGGGCTGGGACGATGGTCGATACCCCTGGTAGTGGCTATTGTCGTGCTGGCGGTGCTGCCCCAGGTAGGGATGCCCCGCGCCTGGATCACTTATCTCTTCCAGTTTTTCATGATTCTGACCGTAGCCAATATATGGTCCTTGCATGCTGGCCGCTCTGGCATGATAACTTTGTGCCTTGCGGCGTTTATAGGGTTGGCAGGGTATACCATGACAATCCTTTCATACTTCGGCATTCCCCTTCCTCTGGGAATAGTCCTGGGAGCCATTGTAGCTGCCGTGTTTGCCTTCCTCGTCTTCTTTCCTGTCTACAGGCTGAAAGGCGTGTATTTCGCTATTGCCACTCTGGTTTTGCCCCAAATACTGCAGTATGTGTTTCTGATATGGGACCCTGTGGGGATCCCAAGAATAGGTGGAGGCGCGGGCTATGCAGTAAGAGGCGCAATGCTATTTAGCCGGGTGGATGTTTACTGGATGGCGTTGGCCGTGGCGGCTCTTTCCACGATAGTCATTCTGGTTGTCTCGAATTCCAAACTGGGATTGGGGCTGGCGGCAATTCGCGATAACGATAATACTGCTGCAAGTTCCGGGGTAGACGTTTTTCGCTTAAAGCTGTATTCCTTTGTCATTGGCGCCTTCATCGTGGGACTGGCGGGGGGTGTACTCTACCTCAGGTCCCAGTACATACAGCCGATAAGCGCCTTCAACATAGGGTGGCAAATGACGGCAATTCTGGCCGCCGTCATTGGAGGCTTGCGCATTCAAGGTGGGCCAATTGTTGGGGCGATTATCGTTGCCATCCTGTACTTCTGGCTATCGGGATACCCCGGCTACAGTATGCTGGCACAGGGCATAATACTGGTCGTCATAATGTTAGTAATCCCCCAGGGCATTGTGGGCGCCATAGGCAGGCTACGCGGGACACGAGTTCATCGGGCCGCTTCACAATTAGCCACCAGCATAGCAGACCGAATCAAGGGAAAGGGCAACATGTAAGTATTCCCGAAAACGTGATGGGTCCTCTCGCCTATCAGCTTGAAAGCGCAGGTTCTATGAGATACAATTCAGCGGAGTAGAAAGGTAACGGTGTCGGAAACAGCGGTTCTTTCAGTCGATAGAGTAAACAAGCGTTTTGGAGGCATACTCGCTCTTCAAGATTTGAGTTTTGAGGTTCAGGCAGGTGAAGTCCTGGGTTTGATGGGCCCTAATGGTGCCGGCAAAACGACGCTATTGAACGTAATAGCTGGTACATATTCCCCTAGCTCTGGACGGGTGAACTTCTGTGGAAGAAATATCACGGGCCTCCCGGCGCACAAGGTCTGTCACCTTGGAATTGCCAGAACCTATCAGATTCCTCAGCCGTTTACCAGTCTATCGGCGCGACAGAATATTCTGGTAGCGGCAAAATACGGGGGCAAAAAGGCTGCCGGAATGGAACATGATAAGATATTCGATCTCGTCAATCTCTCAGAGCAGGAAGACATGCTGGCCCGCGATTTGGCAACGGTAAGTCTTAAGAGACTGGAGCTAGCCAGGGCCCTGGCCAGCAACCCAACATTGATATTGCTCGATGAAATAGCTGCAGGCTCAACTGATGCAGAACTCCCGCGCATATTAGGCATGATAGAAGAAATACGCAAGATGGGCAAAACAGTTGTACTGGTTGAGCATGTTATGAAAGTGATGGTGGAGGCAGTTGACAGGATCATCGTGATTGACAAAGGAGCGAAAATCGCTGAAGGGACGCCGGACGAGGTAATGAAAGACGAGAAGGTAATGGCAGCCTATTTCGGCTAGTGTTGATGATAGGCTCGTTGCGAGTTGAGATGCAGAAGGATACTCAAGGAATGTCTCAAGGGCCACTGCTAAAAATCAGCAGTATAGATGTGTTTCAGGGCACTTTCCAAGCCCTGTGGGATGTGTCATTGGAAGTCAAAGCGGGTGAAATAGTCGGTCTTATCGGCGCCAATACCTCAGGCAAGTCCACGCTGTTGGACGCAATATCAGGTTTGTTACATCCTGCCAAAGGCAAGATCGAATTTGACGGGCAGGACATCTCAACTATGGAACCCTTCCGCATAGTTGAATTTGGCATCACTCAGGTTCCGGAAGGAAGAGGAATTTTTCCTGACATGAGCGTGCTGGACAATCTCATACTGGGTTCATACAGTCGGAGGGCGCGGGCGAGAAGAAGAGAAAACCTGGAAAACGTTTATCAACACTTCCCGATACTGGAAACGAGGAAGAAACAAACGGCTAAAACGCTCAGTGGGGGAGAGCAGCAAATGTTGGTAATAGGGCGGGGCCTGATGGCGGACCCTAAGCTTATGCTGCTGGATGAGATGTCTCTCGGCCTTGCCCCTATTATTATTACCAGCCTATACAAGGCGTTACAGGAAATCAGAGAGAGGGGCATTACTATTCTCTTTGTGGAACAGAATGTGAAGCGAAGTCTGCAGGAAGCTGACCGGGCCTATATTCTGGAAGTGGGGCGTGTTACCCTGAGCGGCACTGCGGGGGAACTCCAGGAAGACGAGAGGATCAAGAAGGCATACTTCGGCGTGTGAATTATGAAGTTGACAGGGACGTGCCATTAGCCACCAGCACCGCAAATCATGGCAAATCAAATCAAGGAAGCTGATCACTACTATACTCATGTCAACCCCTTGCCAGGGCAAAATGGCGATCGGCCTCCCAATTAGGGTCACAAGGGACACCACTCTTCAGAACGGCGCAGAATACAGAGAGGAGCTTACGACCGGCAGCTACGATAAGCTGATTTCATTGAAAGGTTAGGCCTTCCGTACGCTATCAATTAGTGTGGTAACAAAATGATGAGGCATGTTAGTGAGCTTCTCAACCTTGCGGGGAAGATAGCGATAGTCACCGGAGGTTCGAGAGGCATAGGTAAGGAAATAGCTGTAGGCTTGGGGGAAGCGGGAGCAAAGGTCATAATCACGGCACGGCGGGAACAGTGGCTAGTTCCGGCTTGCGAAGAGCTGAAAGGTTTAGGTATTGAATGCTTGCCGATAATAGCTGATATTGCCAAACCTGAGGATGTAGAGCGCTTCGTGGCTGAAGCTCTGCAACGGTGGGGAAGGATCGATGTCTTGGTCAACAATGCTGGAATAACCTGGGGTGCACCTCCGGAGAATATGCCCCTTGACAAATGGGATGCTGTTTTAGATACCAACGCGAAGGGAGCCTTAATCTGCAGCCAGCAGGTAGGTAAGCAGATGATGAAGCAGGGAGGTGGCAATATCATAAATGTTGCTTCTACAACTGGGCTACTGGCAGTTGACCCAAGAGCTATGCAAGCAATCGGCTATCAAGCAAGCAAAGCGGCGATTATAGCTATGACTAAGCAGCTCGCTGTGGAGTGGGCTAAATATAATATTCGTGTAAATGCTATAGCCCCATTCTTCTTCAAAACGCGCATGACGGAGGGTGTAACCCAGAGGGCAGCAAATGAACTCATTCAACACATCCCCATGGGCAGGTTTGGTCAGGAGGGTGAGTTAAAGGGAACGGTATTATTCCTCGCCAGTGATGCCTCAAGCTACATTACCGGGCAAGTAATAAACATAGATGGAGGCATGTCAGCTTGGTGAAGTCTTCTGAGCGATTGAGAATAGACATGAAGGCTTCCACCCTCTAGGAGGAAAAAGAAGACCGATATTTGGCGGACGAACGCGAAGTGCCGCAAAGCGTTCCCTTTCTCTCTCCCCTTATTTGTATGGTTTCAGCAAGTATTCGCTCAGAAATGATGCTTCCTGGGTTGCTGCCATCTCAAGCCTTGACATGTCGCGGTAAAGCGTCATATGAGTCGTCTTGGGAATGACGAAAAGCCTCTTCTGACGGGATTTGATCTGACGGAAGGCTTCAATTTCAAGATCCCAGAGTGTGATATTGTCACCTTCAGCCACTACCATCATTGTCGGAGTGTTTGTAATTCTTGATAAGTAGGGAAATACGGTGTAGGCCAGCAAATTTTCCGCAGACTCTATTGTGCATCTGTGCTCATGTAAAGGAGCCGCCGACTTCTTCCACTCCAGGAATACCTTCTTTATCTCCGGGTAGGGCCATACCGAGAGTTCCTCCTCCGGCTTTGGTGAAGAGAAAGCCATAAAACCCCGGCCCTTTTCATTCTTGTATCTCTTTCTTCTGTCCTCCATGACAGCACTAAGGAGGTCTTCAAACCTTCTCTCGCCATGCGAGCGTCTCATGTTTTCATAACCGTCAACGACAGGAATGGTTGACAATATACACTTAACTCTAGGGTCTATAGCCCCGGTAATTAGAACGTGGCCGCCACTGTAAGAAATCCCCCAGATAGCGATGCGCTCGGCATCCACCTCAGGTAATGTTTCGGCATAGCTTATGGCGTTTCGATAATCTTCAATCTGCCACCAGGGGTCAAGGTGCTGCCTGACCTTGCCTTCACTGGCACCGAAGTTACGGTAATCAAATATCAGCGCGGCAAAGCCCTCACGTACAAAATAGTCAGCATAATTGGGCATGACTATTTCCTTAACATAGCACCAACCACCGGCCATGATTACCGTTGGGAAGGGTCCCTTCCTCCTGTCAGGTGTGTAAAACCAGCCGCGACATGCCTCTCCCTTGCTCTTGAACTCAATGTCCCGTCTCATTTCTTACCTCCTTTTACTTAGATTGCTCAGGTTTTGTGAGTCAGAAAATGGTATTACTGCGAGTAGTAATCTAGCTCTGCCGTCTTACATATTCCTCCTTATATTGTTCCCTTATCACGCTCTTCTTGAATTTCCCTACGCTTGTTTTCGGGATTTCGTCAACAAACTTCACCTCATCCGGAAGTTGCCACTTGGCAAACCTTTTGCTAAGGTGAGCGATGAGGTCCTCCTGAGTAACCGTTCCCTTAGATTCCTCCCTCAGAACCACCAAGGCAAGCGGCCTCTCTTCCCACTTGGGATGAGGTACCCCGACTACAGTAGCCTCCAACACCCCCGGATGACACATTATTTCACTCTCCATATCCACAGATGAAATCCATTCCCCGCCGCTCTTTATCACATCTTTAATTCTATCTACGATTTTAATGTAGCCCTCAGGGTCAATAGTCGCAATATCACCACTTTTCCAATAGCCATCATCGGTGAATCGGTCCGCAGTTTCTGGGGCATTGTAATAGCTTCTTGCTACCCAAGGACCTCTCAATAGAAGCTCTCCTGCCGACTTGCCATCGTGAGGAAGTTCATTTCCCTTTTCATCAACTATTTTGACATCACAACCCGGAACTTCAAGTCCTTGTCTTTTCTGCACCTCCCATTTTTGTTCCTCTGATAATTTTCTTTCTAACCAGGGCTTCGGCTTATTCATTGTGGACCATGCCGTGTTTTCCGTTGCTCCGGAAACATGATAAATCTTAGCCTTGGTTAATTCATAAAAACCTTTTAGCATAGCTATTGGCGGTTCACTAGCGCCAGAGAAAAGACGGACACCGCTTAGATCAGGTTTTTCCTTCATGTTTCTTATATATTCATATATCGGCATCCAAGCTGCTGAAGCAGCAATGCTAACCGTTACCTTCTCCTGCACCATTAAGTCAATAATTGATCCCAGCTCTGACGCCGTATATCTACCGAGGAGAACAAGCTTTGAACCAGCCAAGAGAACCGCTATATGATGACACCATCCCAAGGCGTGATACAGCGGGACTATCTGCAAAAGGCAATCCCTGCAGGTTAGCTCTAAAATAATAGCCGCCATAGTGCTCATGAGATAAGCGTCTCTATGAGAGTAAAAAACACCCTTTGGCCTCCCGGTAGTCCCTGACGTATAACAAGCGCTGTAAGCAGATTTTTCGTCAATCAGTGACCATTTATACTCTGGCTTTGCCTCTTTTAGGATATCTTCGTAACTATATATTGGAGTTAGTTTTGTTTCAACGTCATCTAGCCCCTTATCTGTCAAAATGACCCATCCTTTTGTCGGTCTAAATTCGGATGCTATATCTTCGGCAATGGGTATAAGCGTTTCGTCGACAAAGATTAACTGCGATTCAGCATGCTTGGCAACATAGCTTAAATCTGATGGTGCCAACCTTGCATTCATTTGGAGGAGTACAGCTCCAGTTCCGGGTATTCCGAAGTACAGTTCAAAATACCGATATGTATTCCATTCAAGCACTCCTACTCTATCTCCAGGCTTAATCCCCAGACTTTCCAAAGCATTGCTAAGCCTTTGCACCCGCTCATAGGCATCTTTATAGGTATATCGGAAAATGCCACTACGTGTTCTGCTGACAATTTCTTGGCCAGCAAAATTTCTAATAGCGTGCCTTAATATAGTGGTTACATTAAGTGGATAGTCATCCTGTGAAGTTGATGGGAAACCCTGTATGATTTTCATAACTTCTCACCGTTTCCTGAAACCTAGACTTTGGCAGATTTCTCCTCATAGATACACTTTAGACCCCTTAAAGCACGCTACACCAAAGAGGTGTTCTAACCGCGCTCACAATCACTACGTCGTTTTCACCGGTCATTATCTTTCTCCCGTCCTTTTCCTGATTGCCTCTTGTTTACTTTTCGACGCCTAATTGAGCAGGAAGGCCAACTATTCTTTCGGCGTATAGTCGTGAAATCCGCGACCCGTCTTGCGCCCGAGGTCGCCAGACCGAACTTGGGACAAAAGGAGAGGTGCTGGACGTAATCGCTCACCAAATTCCCTATGCAACGTCTCCAAGCCATGTAATACAATGTCTGCACCAGCGAGGTCACAAAGCTCCAATGGCCCCATAGGGAAGTTACAGCAAAGCTTCATCGCCTTATCAACCTCTGCTGGCTCATTACCATCCATAACACAGTGGATTGCCTCATTCATAAGGGCATCCACAAGACGTGAGACGATGAAACCAGCGTAGTCTCTCGCTTCACAGGGTTCCTTACCTAGGCTTTTAACAAATTCTACGCTCGTTTTTATGGTTTCGCTTGAAGTGTATTTCCCCGGTATTACTTCGACCCCCTTAATCACCGGCACTGGATTCATAAAGTGAATGCCGATAGATTTCTCCGGTCTCTTGGTGACTGCTGCCATAGCACCGATAGGAAGCGCTGACGTGTTTGAAGCGAGGATAGTGTGCTCCTGACATATCCGGTCCAGCTCCCTAAAAGCTTTTGTCTTCAGTTCCAGTTCCTCAGGTATCGCCTCAATGACCAAATCAGCATCACGGGCATCCTTTATGTCAAGGGTGGTTTTGATTCGGAGCATTGTTTTTTGTTTTTCGCCCTCTTGAATAGTGCCCTTTTTGATCTTCCTGTCAAGGCTCTTTTCAATTGTAGCCAGAGCTTTGCTTATGAACTCCTCCTTGATATCCATCAGGGTTACATCATAGCCGGCCTCTGCTGAAACTTGGGCTATGCCACTACCCATCGTGCCTGCACCTATTACAAAGACTTCCTTGATTTCCACCATAGCAGACCTCCTTTTCAATAATTCTGTTGAATAGTAACAGAGACCGTAGGTTACAGCTTTCTATTGCCTTTAGATTCCGGTTTTCTTTTCTCCATAAACGCTGCCATTTCTTCCTTCTGGTCCTCGCTAGCCAAACAAAGGGCAAAGCACTGTCCCTCTAAATCAAGACCAGAGCAGAGACTCGCATCCGAGCCTCCGTTGATAGCTTCTTTGGCTAGAGATAATGTTACACTGCTCTTACCCAACATTTCCGTGTGCTTGTGCTTGCTACACTTCTATTACAATGGCTTCTACAGGACAGGATATCTCGCATATTCTACAAGCAGAACACCCAGGTGCATCATATTCAACCGTGTTTCCCGTCCTTCTTGTATCCTCGACTCTATCCCCTCTGGGCTTAGCTAAGCCGTCTTCAGATACAAGTAGCCTGATGGTACATAAGTCTACGCATACATCGCAACTCGTGCACAAATCATAGTCGATTTTTATTATTGGCATTTATCCATTTTCTAGGGGCAGCTGCTGCCGGTAATCTAGCAGTAGCTGCCCCCGCTACAGGCACAGGTGCCTGCTTCTCTTTCCCGTCTCCACCAAAGGGCTTCTGGATTTGCCCAATGCTGCTTACTTAACTATGCCTTGCAGCGATTGCACCCATGCTCATAGACATGACTGTCATCGTGCCCCATATATAGGTTCCGGCACCAAAGAACCCTCCAGTGCATTCTCCTGCGGCATAGAGCCTTGGTATGGGTTTATCAGACCAATCGAGCACTCTGGCCTTTGCATCTATCCTGATACCTCCCTTGAAGGAAGTCATAGATGCTGTGCATTTCATTCCATAAAAAGGTGGCTTTTCCAACGGGATAGGGACCCCTACGTTCCCATCAAGAGTTGCTCTCTCAAACTTCGTATCATGGCCTCTTTTCACATCCGCATTATATTCTTCTACTTGTTCTCTTAGTCCCTTTGGGTCTATGCCGATATTCTTTGCCACCTCTTCGATTGTATCACCCTTATACTCTTTGTGTCGGAGCCATGTTGGAAATGATTTCTTCGTCTCTGCCCTCATGGCGTCATCATAGATGAGATAAAAGAAACCCCCTGGCTGTTTCACCCCTGCATCTGAGATATAGCCATACCATTTGTCTTCTCTGATATATCTTTTGCCCTCCTTGTTGACAGCTATAGCCCCTTGGTACATTATGGAGGTATCAACCTTCTTATCAACACACGTTGGTAAGGAAGCCTTAGGTCCATGTTTGATATGTCTGGTTGCTGCTCCTACGTTCAAAGCCATCAACAGCCCATCTCCTGTATGACTCGGAGGCATAAGCGGTATGGCATCGACCAAGTAGTCAGGCCCAAATTCCTTCACCAGATCCAAGTTCCTTCCAAACCCTCCCGTAGCTATTATGGTGGCTTTGCCAGCCTCAAAATTCAATTCCTTGCCTTTGTGCGTGGCCAGGACACCTAGTACTCCTTTTTCAGGGTCTGTGACTAGCCGCTTTGCGCTATGCTCCCACAATATAACGGCGCCTAACTCTAACGCTCTATCCTCAAGTTTCTTGAAAATTTGAGGCCCATCAAACGTATGGCTTCTGGCTACACTATGTCCCCACCCACCTATAACGCCCTTGGGTTTGAGATTCAATTCCTCTTCAAACAATCTCAATACCTTCAAGTGCTCATCTGTCATAGCTTTCCACAGTTCAGGTAGACCTCCACAATAATTTACCCCATCCTCAGCATACTTCGCTGGCGAATCCTTGGTGCCTCTCTCTTCCTGATACTTAGTTCCTGCAAAGTCGACTACTCCAGCAATGACCGGCATGCTACTCCGCCACTCCGCGTCCCTCATCTTCTCCAAAATGAGCACACTCTCGCCCGCTTTCCTTGCTTCGATGGCTGCATAAAGTCCTGCTGTACCTGCCCCTATTATGATAATATCGGCCGTTCTGTCCCACTTTTTTTGCATAGTTGCTCCCTCCTATATCATTTACTCAGATGGTTGTGAAACTGCTAAGTATCTATGTGTCCATGGTGAAGCACCTCCTACCAACGGAAACAGCTAGGCACCATCTCTTACTCTGCAATATCTCTGTCAAATCCTTCCTCAGTTTGCTCTATGTGATTATGCCTGGCAACCGGTGGACCATAATCGCCTATGCGGTATTTCTCCTTGCCGGTCACGTCTTTTCGTCGACATGCATTCCTCCATATGCCATCTCCCGATCTTGATGTGACTTTTTCTTTGTATATATCTCGATTTCATTTTCCGTGCTTCATTCAGCATCCTTTCGTTAATCAACCTAATTCAAGCCAGGTCCCTCAATATCTTATCCGGGTTCACCACCCCTTACCTAAGCTGTTTGCCTCCACGGATTGCTCCAAGAATGAAGTTGGTCTGTTCCTTTATATAATCTTCTAATACATATGCATAACGTTTTCCCAGTAGCCACCGCCTGACAGCCCACATATGTCCGAGGATGACTATGTTCTGTGCAATGACCGGAGAACTGCCTGTCTTGAATTCTCCGCTTGCACAGCCTCTGTCCAATATACGCTCAAATGCGCTGCTAAGGCGTCTTTCCATTTCAAAAACGGCTTTGCGCGCATCTGGACGCAACTCCTTGGTTTCCTGATACATAAAAACAACGGAGTCTTGAAGTCGATCCACTGTCCGATAGTAAGTATCGATAGCCATCTGAAGAGCCTTAGTCGCAGGGAAAGCATCATAGGTGGGAGAAGTCCCCTCAATAAACTCTGCCACCTCAGACATCACATAATCGAAAACCAAATAGAGGATGTCCTGCTTTGTCCCGACGTAGTTGTAAAGGTTGCCAACACTCATATCACAGGCACTGGCTAATTGGCGGAGATTTACCAGTCTATACCCCTTTTCCACGAAAACCTGCGCTGCACGGGAAGCTATCTGCCTTCTACGTAAGCTCACCAAGTCTCGATCTTTACTGTGAGTTCGGATTTTGACTACCATTGTCAGTCGCAATCTGGAGAACGATTAGGCGAACTTGGTCTTATGGTGACAACAACCATCGAATGAACGTTCACTCTATATACTATCGTACCCTTAAAGCTTTGTCAAGTCTTTGTGGGCTGTATCTTGAACAAGATTCAAAGCTGAAGTCAGCGAAAACCACTATCTCGGGACTGATTCCCCCGATCATATACCCGCATAGGAGAACGCTTACCTCTGTGAAGATTTTCTCTGACCAATCACAAACTAGGTATCGCCCAGAAACTCTATGGTATACCTTATCGTTCTTTAATCCTTGCTATGAAACGAAAAACCAAGAAATCGTACGCCGCAACCATAATCTTCCCAAACTCGGATTAAGGGAGCTGACACGTTGTTAGCTAAGATTTAGAAGTGGACTAAATTCAGGCCTTCATTTTTGACTTTTTGTACCCCAACTGATTTGTTGTCATACCAAAATCTAATCTCCGCTAAACCTGACTCCTTATCAGGGGACGATGCGGAGTTGAACTTACTCCCTTATTGGGACGCCGGAGACCGGTAATTCCAGCTTATTTATCGAGAGCTTCCGATAGGCATTCACAGTTCTCTCCATTCTTAAGCAGAATATGTCCTTAGTTGATTCATAAGGTGGTGGCACCATATCAGGATAGCCCACTGCCATCATATGGTATACCTCCAATTCCTTTGGTATGTGCAAAAGAATCTTGATAAGGGTTTGAACATAGGGCGAGGCAACCGCAGACACCCGTTGCGCGCCTAGTCCCAGGCTGGTAGCTGCCTCAAGAAGTACCGTGACCAGGGTGTATATATAGACGGGTGTCCTCCCCTCGAGCCTTTTCCTAAGCGTTTCTCAAACGGGCAAAACTAATCTCTCCACCGGGCATATGCTGCCGGTTGACAACATAGCACTGACCAAGTTTCTATTGGCTTGTGTCTTCTGTTATCACTTCTTCGGTGGCAATGGTGTGCCATCCTGGGCAACCGTCTCGGTACGACAGAAAACGGTGTAGTCATCGATTTGCTGCTGCGTCCGGCACCTGGACACGTCAAAGAAATCATGGTGAACCATCTCATTCCTGTCTCTGATAATCTTCCCAGGTGGTTCCATATCGGGATAGCCGATCACCAGCAGTTCGTACACCATGAACTCTTTGGGGATTTTTAGAAGGGCTTTGATTTGTGCCTGTGCAAAAGGGGTTTCAATGACGGATACCTGTTGTGCACCAAGCCCCAGTGTGTTTGCTGCCAGGATCATATATATGAGGGCATTTGCCATCGTTGTGATAAAGATTGAGTCACCAATTGTCATAGCCATGGATTTGGGATAAACCTCTTTGGTTCTAGTGTCACCGCAAGGCAGAATGAATATCGGCGCAGTAGCAAATCCTGGCTTTCCCACGGGTGGTGTAGTATATTTGGGAAACCTGAGCTTTGGCTCCCTGAGCATCTCCATCTTATGGGTGATGGCATACTGCTCCTGTGCTATTTCTGCGATCTTGTCTCTTAACTCCTTTTTCTTTATGATGATGAACTCCCAGGGCTGTGAGTTGCCTCCTGAAGGAGCCCAGCGGGCAGCTTCTATGATTTTGTCGATATAGTCATCGGGTATAGGATCAGATTTGAATTTGCGGATGCTCCTCCTCTTTTTTGCCAGTTCCAGAAAATCCTCATAATTCATGAATGCCCTCCTTTTCCGTTCTTTGTGCTAGTTTTGCGATCCGTCGCGGTGAAAGGAATTCCCGTTAGTCGCTGCCAATGTGTGTAGGAATAGCACCGGATACGACAACTCGCTCTTGCACCATGCTCTGATGCCTCCCGTGCCCACCATATAATGTCGTGCCCCACGCCCTAAGTCATCGGCCAGCCCCAGGGTATCAGGCTGTATTAGCTAATGCCGTCTACTCCCTGGAAACAACGCCAATCACGTCTATCTCTACCAAGAATTCAGGTCTTGCCAGACTGGCCACTTGCATGAAGGTACTGGCCGGCGGGTTATCGACCAGAAATGGGGCGTGTTTCTGATAATACTCTAGCTCTGTCTTTCGCATACGAGGATAGTCCTCGAGATTCTTAAGGAGCATGAGTGTCCTGACAACGTTATTCATGGAACTTCCTGCCTCCTCCATGGCCATCCTGACCTTGTCAAGAGCTATTACCATCTGCTCTTCAAAAACGTCGGTCTCTGTTTTGACAGTTTCCGGGTTCATGCCTTGACAGCCAGAGACAAAGATCAGATTGCCGACCACGACAGACCTAGAGAACTTAGGTGCTTCCGCAGCTGCATGAGGATAAGCCAGCTTCTTGCCGCCCCAAAACTCCGGATAGTGTTTCACTTCTCGGTTCACATCTATCACCTCCTCTTTAAGAATGAACTCAGTTAGGTTATAGATTATAATCGTCTCCAGGCTATTGTCAAGGATCATTAAGACCTATCACGTCAGGCGAGCACAGTCTGTTGACAAACTTGGCCTGAGTCAGCTACACTCCACTATAGAAAACCTATCGGCCGTTCGATACAATTCGTCTGGAGGTGCCAGCCTTCCGGATTGTGTTGACAAGAATTCTAAGACAAATGATGGAGGCAAAGCATGGTAGAAAAGGAGCAATCTAAAAATCGACCCAAGGAGAAAGGCAGTACCGTAGATGTGGCAGGACATACACTTATCAGGGATATCAGCTTCTGCGGTGTACCTGAAAATGGTTCCAACGCCTCGATGGTGGACGTCAAGGATGGCAAAATCATACGTATCCGCCCGATGCACTACGATTGGAAGTACGATCCCAAGGATATGAACCCCTGGAAGATGGAATCGAGAGGGAAGATTTTTGAGCCCAGCATGAAGACCCTGCTGCCGCCGTGGTCGATTGGCTACAAGAACCGCGTCTATTCACCGTCGCGTATCCTACACCCTATGATGCGTGTCGACTTCGACCCCAATGGCAACCGCAACCCGCAAAACCGCGGCATAAGCAAGTACAAGCGCATTTCCTGGGACCAGGCTCTTGACATTATTGCCAGCGAGATGAATCGCATCAAGAAGAAGTACGGGCCTACCGCTCTTCTTTATGAGAGCGACCAGCACGGAGAGAACAAGGTTGTGCAGGCCTGCCACGGTGCCGGCCGCAGGCTGCTCCGCCTATGGGGTGGTTTCACCCAACAGAACCGCCAGCCAGATAGCTGGGAAGGCTGGTGGTGGGGGAGTAAGCACTTCTGGGGCTGCGAGCCGGTTGGCCAGGGAAAGCAAAGCAACCTGCTCTACGATATCGCCAAGAACGTTGAACTGCTCCTTTTCTGGGGATGCGACCAGGAAACCACGCCTTGGGGCTGGGGGGGCCAATTGCCGAGTAGATTGAGCTACTGGTGGACCGAACTCGGCATCAAGCAGATTTATATATCTCCCGATCTTAACTATGGCGCCGCCGTGCACGCCGACCGATGGATACCGATCCTGCCAAACACCGATGCGGCGATGTATCTGGCAATTACTTATCATTGGTTCAAGAACGGAACTTATGATAAAGAGTACCTCAGAACTCACGCCGTTGGCGTCGAGAAGTACGAGACCTATGTTATGGGCGAAGAAGACGGAGTACCCAAGACGCCTGAGTGGGCGGCGCCCATCACCGGCGTGCCGTCTCACATAATCAAGGCGCTGGCCGAGGAGTGGGCGAGCAAACGCACTACCATAGTTATCGGCAATGGTGGCCCCGGCATTCGCGGTCCCTATGCTACAGAGGCAGCTCGCCTGCAGAATATCTGTCTGGCTATGCAAGGACTTGGCAAGCCGGGCGTTAACCAGGCCAAGATGATAGAGTGGGGACTTTTTGACAAGCCGGATCAGTACGCACAACCCAAGTCCCTACGTGTACCCAACCTGCGCAAGGCCTACAGGGGCGGCCATCCGGATGAGACCAATCACCCATCTTTTATCCCCAAGACCTATATACCGAAGGCCATTCTCGAAGGTCAGTGCGATTGGTATGGCGTCGAATCCGAGACAGCCCCCCGGGAAAACCAGTTCGTGCACTACAAGTACCCGGCGGACGGTTGCTCTAAGGTCCACATGGTCTGGACCGACTCACCATCGTGGATCACAAGCTGGAACTGTGGCAACGACTACATCCGGGCCATGCGTCATCCCGATATCGAGTTCATGTTCGCCCAGCATATATGGCTGGAGAATGAGTGTTTGCTGGCCGATATCATCCTCCCGGTGAATACCAAGCTTGAAGAGGACGACATCGCCGTCGATATCTTCAGCGGGCAGTACAACCTGCTGTTTCCGGAACACAAGTGCGTAGAGCCTCTCGGTGAGTCGTACAGTGACTACGAGATAGTATGCAAACTGGCTGAGCGCCTGGGGTTGCTGGAAGAGTATACCGAGGGCAAGTCTATCCCCGATTGGATCAAATACGGCTGGGAAATTTCCCGCTGTGCCGACCTCATTAGCTGGGAGCAGCTTAATAAGAAGGGATACTATTTAGTGCCTACAGCCGATAATTGGGAGGATGTGCCCGCCGGCTTTTACGAATTCTATAAAGACCCGGAGAAACATCCGCTTTCGACACCAACCGGTAAGCTTGAATTTGAGTCTACCGGCCTTCTCGAGCACTTCCCTGACGATCTGGAGCGGCCACCGGTGCCAAAGTGGGTTGCTAAAGGTATCAGTCACGAGGAGACTATCGGCACCGAACGCTCCAAGAAGTACCCGCTGCTTGTGTGCTCCAATCACCCGCGCTGGGGCGTGCACTCAGAGCACAAGGATATGATTTGGATACGTGAAATCGAGACCTCCACGGTGAAGGGTCCCGACGGCTACCAGTATCACCCAGTCTGGCTGCACCCCTCGGAGGCAGAGAAGCGGGGCATTAAGAATGGGGACGTCATCTCAATCTACAACGAACGGGGGACGGTGTTGGCGGGCGCATATATCACCGAGCGCATCATGCCTGGCGTGGTGTATATCGATCACGGTGCGAAGTGGGACCCGATTGCCCTTGGGGAGATCGATCGCGGTGGTGCCATCAACACTATCGTTCCCCGCAACACCACTTCAAAGAATGCAGTTGGCCATGCAGTCAGCGGCTTCCTGGCACAAGTCGAGAAAACCGACATGGAAGCGCTCAGGCGCAAGTATCCGGAAGCCTTCGAGCGTCCCTTCCACCCGCATGCAGGTCCCAGCTTAGAAGCCTGGATTGAAGGAGGTAAATAATGGGTAAGGCTCTAATTATCAACTACGACATTTGCAACGGTTGTTACAACTGCGTGATCGCCTGCAAGGACGAGCATGTCGGTAACGACTGGACTCCCTACGCCAAGCCTCAGCCCGCGACCGGGCACTTCTGGATGAAAATTACTGACATGGTCAGGGGGACTGTTCCCAAGGTCAGGGTCACATATCTTCACGATGTCTGTCAGCACTGTGATGAAGCGCCTTGCATCCCCGCCTGTACGGCACATGCGATATACAAGAGAGACGATGGCATAGTTATAATCGACCCCGAAAAATGCAGCGGCCACAGGAATTGCATCGATGCATGTCCCTATCGAGTAATCTATTTCAACTGGGACCTTAATATAGCTCAGAAATGCAACATGTGTGCTCACCTCCTCGATGCAGGATGGAAAGAACCCAGGTGTGTTGATGCATGTCCCACCGGTGCGCTTAAGTTCGGTGAGGAAAAGGATCTTAAAGACGAAATAAGCAAATCTGAGATATTACATCCCGAGTTCGAAGCCAAGCCGCGTGTATATTACATGGGCTTGCCCAATAGCTTCATAGCCGGAGCCGTCTATTCCCCGGAAGAAGACAAATGTCTCCAGGACGCAACTGCCAGCCTTGTGGACTCGGACACTGGTGAGAAATTCACGGTCAAGACTGACAGCTACGGTGATTTCTGGTTTGAGAATATGAAAGTTGACCATATTTATTCACTGAGGATAGAGAAGGACGAGTACTATCCCCAGGAGATACACGATATCAGTACAGCAAAGGACGTCAACGCAGGGGACATAAAGCTTTATAGAAAAGTCAAGGCCCGAAAGTCTTGACTCGAAAGCGCGTTGCCCGCGTTCCAAGCCTGTGGAAAAGAATAGGTACTAGTTGCTTTATGGAACACGGCTTGGATACCATCTGCAGTATTGCCTTTGGGTCGCTACTCCCGTAGCGAAAACAAATGGCAGTCTTACGGGCGCTTGGTTAAGTTTACAACTCCCAGATACTTGTCAGTTTTCAGGTCAATAGCGACCGTCTTCGCTCTGTATCCGTTGCATTCGAACTTCACGGAGTACCGCGCTACGCCCAGGCCATCAAACTCGAAGTCTCCGAAGTTATTTGTTGAAGTCTTCCTTGACTTGCGGGCAGACTGGCCCGTCAGGGTTACCGACACTCCCTCCGCACATTCATCCACGTCACCATATACAACAGAGCCAGCAATGAAAAGCTTCGGCACACCCAGGTAGTACACTCTCGGCTTGCCTTTGTGTTCAGGGTTAAGGGCTTCAGTTTTCCCGGAAGCCACGATTTTAGAAACGTCACTCTTAGGGTCCTCCAGGTCGCCAAAAATTAGAGCCTGACTGGGACATGCCTGCACGCACCTGGGGATCTTCCCCTCCTCAAGCCTTTGTACGCAGAACGTGCACTTTTGTGGGATCTGCTTTTCCTCGTTCCAGAATATTACGTGATAGGGGCAGGCGTCCACTATCTGTCTCTGTCCGACGGCCTTCTTCGGGTCTATTATAACTATCCCATCGGGCCTTTTATACACCGCACGGTTCTTGGCAGCCTTAACACAGGGCGCGTCGTCGCACTGCATACAAAGTACAGGTATGTATGCGACCTTCACCCAAGGACACGCTCCGCGCTCTTTCTTCACGAGGTCCATCCAAAATTGCCCATGCCTGGGCTGACCTGCAGAATAGGGAGGATAATCGTTATCCCAGTACTCATCTTTGCAGGCTATGAAACAGCTGTAGCAAGCATTGCATTTTGTTATGTCTATTACCATACCCCATTTGGCCATATTCATTCCCTCCTCTTTTCAATTTCAACCAGACAGGAATTCGGAGCCATACCACAGGCATTCTTAGATATGAAACGATGAGGTGTCAGCAGGTTGATACATCCACCTCTATCGGGGGACTCGCCAGGCTCTCCGATTGGGTCATAAACCGCGCAGGACTCATACGAATGGACCATGCCGTATGGGACACGCTCTGTAACCTGTGCTGCACATATGACAACTGCTCTGTCGTTGTAGACGTTGACCAAATCACCATCTCTTATGCCCCTTTTCTCGGCGTCTCCGGAGTTTATCCGAATCACCCAGTAATACCGTCCATCTTCCTTCTTAACCCTGTGTTCCGGTATTTCATTTATCCAGCTGTCTTTCCCATCGTAATGGGTGTGAAAACTATACCTCGGGTGAGGAGTAATGAGCTGAAGGGGGTATTTGGAGTAAAGCTCCTTCGTGTGATGACCTTCCCAGGAAGGGATATACTTGGCCACGGGTGGCCTTTCCCAGTCATCGGGGTCGAACCGTTTGAGGCTTTCTGCCTCAAACTCTATTCTACCCGTCTGGGTAGCCAGGTTACCTTCGGCATCTGGTATGCCTGCTACCCCTCCACCCACAGGTCCCCAGTCTGGCGTATCTTTCTTCCGTCCCTCGGCAAACCACCTCAAACTTGGTGTGGACTTATAAGGTTTGGGCAGCGGGACAACGAAGTAGCCTTTCTTCTCAAACTCTTCCCACGAAATATACTTCGGCAGGTCAGTTACTTGGAACAGCTTTTTTACCCAGTCCAGCTCTGTCAAGCCTCCTTCGGTGAACTTCTCGTAGAAGCCAAGTCTCTCAGCCACCGCAGCGAATATGTCGTAATCTGCCTTAGATTCTCCCAGTGGTTCAATACACTTCTTCTGTAGCACTACTGTCCTATGGTTGACTCCATAGTGGCTGTGAGGAATGTAGCCCGAGCAGTTAGCCCACTCACCGATGTCCCATCTCTCAAAGTTGGTGCAGGCCGGAAGTATCAAGTCAGCAAGTTGCGCTTCACCCTCCATCCAGATTGACTGGTTAACCACAAACTCAAGCTTGGGACTCCGGTACATCCTGACCCACCTGTTTGTGTTGTTCATGGTGCCGATATAGGCACCACCATACCGCCAGAACATCTTCACCTCGGAGAATCCATCTTCCGGATACCTGTATTTCTTGAACTGCGTCTCAGACGAAGCGCCGCAAAAACCCTTCCCTCGCCACTCCTGAGGCGGATTCAAAATGCATTCAGGAAGTAGAATCCTGGGTATATGCTGTCCCCCAGGATCATTCACCTCAGACCTTACCGGATGTTCTGTTATACCTCGTGCGATCATTTGGAAGCCGGCAGCAGTGTTCAGTGGATCGCCAGATATGCCGCCTTCAGCATATCCCGGGAAGAAGAAGTCAAAATTCTGGGGGGCACCGTAGTTTGTTGTCCATATGTTGCTACCCGGCTTGCCCATCCCCTGCATGGCTGCCAGCATAACCATATACCTTGCCCATTCTGTCCCGTAGGCCGTCCTGCAGGCTCCTCCTCCAAGTGCGCTCCCAGAGGCCAGCATAGTCTTACGCCTGGCCCACTCCCTTGCCAGGGCCCTAATCTCTCGTGCTGGTACTCCTGTTTCTTTTTCAGCCCACTCACTCGTCTTGGCAAAACCATCTTCTTCACCGAGTATATAGCCTTTCCAGTTTTCAAATCCGTGCGCATGTTCCTTAATATATTCCTTGTCGTATGTGCCTTCCGTAAGCCAGACATAGGCAATGGCTGCTGCCATCGCTGTGTCAGTTCCCGGCCTGGGAGCAAACCATTTGTCAGCAAAATTCACAGCCGTGGAATTATAATGCTGGTCCACAACAACCATTTTCACGCCCAGCTCCTTCAGCCAGGAACGCCACTGATTTGACTCCTGCCCTCCATAGATTCCGGAGGTGCTTTCGGGGTCAGAAGACCAGTAGATCACCATCTCGGCGTGTTTCAAGGCATCTTCCAGGAGATCGTATTGCTCCGAAACGCCCAGTCTCCAGGCAAACCCCCACATATGCATCGCACCCCAGTGCCAGCCCTCCCAACTATCCGGATTGTGGTCGACATAGGTAGCATTCAGCATTCCCATGAACCTTAACAGGCTGCTGTGCCTGTACCCTACGTTGCCCCAATTGTGGTGTGAAGAAGGTGTGGTAAGAACTGCGCCAGGCCCATAAGTCTTGTGGACACGCTCTATTTCTTTGGCCAGAATATCTAAGGCTTCGTCCCAGCTGATTCGCTTGTAGCCTGACGTACCCCTGTTTTCAGCTTTTCTGTCTCCTTGCGGATTGAAATCAACTCTCTTAAGGGGATAAAGAAGCCTATCGGGGGAATATATCCTTGACCTCTCAGCCAAGGCATATTGTGCAACGTTCGATATTCTGGCAGGGGAAAATTTCCTTCCCCGTGCTTTTATAACCCAGGATTCAGCATCATCAGGACTGAGCTCCAAGGGTTCAACGCGTGTTATTTTCCCGTTTTTCACGTACACAAAAAGTGGCCCGCCGGTAGTACAATTTGTAAAAACCTGTTCGTCTTTCGTAGAACGCGCCATATTCTTCCTCCTCTTTTTTCGTCTGACTTAGTCAATGATTTTAATATGATAGACTCAAAACAGTCAACACCATATTGACTAGAAATCTCCGTTTGATATAATTACTGCAAGCTTACAGATGGGGAGGCAAGATATGCAGGTATTTAACAAACTCAAAACAGTATCACAGTCAGGAGAAATTTTGCGTGTAGTCATTGGGATTTTGGTATTTGGCTCGATCTGGGGGCTTGTGGAAGCTATTCTGGGCGGAGCTTTGCACTTTGTCCATGCCCCCCTCCCCATTAAAGGGGCAATTCCAGGGGCCATCGGCGTGGCAATCATGGCAACATTCGTCGTCATGTATCGTCGGCCCAGACTCGTATTCTGGATAGCAGTGATCGCTGCCCTGTTCAAGCCGCTGAGCGCCGTGATTTATGTTAGACCTATCTTTGATCCACTCGTGGTTAACCCCGCCTCGGCAATCCTTCTGGAAGGACTGGCCTTTACCCTGGTGGTCAGCCTGCTGTTTAAGGGTTTCGAAAGCAGTATCAAGACGCGTATTGGCGCTGGTGTTGCAGCGGGATACCTGAGCATCATCCTTTTCGCCGTCCTGGCATCAGCGGCAGGTATGGGTAGGTGGCCATTTTTGGGACTTACTGAGAAGGTCATTGCGGCACTTACCAATGGTACGGCACTAGCCGTTGCAGGCACTTGTCTGCTGCTCCCGGGACACTTGGTGGGTACAAAGCTCAGACCCAATTTCTGGCAATTCATGACTGCGAAGCCCAAGGCCTTCTACGCTAGCAATATGGCCATCACGGCCTTTTGCTGGATTGGCGCGGCAGTAGCCTTCGCATCAGGTCTTTAGTGACACTGCTCGTTGTAGGTGAACCAGGGTCAGGCAAGACCAGTTGGGGCAGGGAATACATTGGCCGGCGGCGGAAATCTGGTTCCACTATCGGTGGAATCCTCTCTCCAGCGATTGAGCAGCAAGGACAGCGAGTTGGCTCTAATGCACTTGACCTCCTTACCGGCCAAGAGGTCCCTTTTGCCCGGTTATCACGCTATAAATCTTTCGAGGGAGGGGAAGTGGTTGGCGAGTACACTATCGACAGAGAGGGGATGTCGTTTGCCTGTGGTGCTATCGAACGAGCGGTCGAGAGCCGGTGCGACCTGGTGGTCATCGACGAGGTCGGCCCACTGGAACTGAGTGGCAAAGGGCTTATGCCTGCAGTCGAATTGGCTCTAGCGTCACCAGTCAGCGTCCTCATAGTAGTAAGGAGTTCATTAAAAGGAGCACTTCAAAGGCATTTCCCTCAGTACGAATTTGTGGTCGTCGCTGATTTGACTCAATCCTCTTCAAACGTGTCCGAGCTTACAGACTGCAAAAGCGGTGAAGCGGCCACCTACGAGTCGCCCACAGAGAGTTGCCAGGCTCAAGAAACAAAATAGAATCGAACAGACTTTTCTGTTGGGTATTACGTCCAGTTCTTCTAGTAGTTGACCTTGTCCCTTCCTTTTAGGCCAAGGATCTGTCTCGCTTCGTCGGGCGTAGCTATTTCCCGGTCAAGCTCCCGGGCGATTCTGACCACTTTCTCTACCAGTTCGGCGTTGCTCTTAGCCAACACTCCTTTGCGGACAAAGATATTGTCTTCAAAGCCCACGCGGACGTGCCCACCCATCATTAGGGATAGTGTCGCCAGGTTAAACTCGGCGGGATAGCCAGCGCCAATTACCGACCACTTATAGTTCTGCGGCCCGAACAATCGGTCAGCCGTTTGTTTCATGAACATAATATTTTCTAGATCGGCGCCAATCGCTCCCAGAATTCCGGTGACGAATTGCACCCAGATGGGGAATTCCACGAGCTTTCTCTTGATGCAATACTGTATATTGTACAGGTGCCCTACGTCATACGCTTCGTGTTCGGGTTTTGTATCATTCTCAGTCATGGTCTTACAGAAGTGCTCGATATCACCAAAGGTATTACGGAAGATGAAATTTATGGTTCCGGCGGCAAAATCCTTCTCCCAGGGATACTTGTAGTCCGAGTCCTTATATCGGTCGGCTATGGGGTGGATTGAAAAGTTAATCGAGCCCATGTTAAACGTAGCCAGCTCCGGTTTGAGAGCCGGGACAACCCTTATCCTTTCCGCCGCTGTCATTTCCATGGTGCCGCCGGTGGTTACGCAGACGATGACATTGCTCTTTGCCTTGATGAGAGTGGCAATCTCCCGGTAGACGGCCGGGTCAGTAGTCGGTTTGCCAGTCTGCGGGTCCCTGCCATGGACATGCACCGAAGCCGCCCCAGCATCGGCACACCGTACCGCCTCATCGCAGATTTGCTGGGGTGTCAATGGCAGATAAGGAGTCTGCGTCGGCAGGGTGATATTGCCAGTCAAGGCGGCCGTTATGATAAGCTTTTCCATCTATATGCGTCCCTCCTTACATTGTTGATCATTAATATCATGTGTTCTGTCTTAAGTTTGTTGTTTTCGGGAGTAATCAATGAGGTATCTCGTGAGCGTTTCTCTACTGTGCTTAATGCCTTCTGGTGTCCATTTGTCATAAAAACCTTTTCCAGACTTAAATCCAAGCTCACCTTTGCTTACCTTGTCCTTTAAGAGTGAGGAGGGGTTGGGAGAAGCCTCTAAATCCTGCAAAACCGTATTGTGAATGGCCAGAACCAAATCTAGACCCACCATATCGGCATTCTCAATTGGCCCCAGCACCGCAATCCGGATACCAAAACTTTGCTTAATAGCATCGTCAACAGTAGCTGCATCAGCAATGCCTTTTTCCACAATTGAGATAGCCTCCCGCCACAGGGCGTGCTGGAGACGGTTAGCGACAAATCCTGGGACATCCTTTAAGCATTTGATGGGGTATTTCCCCGCCTTCTTCATGAATTGATAGGTTAATTCCATTGTCTCATTAGAGGTATCCTTTCCCTTTACCACTTCAACCAGGGGTATAAGGTATGGCGGAAACCAGAAGTGTGTCCCAATAATTCTATCCCGGTTCTTGGCTTTAGATGCTATCGCCGTTATACTGATTACCGATGTATTTGTGGCCAGAATAACATCCCTAGGGCACATCTGATCTAATTCCTTAAATAAGTCTTGTTTTACCCTTAGGTCTTCAGCCACTGATTCGATAATAATCGGGGCCTTCGCCACTGCTTCATCCATGTTTCTTGTTGTTCTTATCCTGCTTATAATCTTCTTTATTTCATCTTCTACGTTAGTTTGTCCTTGCAGTAAGGCGGGGAGATTTGACCTAATGTTTTCAATGGCTTTGTCTAGTGTTTGCTGAGTCCGGGAGTATAAAGATACATTATAGCCTGCCTTGGCAAAATGCAGTGCCAGTCCATGCCCTACCATGCCCGCTCCCAGCAAAGCGACGTGATTCATCTCTTCGGCTTTCATAAGCTGCCCTCTCTCCTACTCAGGCAAGAATTGTAATAATTGCTCGGAATGAAGAGAATTACTAATAGTTAATAACTACCAGCATACTCACCGGTTTGTTGGTCTTGTTGAGTATCGATCTACCTTCGTTAGGAGCGATGTAGACGGAGTCCCACGGCCCCAGCGTAATCTCTTCTTTCTCGGTCTTAACGGTGACTTCTCCGTCCAGTACGAAGTAGTATTTCTCCGCTGGTGTCGCTCCGAATTCGGCTCCGCCTCCGGGCAGAAAATGGGAAAGACCGATCCAGAATTTCTCAGCCCCAGTCTCCTCTTTGCCGCTTAACCTGAGCGCAATCATCTTGAAATGACCGGGAGCCTCATAGGGCTTGACCTGAGCCAGAGTAATCTTTTTCATATATCCTCCATATTTAGTTTTGCATTATCGGGGTAAACAAACAGCTATATAGTTAAGCGAGGACGCCGCAGTAGGTGTAGGTCCTATCGGGCACATCATTCAGATCGTCTTCGTCGATTTCTGCAACGCAGTGAGCCATGGAGCCATCGCCCATGTACCAGCGGATCGGGAAGCAGTAGAACCTGAAGCGCTTACCGGAAACCTTATCCAGATCTCCGCCGAGGTTTTCAACCCCGACTATGCCGTGACCCAGCATTATCTTATGGCAGGGCTCCCAGGTGCCCCAGCAGCCGATGGCTTCCAGGTCGCCAAACTTCTTGTCATAAGCTTCTTGGCCATGCACTTTGATGTAGGTAAACTTATCAAATTCGGCATATGCTTCTTCACCGAACTGCTCAATGTACTCTTCGGTGATAGGCTTACCAGAAGCGCCGAGGAGGTTCATACGGGTCATGCCGTTGTTGCCCATAGCGGTGTGGAGAGGATGGTCCAGAGCCTGCGAATCCATAGCAACGCATTTTACCTTTTTCTCCAAAAACCATCTGCCGGCCTCGACGCCAGTACCTTTGGAATAATGATAGTACTCCTTGGAGTCGTCAAACAAGCGATGCATGCCAGTATTCAGGCAAATGACCATGCCTTCGAGTTCGCTCGGCTTGATACCTACTTTTTCGCAGGCAGCCTCAAGATGCTTCGGGAGGATCAGCCCCCAGCGCTCGATCTCGATGGGAAGGCAAACGGCATCGCCAGTGTATGCATCAATAGGCAGTTCGTGCGTGTAACGAGCCCTTTTGCCGTCGAAATCGATTTCCATAACGTGACGGGGAGCATCGCAATGCGTACCGGTGTGCATAGTGCAGGTGATCTTCTGCGTCAGAACGCCGCCTTTTGCCATGGTGTGCGTATTATCGATTATCGGCTTGTCAAAATAAGGCCAGCGGGGAATTTCCGCACCGAAGGGATGCGACAGAGAAACAGATACTTTTTTACCCATAATATATACCTCCTTAAATTTTAATTACTTAGTTCTCAGCAGCTCAACCTTAATATACATGAATTTCGTGCCCCAGGCTGTAAGCTATTATTCCGCCCGTAGTTGTCATACTGTATCAGCTTATATTGTTTACTCCCTGAAAATAACGCCAATTACGTCTATCTCGACCAAGAATTCAGGTTTTGCCAGACTGGCGACTTGCATGAAGGTACTGGCCGGCGGGTTATCGACCAGAAATGGGGCGTGTTTTTGATAATACTCTAGCTCTGTCTTTCGCATGCGAGGATAATCCTCTAGATTCTTGAGGAGCATGAGTGTCCTGACAACGTTATTCATGGAACTTCCCGCCTCCTCCATGGCCATCCTGACCTTGTCAAGGGCTATTACCATCTGCTCTTCAAAAACGTCAGTCTCTGTTTTGACAGTCTCTGGGTTCATGCCTTGACAGCCAGAGACAAAGATCAGATTGCCGACCACGACAGACCTAGAGAACTTAGGTGCCTCGGCAGCTACATGAGGATAAGCCAGTTTCTTACCAGCCCAAAACTCTGGATAATTCTTCACCTCTGAGTCCATCTCATTACCTCCTGATAGAAATCATTTTTTCTGCTACCAGGTAGTCACGCCACCATCAATGTAGAGAACCTGCCCGGTCACAAAATCTGATGCCTTAGAGGCAAAAAACAATGTAGGTCCAACAATGTCCTCTGGCATTGCCCAGCGGTCAAGTGGAATACGGGCTTTCACTGTCTTGGCAAACTCGGGGTCGGCTAGAGCAGAACGGGTAAGGGCAGTCTCCACAAAAGTGGGCGCAATCGCATTCACCAGCACATTATGCTTAGCCCACTCGCAGGCGAGTGTTCGCGTCAGGGTATCAACCGCTCCTTTACTGGGACAATAGGCTGCATAACCTGAAGGGAGACCATATCTACCTCTCACCGACGACAGGTTTATGATCTTACCACTGCGCTGCTTGATCATCACTCGCCCAACTGCCTGACAGCAAAGGAATGTCCCGCGGGTGTTAATATCCATAACCTGCTGCCACTCATCAATGGGAAAGCTGTCGGCAGGTTTGCGAATCGCCAGACCATGAGCGTTTACCAGAATATCAATGTGAGGGAATTCCTTCAGGATGCTGTCGACCATAGCCGCCACTGATTTGTCATCAGTAACCTCCACAGGAACAGCCAGTGACTTTCTACCCCGAGCTTGTATCTCCTTGGCTACCGGCTCGAGATGTTCAAGTTTACGGCTAGCCACGACGACGTCGGCACCGGCCTCTGCCAGGCCCAGAGCCTGTGCATGACCGATGCCGCCAGCACCGCCGACCACTATAGCAGCCTTGCCTGTCAAATCAAATAAATTGGTCATAAGACACCTCCTTTTTCATAATTTCCTGCAATCACGTAGGGCCGACGTGATAGTTGGAAACAGCGAAATTCTGGGTTGAGCTTTAGTTCATCTCTTATCTCCATTGCCTCCCATCTGGACGATTCCCTGACCAGAGATAACCCGCCTCAAAGATACCATCACTAAGTAGCAACTGTCAACCCTTTGTGCTGGCTGACAGAGGTCTCAATTCAATGTTTTTTCCGCGCAACTCTTCTGCGGCGTTGCCTTCCTGTCCTTCTAGACTAACATTATAGTTGGACTCCTTTTTGGGGGGCACGTGAAATCTGAGTCATACTATGACTGCTTCAACTCATGGTTTAAGTATATATAATTAGTTATCAAGTAACGATGTGTTGGTACAAGTACGGATTGAATTTACCGAAGACCATGGTGTTTATCGATAATTGGATGAGGTACTATCTGATATAATGGTGGCTAAAACGCAGACATTGGTAGAAGGAGGTACCACTCATGGGAAAAGTAAAACTCTATGATTTGAGTCAGCCTTTTGGGCATGGCACACCCCTATGGCCGTATTTTCCAGACGTGAAGGTTGAGAGGTTCCATTACCATGCCAAATCTGGAGTGCTCACCCAGTGGATTACAGCCCCGATGCACTGCTCGACGCACGCTGATTCACCGATTCATGTGCTGCCTGCCAACAAGCTGAAAGGTCCCATGTATACGCATGAGCTTCCGCTGGAGAATTATTTCGGTACCGGAGTCGTGGTCAGTATTCCCAAAGGGAAGTGGGGCGTCATCACGCCTGAAGACCTGGAGAACGCTAGGCCCAAGATCGAGAAGGGTGATATCGTTATAGTCAACACTGGCTGGCATCATTACTGGGGAGACAATACAGAGTACTTCTGTTATTCTCCGGGCCTCTATAAGGAAGCTGGCGAGTGGTTCCTTGAAAGAGGGGTCAAGGCGGTCGGGGTTGACCAGCAGGCATTGGATCACCCACTGGGGACAGCGATTGGACCCCATGGAGCGGGACCGATGCGTCCGGATGTCTGCGAGGAATACAAAAGAGAAACCGGCCGGGAAGTCATTGAGGATTTCCCCTACTGGGAACCCTGCCACAAAATCATTCTTGGTAATGGCATCATGGGGTGGGAGAATGTCGGTGGTGACGTTGACCAGGTCAATGGGATGAGGGTGACCATCGCTGGTTGGCCCATAAAATGGCAGGGTGGCGATGGTTCCATGGTCAGATTAGTAGCCATCGTGAATGAGGGAGACCAGTAATCGCTGCGTTCTATCAGTATTACTGGTGTAACTCAGTAATGGACACTTTGCGAAACTGGCATCCTGAAATCCTTCAATATAGGTAGAAAGGAGCTAAGATCATGTCCAAATCAATCGTTTCTATAGTTAAGGGAACCGACACCGAGCAGTTGGTGGATGAAGCACTTTCCCATTTGGGCGGAGTAAACGCACTAATCAAGCCAAACTCGACGGTGGTTGTCAAACCAAATGCTGGGCACACTTATCCTCCTGAAAGCAGTGTGGACACCAGCCCGGCGGTTGTTTCTGCCGTCATTAAAGTACTGCGCAAAGCTAAGCCCAAGCAGATTATCCTGGCTGAGGCATCAGCCATTGGATGCGATACCCTCGAGTGCCTGGAAGTGAGCGGGATCAAAAAGGCTGCTGAAGAAGCTGGTGTCGATCAAATTATTGACATTAAGAGTGAGAAGGACCTGATAAGTATTCCAATCAGGGATGCCCGTTCCGACTTGACCAAAATAGCTTTACCAAGGTTTCTTTTGGAGGCAGAGCACATAGTGAACCTGCCTATCTTCAAATCCCATTCCAGCATGGTCTTCACTTGTGCACTCAAGAATATGAAAGGAATAGCGCAGGACAAAGTCCACTACCAAATGCATCAAACAGACCTCGCTCAGGCAATGATGGATGTATGGTCTATTATGAAAGCAGACCTTAGTATAGCAGATGTCATTCGTCCGGCAGCGGGTTTTGGTCCGCACTCTACATATCCAACATATGTTGGTTGTATTGTCGCCAGTAAAGACCCAGTCGCAGTGGACGCTACCATCTGCCGCATTGTTGATTTGGATATTGACAAGGTGCCCTATTTTGAGCCCGCTAGGGAGCGAAATTTAGGGAACTTCGCTGAAGATATGATAGAGGTACGCGGTAAGAAAATAGATGAGGTATTCAGACCGATATGGCTGCCGTACTTGGCCGGATTCGATAGCTGGCCTGAATACAACATCCTGGCAGAAAACTCCTGCAGCAGTTGCCAGGGAGTAGTGGCCATGAACATGGAGAAGCTGAAGGCGCTTGGCGAGTATGATAAGAATGTCGGTGTTACAATTGTTCTTGGCCGTAAGAAGGAGCTTCCCAAAGGAGTGGATAAGCAAAACATAATCCTGATAGGTAACTGCGTCAAGAAATACCGTGACCGAGGTGTATATGTAGACGGATGTCCTCCCCTCGAACCTTTTCCCCTGTGGGCTGTAGTTGACCGGAAGGACTATACAGACATAGAGCAACTAGACAGGGAAAGAATGGCTAGAGAGGACATGGCCTTTAGAAAGCACGTGGATAAACTGGCAGCGCAGTTCGAACAGTCTAGAGCAGGAAGAGGCGTTAGCAACTAGCCGGACTCATTTTGAAGAATAGTCACGTGAAGTTAGAGCTATTCCAATTGGAAGGAGCTTACAAATGATTAGTAGAATCGCCATTTCCAGATCCAAACCCTTTCCCATAATACTAAAGTACACTGAGATTCGTAGTTACACTTTGCCACTCTTTTCGTCTTATGAAATGTCGCCGCACCTTATCATCCGGTGATTGGAGCCCTCCCAAATTGCCTTGATATGTTTGGCTAAAGGGACAGAGGGCAAGGGAGTTGTTAAAGGATGGCTATTAAAACAGTTCAGCAATACCTTGAGAGTGTGAAGAAACTTGCCCCAAGAGCATATCTTGGCGGCAAGAGGATAAAGAACATTCTGCAAAGCCCGACTGCAATATCCATCATAGAGGGAACGGCCAAAAGTTACGAGATGTCAAATGACCCTCTATACAAAGATATACTGACGACCAAATCACATTTAACATCAAAGGAAATCAGCCGGGCAACCCACATCAATAGGAGTATTAGCGACCTCGAAAAGAGGGTGGAGATGGCTGTTCTCATGGGGCAGGAACTGGGCACGTGCTACTACCGTTGTGGCGCTTCAAATGCACTAACACACCTGGCAAGTGTCACTTGGGAAATGGACAAGAAGCTAGGTACAAATTACAACAAGAGGTTCAATGAGTATCTAAGGTTTGTGCAGGATAGTGACCTAGTATTGAGTATCGGCGTTAATGACCCTAAGGGTATCCGTACGAAAGGGGTCAAGGAACAGGACCCTGATATGGCGTTGAGGGTGGTGGAGAGAAAGAATGGTGGTATCGTCGTTAGAGGGGCGAAACTTCACCAGACGGGCGCTGTTGCCGCCCATGAGCACATTATTCTGCCTGGTTCCTTATATTCGCAGGGAGAAGAGGATTATGCTGTAGCCTTTGCTGTCCCTAACGGCGAGAAAGGAATAACGTATATCTGTCAGTATAACCCTTATACAGTGGAACGGGAATCTGAAGATGATGTATCCCAGATTGGCAATCCTCGCTATGGTCAGAGAGAAACCGCCATGGTCATCTTCGATGATGTCTTTATTCCTGAGGATAGGGTCTTCATATGTGGCGAGGTTGAATTCACGGGCAAACTCCGTGATGCTTCAGCTAGACTTCATTCTACTTGCGAGGGAGCCTGCAAAGCAGGTTGGCTAGACTTAATGATAGGAGCTGTCCGGCTAAGTGCCGAATACAGCGGGCTAGAAAATGTTCCACATATTCAGATGGACATAGCAGATATGATCAAAGTAAGGGAGATATGCCATGCCTTAGCCGTTGCCGCTGTAGCCAGAGCCAAGGAAGAACCACCTGGTTCCGGTGTTTTCCTGCCTGATATTACATTTGCCAGGATGGCATTAGTGTATTGTAGCTATGGCTTCTGGGAAGCCATAGAAAAGGCAACCGATGTGGCCGGTGGACTTGTAGTAACAATGCCTTCTGAAAAAGAACTGAGAAACCCAGAGACCAGTGAGTATGTTAAGAAATACCTCAAATCGGTAGTGCCTGCGGAGAGAAGATTGAGGATTGGCAAGTTCCTGCAAAACTGGGTGTGTGGACTACATGGAGCGGCTACATGGGTGGGCGGTGGAGTACCATACGGTGCATTGATGGCAGCTTATGATTCGACAGACTGGGCGCAAAAGAAAGGCTTGGCTGAGAGGCTGGCGGGACTCAAGTGAAACCTAACCCAGCAACCTCTTGCTTTGTTACGATACAAATATAACTATGGTATCCCCTTCTACATACCCATTTCGACGCCAGAGTAACGCCGATTTCTCAGATATGTCCTGAAGCTAACTGAGCAACAACGTTGACGATTAGATAGCCTACAAACCACCTACCCCCTCCTTGTGCCTGTCTCGTGTAGTGGTATCATAAATATGGCAGCTGTGGCTATGGCAATGGAGATGACAAGATAACCAGTGGTTGGGTTGGACGTTGCAATTGGCGTAAATACATAAGGCATAAAGAGAAAGCCCCCGATGTGTTCCCCCGTCAGAACTATGCCAGCTGCGCCGCCTGCAAATCTGGGGCCGATCGTAGGAAGCTCGACGGGGAAGGTCAGTAGAACTGCTAAGTATCCGAGGAAGAAACCGCCTAGTGCACCTAGGATCCATGTCAGCGTACTAATGGCGCTGAACCAGGCAAGAAAAAGAAACACTGCGCTGAGCAGCATGCTCCATACCGCTACCGGTTTTCTCAATCCTAGTCGGTCGGAGAGCATTGGAAGAAAGAACAGTCCACAAACCATAGCGTACGCCACAACCGATGAGAATAATGCTGCTGTCCTTGGTGGAACATGATGTATCTGTTGCAGCATGACTGGAAGCGATGATATGTAACTGAGAATCGCTCCTAGGGAGAGGGACAAGACAATAAAGAGTATCCAAATATCTTTTACCCTGACGCTATGCCTCAAGCTTTGCCTGAGGCCCACCGATAGCTCAGATCCCAGCATAGTCATTGGTGCGCTTCTGCCCAAGATAGTCCACAAGGCTGTCGCTACCAGAGCAGCTATGCCTGTAATGAGGCAGGCTTGCTGCCACGTGGCAAAGGCACCAGATACGGCGAGGCCTGTGGCTGTCCCGACAGCAACGCCTGAATAATAAAACCCGGTCGCCAGGCCAACCTGTTTAGGCGGGAACCACATAGCCACTAGCTTAGGCAGATTTGAAAATACCAATGCGGTACCTATCCCGAGGATGATACTTAAGCCAAACATCGGTCCGAAACTACCCACAAATGTCCTGAAGATAGCTCCAAGTCCACCGAGGATTGCTCCGATACCTACTATTGGCCTTGCTCCATAGCGATCAGCTAGCGCGCCTCCTAGCATGGCAGCCACAGCGATACCCAGTATTGGTCCCGTTATGGTCAGACTATACTGGACTTGGCTAAAACCCAGATCCGGAATCAGGTCGTGAGGCCTCCCAGCCGGTATGTTATGGGTAATGAACAAGGACACCGTAGCAAGCCAGGCAACGCCAAGAACGACCCAACGGTACCTCGAATATTCGTTAGAATCTAGTTTTCCCAACATTGGGGCACAGTATGTAGTTTCCTCCCTGCACTGTCAACATCGCAGGTTCGCAACACAACATTCCCATTCCGCATCTCTATCAGCACCGGGACTAAGCGACGATAAGAAGGAGGTCAATATGCCCAAAGCACTATCAGCCTATGAGCAGGAAACCATCATAACCTTCGCGAAAGTTGATTCTTCACATAACGATCGATATCATGAAAACGTTAACCCCTAGGGTGTGCGTCGTCAGCATAAGTGATAGGTGGGATTACGTGCCCCCAAAAAGGAAGCCAACCATAATGTTAGTCTAGAAGGGACACAACGGGGGACAAATGGCCAGAAAGGGCTTCACTCCAGAGCAGATCATCAATAGACTCAGGGAAGCCCAGATCCACATCAACCAGGGTATCTCTATTACCTCCCATCTGGATGATTTAATGACTAGAGATGACCGGTCTCAATGGTATCATCGCCAGATAGCAACTGTCAACCGTTGTGGATTTGATCTGTATTATGTGTAGCCTTTTATAGCACAAAACGCTCGTATGAAAGAGTAATGCAGGCTCCTTGTTTATGCAGTTGTCCATGTCCTGGTGAAGAATTTGCTCAATCTACTATTCGTACCACTTCTGATGCACACTGTAACTTCCGACCGGAGCCCCTTAACCTAAATCAAACAGCGCAATCCACCTCTTGCGGATTCGCTAAGCGTAATAAAAGGCGGCTCCGCTCTTTCACTAGCTTGTTATAGGCTGTAATATACGGTCTCCTCTCCTTAAGCACATGATACACGACTTTAAGCAGCCACCTGGCCATTGCCGTCTTGGCCACATTGGCACCTTCTTTCTTTCTGAAAGTGTCCAGTCGCTCTTTCATCTCGGCGTCGGCGTAGGATGCGGGCACAGCGGCCTCTACCAAAGCCCACCTCAGCCAGCGATTACCCTCTGATGTAATCTTGCCATGGTATGTCTTCCCGCCTGATGAATGAGTTGAAGGCACTAATCCGGCATAAGAACACAACTTGGAAGGGGAAGGAAAACGATCAATGCCGTCTATCTCAGCGCTAATCAGCGTTGCCGGGGCCACCCCAATGCCCGGGATAGTAGTAAGTAGCTGTGCATCTCTATCCTTCTGGTATGTCTCCTCCACCATGTCATTGCTAACCAATATCTCTTTGTTAATAGTCTCTATGACTCGCAGACATGACTCAACCATCTTCCTGTCCTCCTCCCTGGCCCACTCCAGAGATGCGAGCCACTTCCTTAGAGAACAGACCCCTTGGCTTTGCCTTTAGTACTTCCGGTGGCCATAACTGGCTATCTACCAGGTCATGTATTCGGCACTTCACACGTGTCCTCATCACTACCCAGAAAGCCCTGTGTCTGATCATCTTCTGCTTTATGCGATTGTCTCCTTTTCGCAGGTGAGCTTGAGGAACTAAGTTGGCCATCAACAGCCTGGCTAATATTTGTGAATCAATCTTGTCGGTCTTTATCTTGGCCGAGGCGATGGCTTTTGCCTTAAGTGGGTGAGCTAGTATTATCTCTTCTACTAGATCTTCGACCAGCTCATATGTCCTGGACCAGTCTCTACACGACTCTATCACCACTCTGGTAGCGGCTCTGTCTCCTATGAATTCTCGAAAGTCTCCCTTGATATGGGCCAGCCTCCTTGACTTGGTTTCTCCTGTCTCAGTGTCAACCACTGTCGCATGGTCGTATTGTTTATGGCAATCTAAGGCAATATACTTCGTTTCGCACCTCCTTGTAGTGTATTTCGGTTTCCCAAAATCAAACCTTACACCATAAACTTGGGAGGCGCATTGCTCTTTCATGATACCTAAATTGTTACGCCAGAGGTAACAAGACAGGCTTTTGCCCAATTGCACCTTCGGGTGTTTTGTAGTATCGGCGCGGCTGCCTGGGTTCTCGTAATGGACAGTCGAGCCTCTCACCCTAATGTTACGTAGTCAATCCTGAGGTGAAAGAAAACGCGCGAGGATTTTGGCCACATCCTCGATGTCCCGCAGATAGACAAATTCTTCCTTGCCGTGCATGTTGCACTCCGGACGTATCACGCCCAGGCCAAATGCCTTACATCCCCACGTGGCAATAATATGGGATAAGTCCCCCGAACCCATCTCGCTTAACCCATGCTGCCTAGCATTGGCGGGGTGCATAGGCGTTTATGCTGTCGTTTGCGCTTTCGCGTGTGCTGGGTAGGGTCTAGTTATAGGGCAACAACCAGTCCAAAGGATAATTAGGTAGTTTGACAGCATTCGGTCATCAACCTAGAATGTATGCAAGAATTGTTTGAATTGCGGGATAGGAAATTAGAATGAGAAAGATAATTGGGGGGGAGCTCCTAAGAGCTGGCTGTATCTTTCTACTTCTAATGTGGGGCCTTTGGTACCTTCAGAACATGGGTGTGCTTGCTCTCTCTACTTTAAGTTTGGTTGCCACTGGTGCTGGAATCTCAGCGGTTGTGTTTGCGGTTTTAGTCGTGCTGAGGACGAGGACCGGAAAGGAATTCATGCTCAAGCGCGGTCGCTATTTGGTGACCTTGACGTTGCTGGTCGGTGTGCCCGTGTTTATCTGGCTTATGCTGGAGGGAGAAGTAACTCGAGCTGTCCTTTGTGCAATTGGAATGCTATTCGTGTGCCTATCGTTCTTTATCTTCAGGAAAAAGCTTCAGGAAAAAGCTGGACTGAAATGGTAGAAAAACCACCCGAAATTGCTCTGAAAGTCTCTTCGCAAGCTTTGGGTATCCTGTACTGTCGGCCCAACCGCCCGGGTTCTAGTAAACGACAGTCATGTCTCCAGCCCGAATATTGGGTACTCAACCCTGAGGTGAAAGAAACCGCGCGACGATTTTAGCCACGTCCTCGATGTCCTGCAGATAGACAAATTCTTCCTTGCCGTGTATGTTGCACTCCGGGCGTATCACGCCAAGGCCAAATACTTTGCATCCCCACGCGGCAACGATGTGCGATAAGTCCCCCGAACCCATCTCGCCGAACTTGTTGGCTTGACCGACAGTGTCACCGATAATACCCGCCAGCCGGTCTACGATAGGGTCATCAGTGGGAGGCACGGTTGGGATGCCATGAACACGCTCAAGCTGCCAGGTGACACCTGGGACAGAGGCAAGCGTGTCGAGCAACTCTTTTCTGGCATCCTCCAGATTCTCTTCGGGAATCAACCTACGGTCCACTGATATGAGACATTCATCCGGCACGACATTGACTTTAATGCCTCCCTTTATCATATTGATATTCAGCCTGCCTTCCATCCGGTTGAGCTTCGTATCGGGGTGGGTGGGGACATTGGATTTTCTCTGTTCTACCCTGTGTTTCAGGTCCAGCAGCGCCTGAATCAGAGGGCTGGCCTTCTCGATGGCATTCTCTCCAAGGTGAGATAGTCCGGAATGTACCGATTTGCCTGTGATTTTGATATCAACGTGCAGTGCCCCGAGACCGGCTATGGAAACATATCCAAAGCTAGAATCAAGGTTGAGGAAATAAGCACCGGAAACAGGCTCTAAATACTGCCTCAGGTACTGGAGCTGGCTGGCCTGGCTGAACTCTTCGTCGGTCGTGACCATCACTGAGACGTCAAAGTTAAGGCGCTTCCCTTTTAGAGATTCCATAGCTAGAAGAAGGGCGACAATACTTCCCTTCATGTCGGCAGCGCCCCGGCCATACACCTTCCCGTTTTTGACTCTAGGTTTGAAAGCATCCCAACCTTCGGCTGGAACGACATCGATATGACCATAGAAAATCAAGCGCGGCTTACCTTTCTCACGGCGGTGACAAACAAGATTAACCCTTCCTTCTCTTCCTTCCGCATGCTCCGCAGGGATTATGAGCCTTTGCGTATCGAAGCCTGACTCTTTGAATAAGGGCTCAAGATAATCGATTGCCTTGTCGTAGTTCAGGCCCGGCGGTACAGTTGTATCTATGGAAATCAGGTCTTTAAGGACTTCAAGGTACTTCACTTTTGCCTCCCTCCAGCTCGTTTGCTGCGTCTACGGCTGGATTGTACAATAGCAGCCATATTTATTGCGGTCAATAGTCAGTTGAACTTGCTCATTGCCGTTTCTATCCCTTCGGTAAGAAAGCAATCGACAGCTTCAGCCACCTTAGCAATAGCGGGCTTAATTATGGCTTCTTCCTGGCGGGAGAAATCGCTGAGCACATAATCGACTATGGCGTCCTCGCTAACGGACTGCTTTTCTCCCTGGGGCCGTCCAATTCCTACCCTGATTCGGGGGAAGTCCTCGCTGCCCAGGGTGGAAACAATGGAATTCATTCCCTTGTGTCCGCCGGAGCTTCCGGTCTGGCGCAGGCGAATCTTGCCCAGGGGCAGATCCAGGTCATCATATATTACTAGGAGGTCGCTCAAGGGAATCTTGTGCTTACGCACCAGGCATGCTACGGACTTGCCGCTGAGATTCATAAATGTCCCTGGCCTGGCCAGCACCAACTTCTCGCCTCTCATTTTAGCGAGGCCTACTCTGGCCTGGCACTGCCTTTGGTCAAAGCGGATGGAATGAAGCCTGGCAAAGCAATTCAGGCACTGGAAGCCAACATTGTGGCGACTACGGGCATAAGTCTTGCCGGGATTGCCCAGACCAACTATGAGTCTCATTATCTTAGAGTTTGTGGGAATTCAGTCTCCGGATATTATGGCTGATTCCGCCAAGCCTGAGCAAGTGCTTGTCGCTCGGCATCGAGCTTCAAATAGACAGATGACACTTGGGTGCCTGTCAGAGGGGGGAAGAGCATGGGGGGAAGCCCAATGATTCGTTTTGTAAGAATGACTTGTTTTCCAGGAGTTCGACGACTCTTTTTCATACGTAGAGCGATTACCTCCGGCACATTAACCCTTAAAGCACACACGATTCGTTTCGTCGGTTTGCCATTTGCTTTTGCGAGCCGTGAGGGCTGGCGGACTGACGCGGGGAAGCCGGGATGATTCGTTTTGTAGAAACGGCTATTTTTTCTGGAGTCCAACAGCTCTTTTTCATACGTAAGGCGATTACCTTCGGCGGATTCAGTTGTTAAAGTACGTTCGATTCGTTTCGTCGGCGTTTGCCCTTTGTGTCTGTGAGGCGTGCAGGCTGATGGGGTGACGCACGGAGGCAAATGGCAAAATCCATTCTGGCCACGGCACTTCCTTCCGACCTGTATTTGGTTTGCAGTCACGTTTTGAGAAATCTCACCCGCGAGATTTAATTTGTCAGGGTAGCACTCGAGTTCCAGATTAGCATGAATTCTTCATTCGAACAAGGAGAAAATGTCGCGTCGTGGAGTTTGTTGAGTTTGTAGAGTTCGATGGGTTCGTTGAGTTTGTTGGGTATCAATGGAGATGCGGTAGAGATGCGGTGGAGATACAATGGAGACTATTAGAGATTCATGGAGATTAGTGGAGATAAGTAGAGATACATTCGAAATCCAAATGCCAAAGCCCAAATGACAAACAAAGTCCAAATGCCAAAGTTCAAGGGACATACGGCAGGGCTGGGGACTGGGGGCACACCTAGAGATTAGTAGAGACAAATAGAGATACAGTGGAGAGACTGGGGATTGGAGATTGGAGGCTGCGAGAATGATGCTGATGGATAGGCAAGCGTCTCGGTAGCGTGCCAGTATTGTCCGCTTCAGAGTGTCTTATTTCGAAAAGATTGCGCAAACCTGGCTAGCTTGAACCGCCCTGCCAGATGAGAATTAAAGGGGGGGAATCATTTGCGATTACGATATATGTCATGGTTATTGCGCGTGCTAGCAAGTTAACCCAGGAAAAGTAACATTCTGGCTTACCGTTGAGTCTTGCCGGACCGAGCTCATGGTGAAAGACAAATACTAGGTTTGGATCAAGATATTTCCTGAAGAGTTTTGCCTAGTATGTTGAAAGAATGTGTTCACACTTATCATTCACCAGTTTCCAAAACAGTGTCAGTTCCTCAACTGCTGGTTTATGTGAACCTTCTTTCTCTTGTCTATCTCTAGGGTCTAGAAACAGACTACATGACGGTTCTGACCCTCGCCGAAAGTGGAATGGATTGCGACCATGGTGACATACTCGATTCCTCAATAGTATTATTCTGAAGTGTGAGCCTTCCTCAGAGTATGGGTCTGTAGGCAGTTGCTTATTCCGAGTTTGCGGATGAAGAAGACTAAGTATTGTTCCCAAGGGGTCGCCCGTTGATAGTTTCTGGCAGAGCCCGCGTGGGGTCACATGTTCTTCATCCTTGATCAGTTGTCTGGCATCATTGATTGTTTGTGCTAAGAATTCTATCGCACCCACTAGGTGGAAAAAGAACTCTTGTAGTGGTTGCTGTCTTTCCATCTCGGGGACTATCCCGAAATCACCTCCTCCCATTTTAGTCAACTCATCCAAGCGGCGTTTAGCAAACAGGAGACGATTTCTTACACCCCTAGTATCATTCATTTACTTCCCTCCTTTGCTCCTTCCATCGTTTCAAAATCTATGAAGGGACATACATTGCTCGACCTGAATATTACAAAGTTGAGCCAAGTTAGGCAAAGGTTATGCGATTCACGTTATGAACCGCGAGGTAGCGAGATGACGGATTGTTAGGTCAGTTTTCGTCAGATGTGACATTGAGCTGAGGTCGGGATGTCGACATGCGTATATATGTGGGAGGATTATTATCCCGATTCTAGTGCTGCACAAGTCAGCGCAAGTGACACGACAATCCTGACAAAAGTGCAGTCACACGTACACGTATGAGGCGGTATTGACAGTTTCCGCCGGGTGGCCTATGGTACAGACCTTACAAGCGTTTGTAGACGGAAGATGGAATGAGTAAGAAGACAATAGCGGGAATCATCATAGTGTGCATCGTGGTCATTGTCGTGGTGGTAGTTGCCACACGTCCCGCGACAGGTACCTTCGCCGACGCGAATCTGGAGGTGGCAGTAAGGGAAGCCATCGAGATACCTCAAGGGCCCCTCTACCCGCCAGACCTGGAGACTCTCACCAGCCTTTGTGCTACTGGCTATGGAAGAAAGATGATCTCGGACCTCAGCGGGCTCGAGCACTGCATTAATCTGACGGAACTGGTTCTCAATCAACATGAGATAAGCGACATCTCGTCCTTGGCCAGCCTCACCAACCTGACAAGACTGAGCCTTTACCGTAACCAGATAAGCGACATCTCGCCCATAGCCAACTTGACGAGCCTGAGAACGCTCATGCTTATGGATAACCAGATAAGTGACATATCGCCCCTGGGCAACCTCACCGACCTGACAGTGCTCTTCCTTTCAGATAACGAGATAGGCGATTTGTCGCCTCTGTCTACCCTCACCGGCCTGACAGAACTCTTCCTTTGGGATAACCAGATAAGCGATATCTCGCCTCTGGCCAATCTGACCAGTCTGGAATGGCTCTATCTTTACGATAACCAGATAAGCGATGTATCGCCCCTAGTGGACAACACTGATTTGGGAGAGGGGGATACAGTTCATCTCGCGAACAATCCACTGAGCGAAGAGTCCGTCAACGTATACATACCTGAGCTTGAGGCGAGGGGTGTCACTGTCTATTATCAAGACTGAGGCAGCCGAGTCAATACCGCAGAATACGCAACCATGGAATCACACAAAAGTCTGTCCTGTTACCTCAAGCACGCACGCTGAACGGCAGAAGTTCTATGTCATTGTGACACCGCAATCCCATTTACAGTCTTCGTAACAAGGTGGGCAATTTTATAGCTGTCTGGCGTCAGATAACAATCTAGCGATTTGTGACTCCCTAGCGCTACAGTACGTCTTTGACACCGCATTAAAAACTATTGACAATTTCTTAGATAGCGGTAGAATAGTATCAATAAGAAGTAGAATTTCAAGACTAATATCCAGGCGGGTGGTCAAGGATGTGGGTCAGAAGGTTGCGATAGTTCCCGTGATGTTCAGCTCTAAGCCTTGTTAGACCGCATTTGTGGGGATAAACAATGAAATGTCCGAATTGCCAGTTTGAGAATCCAGAGGGGATTCAATTCTGTGGTAAATGTGGAACCAAATTCGAAAAGATTTGCCCACACTGCAATTTCTCAAACCCATCTGAGTTTGAATTCTGTGGAAAGTGCGGCCATGATTTGGCAGTTCCCTCCGAACAGCCTCCCAGAGACCTCTCTTTTGACGAGAAACTAGAGAAGATCCAGCGTTACCTGCCTGGAGGGCTCACCGAGAAGATCCTGGCTCAAAGGGACAAAATCGAAGGTGAGCGCAAGCAGGTCACCGTCATGTTCTGCGACATGAAGGGATTTACCCCGCTTTCCGAGAAGCTCGGCCACGAGAAAATCTACTCCATCATGGATGAGGTCTTGGAGATCCTGATCCACAAGGTCCTCGACTATGGTGGCACCGTCAACAAGATGACCGGCGACGGCATCATGGCCCTGTTTGGAGCCCCCATCGCTATAGAGCACGCCCCCCAGAGAGCCATCCGCTCCGCTTTAACCATCCACAGGGAGATTGCCAGGTTCAGCAATCGTCTAAAGAGCGAAAGTGGGATAGACCCGATAAAGATGCGCATCGGCATCAACACCGGCCCCGTCGTGGTCGGCAGCCTGGGGAATGATCTACGGGTGGAGTTCACCGCCATGGGGGATACGGTGAACCTGGCCTCCAGGATGGAGGGTCTAGCGGAGCCGGGCACCACCTATGTTACCGATGAGACCTTCAAGGTCACCGAGGGCCTTTTCCGCTTTGAGACCTTGGGGGAGAAACAGGTCAAGGGGAAGGAGGCGCCGGTCAAGGCCTACCGGGTGATCACCACCAGCACCAGAAGGACGAGGTTTGACGTAAGCGCTGAGTGGGGCCTGACCCCCTTTGTGGGCCGGGAGAGGGAGCTCGAGCTGTTGCTGGATGGCTTCGAGCGGGCTAAGGCAGGCAGGGGCCAGGCCTTCTCCATCATGGGCGAGGCTGGCGTGGGCAAGTCCAGGTTGCTGTATGAGTTCAGAAAGGCCATAGCCAGCGAGGATGCTACCTTTTTGGAGGGCAGGTGCCTCTCATACAGCAGGGGCGTGGCCTATCATCCGGTCATAGACCTCTTGAAGTCAAACTTTGATATCAGGGAAAGTGACGAGGACTACCGGGTCAGGGATAAGGTGAAAGAAGGATTGAAGCTATTAGGTGCAGACGAGGCCAACACCCTTCCCTATCTTCTGGAGCTGCTATCGGTCAAGGACAGTGGAATAGCCAACATATCTATGAGCCCGGAAGCCAGGAAAGATCGGATTATCGAGGCAGTAAAGCGAATTATCCTGAAGGGTGCAGAGATACGGCCCTTGACAATGGCCATTGAGGACCTCCACTGGAGTGATAGGAGCACCGAGGAGACCTTGAAGTATTGGCTGGATACTATATCGGGGGCACGGGTCTTCTTGATATTTACCTATCGTCCTGAGTTTGTGCACACCTGGGGCGGCAGGTCGTATCACAGCCAGGTAACCTTGAACCGGCTTTCCAACCGCGAGAGCCTGGCGATGGTAGCTCATATCCTGGGTACGGAGGAAATAGCGGGGGACCTTGAGGAGTTGGTCTTGCAGAAGACGGAAGGGATTCCCTTTTTCATCGAGGAGTTTATAAAGTCCCTCAAAGACCTTGAGATAATCGAGAAGAGGGATAGTGGATATTTTCTAACCAGAGATGTTCATGATGTAACCATACCGGGTACGATTCAAGATGTCATCATGGCCAGGGTTGACTCGTTACCCGAAGCGGCCAAGGGCGTGCTTAAGACGGGCTGTGCGATTGAGAGAGAGTTCAGCTACGAGTTGATGAAGCGGGTGACTGGCATATCAGAACAGGAGTTGCTGTCCCACCTGTCAGCCTTAAGGGATGCAGAGCTCCTCTACGAAAGGGGGATATATCCCCAATCGACCTATATATTCAAGCATGCCCTGACCCGCGAGGTGGTCTATGATTCGATAATTACCAAGAAGAGGAAGAAGCTTCACCTGGACATAGGCGATGCTCTTGAACAGATCTACAAAGACAACCTGGATGAGCATTATGCGGTACTGGCTGAGCACTATATCGTCGGAGAGAACTACGAGAAGGGCGCGGAGTACTGCCGGCTGGCGGGAAGGAAAGCTGAGAGGGCAGCCTCCTTTAACGATGCGATTGCATATAGTAAGAAAAGAGTGATCTGTCTCGAGAAGTTACCTCAGACAGAGGATGTGGCGAAGAAGATAATAAGTACAAGGACAACCCTTGGACTTTATTACAACCAGATAGTTTATCCAGTTGAGGCAAAAGAGGCTGTCGACCCGATAATTGATTTAGCTCTGGAGCTTGACTACAAGAGGAGGGTATCTCAGATATACACCATAATGGGCTCCTATTGGTATCTGGTTAAGGAGGAAGTTCCCGAGGCCTTGAAATATCTAGAAGGGGCGCTAAAGCTTGCCGAGGAGTTAAACGACCCTCTTTCTATTTGGGCGGCGAGCCATTGGCTCGGTCATGCTCTTGCTTTCAATTGTGAATTTGAAGAAGCCGTTCATCATTTGGAAAAGGCTCTGCAAATTAATGTGGCAGCAAATGTGCCATGGGGCATATCGATAATGAAAAGCTGCATAGCTAATACCGTTTACAATCAACAGGGAAAGGTTGAGTTGGCGTATCAGACCAGCAGTGAAGGCCTGCAGCTTGCCGAAGAGAGCGGTGACATATTGTCAAAGGGAGAAGCGTACACTAGTCACGGTATTGCCTGTTATGGCAAGGGATTCCTAGATGAAGCTCAGGCACATCTGTTGAAGGCGGTCGATTTCTGCGACAGGATCAATTACTTCGTAATGAATATACTGGCAAGTTTTGGCTTAGGACAGACCTGCTTTGACAGAGCAGAATATCAAAAAGCGCAGGATCATTATGACAAGGCGATTTTGCTTGTAGAACGTCTTGCAATTCTGCCCTCTTGGATTAGTCTCAACAAAATAGCTATAGCCAGGGCGAAAGTGATGAACAATGAGAGAGAGATAAACCTGGCTGAGATATTTGAATGGCATAAGCACAATAGATCTAAGATGTTTGAAGGCTGGATGTTGAGATACATAGGGGAGATTCTGTTGAACATCGATGAAAAGCACATATCCGAGGCGGAGGATTGGATCAGTAAGGCTATTGAAGCGGATAGCAGGAATGGCATGATGTTTCATCTTGGACAGGACTACGCTGCATATGC
The DNA here is from genome assembly GCA_049671165.1 of Dehalococcoidia bacterium. Lineage (GTDB taxonomy): Bacteria > Chloroflexota > Dehalococcoidia > GIF9 > AB-539-J10 > RBG-13-51-36. The sequence continues at coordinate 51,869 of JBATUN010000015.1, read as the reverse complement.
CGGGTTGTTCAAGCGGAAGGGCGATGCGCTGAAAGCCAAAGAGAAACTTAGCAAGGCGATAGAGATCTATAAAGAATGCGGATCCGATGGATGGGTGGAAAAAGCTGAGAAAGAATTGAAGGGCCTTTCAAGAAAGAAATAGGCACAACGGTCTACTTCTGCACAGTAGGGCTTAAGGACAATGGCACTGTGGTCGCGCTGAGAGACAGTTCCTCCGGGTAGCGCGATGTCGGCGGCTGGTAGAACATCTTTCAGGTCGAAGTGGGCATGAAGGCGGTTAGATGGCGGTTCGCAGTACACTTGAAGTTGGAATTGCACAAAGACTTGTCTTGTTACCTCATTACACAAAGTGGGAATGTTGTATTTGTGGCCGCACCACGCTAAACGCGCACCCTGAACGGCAAGAGTTCTATGTTATTGTGTCCCCACAATCCCAAAATAATTCCTTGTAACAAATTAGCGGAATGTTACCTCCGTCTGTAGTGTAGACAGAATTTCTCATAGTTGCGGTAGCGAACCTCATACAGTAAGATATGGCAAACGAATGAAACTTGAGCTGATTGTCCCATCTATAAAGGAGAATGTAAAAATACTGGGGAAACTCGTTGTGCCACCACTTGGAATGGCATCAATCGCTGCTTTAACGCCGCCAGAGGTCGATGTTTCACTAACTGATGAGAATATCACTAAGGTTGATTTCGAGAAGGAAGTCGACTTGGTGGGTATAACGGCACTGACTTACACGGTGCACCGTGCCTATCAGATCGCCGATTCCTTCAGAACCAGAGGCGTGAAGGTTGTCATGGGCGGTATCCATCCCAGTGTCATGCCTGAAGAAGCCAGCCTGCACGCCGATGCCGTAGTTGTTGGGGAAGCTGAGGGGATTTGGGGGGATGTAATCGAGGATTTTAAGGCAAACAAGCTGCGAAGAATTTACAGGCAGAATAAACATCCCAGCCTCGTCGGTTTGCCCATACCTAGGCGGGACCTATACGATAAAGGGGCCTACCGCTACACGAATACGCTTTGGGCTACTAGAGGTTGTCCCTACTCCTGCTCCTACTGCTCGGTCAGCACTATTTTCGGCCGCAAATATCGCTGCCGACCAGTAGACGAAATAACTAAGGAAGTTGAAACCCTCGACAGAAGTAAAATCATCGGCTTCGTTGACGATAACATCATCGGTAACCCCAGGTTTGCTAAGGAACTCTTCTGTGCTCTTATTCCGCACAAAATTAAGTGGATTAGCCAGTGTTCAGTGGCGTTAGCAAGCGATGATGAACTGCTGAAATTGGCTGCTGACAGTGGTTGCCTTGGTCTGATCATCGGATTTGAGTCGTTATCTCAGGCAAACCTGACAGCGGTAGGTAAAAAGATCAATGTAGTCGACGAATACGAAGACGTCATAAGGAAAATCCATGCACATGGTATCGCCATCCATGGCTGCTTCATATTTGGTCTAGATGAAGATGCTGTAGATATATTTGAACGTACCCTTCATTTCGCTCAAAAAATGCGACTGGAAAGTGCCCAGTTTGCGTCGCCGTTGCCGTATCCAGGTACCGCTTTAAGTGAATCTATGGACAAGGCTGGTCGAATAGTTACCAAGGACTGGTCACAGTATTGCGGGACCACAATTTGTCTTGAGCCAAAGAAAATGTCACGAGAGACGCTGCAGCAAAAGTGCGTGTGGGTCTGGCGTGAGTTCTACAGCCTGCCGTCAATTTTGAGCAGGTTGGGAGTTAGACGCCGTTTTTTGGTGCCACTCTGGGCACTGAATCTTTGGTATCGCTCTTCCATCCGGAGGAGGTTTCGTTAGGAAAGGGATCCCATTGCGCGTCGTCCGCAATAGTACCACAACTTTGTAGCAAACACCTCAAGTAGGGCAGGATCCAATGTGAAGTCGTCAGCATTACACCTTTGTCCAGACTGTGCAGTACGGCCAACAATTACTTGTTTTGTTACATCAAACACGCACGCTGAACGGCAAGACTTTTATGTTATTGCGCGAACACAATCTAGCGGTTTGTTCAATCCCGCAATATAGCCTCAACCTTTCCGGACTTCGCCGAGCCTGCAATTCGCAACTTCTTATACATCACGTTTAGCTGGTGGTATAATTGGATTAAGAGAAAGTCAATGAGAATAGGTATTCTAATTTGCTGTATTCTTGCTTTAGCTATGTTAGCCTTGACAGGCTTATCATACGCAGCGGAAATCCCATCAGAGGTTTCCGTAACTGGCATAGATAATGGGGTCATAATTCAGAATGTAGGAAACATTCCTTGCCTTCTTGTTGTCAATTCGCTTGAAGGTGAGCAACAGTTCGAGCTGGCTGTCGGCGCAAATGTAACGCTTGTAACTCTTAGTAACATAACAGGGACGACTTTTGTTTTAGCATTTGGCTCGACAACTGTCCGGGTAGATTTGGAGGAGATGGAGAAATTCGCGAAGGCACGCGAGAAGTTGGGGAAAATCAAACTTAATCTATCGTCAAATTTCACCGACCCCTAGCTTGGGCGAACCGTCCAAATATCATAGTTTGGGAACCTCCGTCCTGGACTTAACGAACTCAAAGCGAAGCTGGAACGTTATAGGCGTATAAGATTAGTAAATGCAATTCCGATAACCTTGGAGTCAAGAGAGGTTCTATAATTTGCCTACAGCCTTATTCAAGAAATCCAGGAACTTAGCTTCGTTGAGCGTCTTTATCCCCAGCTTCTCCGCTTTAGCCAACTTGGAGCCGGGGTCGGCGCCCACCACCACGTAAGAAGTCTTCCTGGTGACATCCAAGCCGGCTTTGCCGCCGAGAGCCTTTATTTTCGCTTCTGCCTCTGAGCGTGGGAAAGATTCCAGCTTTCCGGTTAGAACAAATTCCAGCCCGGCCAAGGGTAGGGAGGGGACTTTCTCGACTTTCTCTTTTTCCAGCTTCACACCGGCCTTTCTCAGCTTCTCGATAATCTGCCTGTTTCTTGCCTGTCTGAAAAAGGCAACGACGCTTTCAGCTATCTTGGGGCCAATGGAGGGAATGGCTGGAAGGTCTTCCTCGCTGGTTTTGGTCAGATCGTCTATGCTGGCAAAGTGTTCTGCCAGCAGTTCGGCGTACTGATCACCGACATGGATGATTCCCAGGGCAAAGATGATCCGGGCTAAGGGTCTGTCCTTGCTCTTTTCGATGGAACTGAGCACCTTAGTGGCGCTCTTGTCGGCCATTCTTTCCAGACCAAGAAGCTGCTCTTTGGTCAGGTAGTATAAATCGGCACCATCCTTGACCAAGCCGGCCTCGAACAAAGCCTGGCATAGCTTTTCACCCACACCGTCCATATCCATCGCCCCGCGGCTGATAAAGTGTTTGATTCTCTCAAGTGCTTGGGCTGGACAGGCCGCATTAGTACACCGATGCGTCGCCTCATCTTCCGGCTTTATCACCTCGCTGCCACACACAGGGCAGCGGCCAGGCATGTTGAATACTTTCTCCTTGCCGGTGCGGCGGCTGACAATGGGTTCTACGATCTCGGGAATAACTTCGCCAGCCCGTTGCACCACAACCCAGTCTCCGATCCTGATGTCCTTGCGGTGAATATCTTCCTCGTTATGAAGGGCTGCTGAGCTGATGACCACGCCGCCTACCCGGACTGGCTCCAAAACAGCGTAAGGGTTAAGACTCCCCGTCCGCCCCACGTTTATGCCAATATCAAGTAACTTTGTGGTGCCCTGAATAGCAGGGAACTTATAGGCAATAGCCCATCTTGGCTCGTGAGCCACAGTGCCCAGCTCTTGCTGGAGGGCAATAGAATTGACCTTGGCTACTACGCCATCAGCCTCGTAGGGAGAGTCTTCACGTTTCTCTGCCCATCTTTGATAGTATTCTTCCACTTCATCGAGGGAACGACACAGGGCGGTATTGGGGTTCATCTTGAACCCCAGGGACTTGAGGTATTGCATGATCTCCCAGTGATTGTCGGGCACCGCCTTGACTTCAGCCCAACCTAATCCGTAGACGAATATGTCAAGGGGACGTCGAGCAGTGATGCTGGAATCGAGCTGCCTTACCGAGCCGGCAGCGGCGTTCCTGGGATTGGCAAAAAGCGGCAACTCCTCTTTGGCCCTCTCCTCGTTAAGTTTCTTGAAGCCAGCCTTAGGCAGATAAACTTCACCCCGAACTTCAAATCTGGCTGGCGCTTCTTTGGGCACGGAGAGAGGGATGCTCCTGACGGTTTTCAAGTTCTGTGTGATGTTCTCACCCCGGTAGCCATCCCCCCGGGTTGCTCCGGTGACAAGCAAGCCGTCAACATAAGTCAGGGCTACCGCCAGCCCATCAATCTTGGGCTCGCAAACGAGGTCAAACTGCCTTTCACCCAGCAGGTTGCTTACTCTCTTGTGCCAGGCTGCCAGTTCCTCATAGGAAAAAGCATTGGCCAGGCTCAACAATGGCTGGGGATGCTCGACAACTCCAAACGCTTCTACCGGAGGCGCTCCAATCCGTTGCGTCGGAGAATCCGGGGTGACGAGCTCAGGATGCTCGGCCTCAAGCTGCTTGAGCTCCTTCATCAGCTCATCGTACTCGGCGTCACTGATTTCAGGGCTGTCCAGCACGTAGTAGCGGTAATTGTGGTAATTGATAGTCTTCCGCAGCTCTTCTATCCGCTGCTTGACCTTATTCATGTCTGCCATGAGGCTCCGTCATGCGTAATATTATCATAGCTAGCATGGCTGTGCAGAGATGTAGGTGACGACAAGTGGATTCTGAAGGGCAGACTATGGAGACTACGTGGGAGAGTCCTTGCTTACTTGTTTCTACCGAACGGGCAGATATAAACGCACATACCGCAAGCCCTGCGCAAGGTTTGCTCTCGCTTGTTTAGATAGTCGTGACATGCCTCAGCAGCGAATATCTCGCTCCTCGGTCTGGGCTGATCGAAAGCCTGTCCGGTGAAGGCATGGGCCGGACAACCTTTCACACATTCATCGCAGTCGCGGCACATCTCATCTATGGGCGTTCCGGCTTCCAACGGAGCGTCCGTGAGCACCGTACCCCACCTCACGCGAGGACCATGTTCCGGCGTAATGAGCAAGGCACTCTTGCCAATCCATCCCAGCCCAGCCAAATGGGCTGCTAGTTTATGGGAGAACACACCGATAAGCTTGGTTCTATCCAGTGTTTGAGATGACGGCACGACGAAAGCTTGAAAACCGGCTCTATCCAGGGATTGGGCTAACATCAGGGAAATCGAGTCGAGGCGTGGATTCACAATTCGATACACGTAATACCAGTAGGTACTCAGGGCAGCAATATTTTCATGATGGACCAGCGTATTTACAATGCCATCCGCGAGAGCGAAGCCATGGGAAACAGCCCGGGGAAACTGAGTTAAAAATCCTCCGCCTTGCTCGCAAATACGCTCTCTGGCTGGAGTTAGGTCGGCTATGCCGAAGTGAGTGGTCCCCATCTCCTTAACCATAGATTCTAGGTTGACTGTGAGATCTGCACTGGCCATGTGGTTCATAGCTGACTCTCGTTGTAAGTATAGCATGGCCAGGTTCCTGAACCTCGATTCTCTGCTCGTAGAACGGGCTTGTTGAATTGGCTCCCGATTGTAATCTGCTATAATCAAGTCAGATTCACAGATCTGAACTACAGTACCGTTTGGAAGGAGGAGACATCATGTCTACGAAACCGGTTGTGATCAGGTTCTTTGCCCCGGTGATCGATGCCACGGTCAATGCTCTGATGAGCGCCATCGACCAGAAAATGAAGCAGGGAGCAAAAGAGTTCATCATCCTCATCTCTTCGCCCGGCGGCTCTGTCGTCCATGGGTTGAGCGCCTATAACTATTTGAAAGGACTACCCGCTTCTATAACTACACACAATTTCGGCAGCGTAGACTCAATAGGCATCGTTATATACTGCGCCGGCTCGAAGAGGTTGTCGGTGCCCCAGGCGAGATTCCTGTTTCACGGCGTCAGTGCGCAGTTCAGGGGGGAACAGAATCTGGATGAGAAACTACTGGACGAAAGATTGAAGGGGCTGAGAATCGACATGGAGAATATCGCCAAGGTAATCGCAGCCAATACAGGCAAGAGTGACAAGGACGTTACCGATGCTATGTTTGAGAGGATAACTCTGAACCCAGAGGAGGCGCAATCCTGGGGTCTGGTTCATGAAATCAAGTCGGAGCTATTTGAAGAAGGAAGCGAAGTAATGGCCATACAGGCTCAACAACAACAACAAGCACCACAACTTCCGCGAAAGCCATAACATGAGCCGGGACCGATGTCTCCACTGTCCTCTGTCTGAAGCAAAATGATTCGTACCCTGGTGGCTTCGGATTTCGATGCTATACTCGAGGTCATAAATGATGCTGCCCAAGCTTACAAAGGGGTAATCCCGGACGACAGATGGAAGGAACCGTATATGTCAGCCCAGGAATTAAGGAAGGAAATTGAAGCTGGCGTACGATTCTTTGGGTGGATCAAAGGTGAGCGTTTGCTCGGCGTGGCAGGAATTCAAGCTCTCGGAGATACCACCTTGATCAGGCATGCTTATGTGGTTTCTGGGTTTCAGAGAAAGGGAATTGGTGAGAAGTTGCTTGAATATCTGCTGGGCCTGGCCGGGACTCACGAAATCCTGGTAGGGACGTGGGCCGATGCTACCTGGGCCATTCGTTTCTACGAAAAACATGGGTTCAAACTGGTGTCATCCAGGGAAAAGGACAGGCTCCTCCGAGCGTACTGGAACATCCCCGACAGGCAGATTGAAACCTCGGTGGTGTTGAGGGCAATCTCGCCTTCCTAGTGACGTTGTGCTTTCTCAGGTTGCCAATAGCTGGCAGCCGTCCCACGTATTGCAGTACTCTGGCCTGTCGTGATTGCCTGGCGAAGTATTCTGCAGTCCCCAGCAATCGTGGCCCCGGGCTTTACTGCATACCTTGCATTGCGATATACTCTCTTGCAGGTTTTTCCGGAGGCCAAGATGGATATTAGACGGAGCTTGGAAGACACTGCCAGTGAAGTCCCAGCCAAAGAAGCCATCATCCTTGGTGATCGGAGGACTACTTATAGTGAGCTGGATGCAGCTTCTAATAGAGTAGCCAATGCTCTCCTGAATCTGGGAATGAAAAAGGGTACGCATGTGGCTATCTTGATGTCCCATAGCCCTGACTGGGTCATCAATTATTTCGGGGTCATCAAAGGCGGAGGCATAGCTGTGCTGCTTAACACAGCGCTTAAGGCACCTGAACTTGACGTTTTGCTACGGGACTCCGACTCGGAAATTCTGATAACGGAGAAGAAATTCTCCCAGATGCTTGCCTCGGTATTGCCTCACATTTCTTTGCTAAAGCACGTAATTGAAGTTGATTCAGGTTCTTATACCAGGATGATAGCTAAGGCGGTTTCCCTATCACCGGCTGTTGATCTAGCAGACGAGGACGAAGCTGCTATATTCTACACGTCTGGCGTGCTGGGGAAGCAAAAAGGCGTGGTACATACGCATGCTTCCCTTATGGGGACTCCCCCCATAGTCTCCGCAGGAATACAACGGAAAAGAGACGATGTCATTATAGACGTTGTTCCTTTTACTTATCTTTATGGCTTATTCGAGGTGCTTTTTGGTTCGCTTATCGTTGGCTCCACTATCGTGCTTATCCCTAGTTTTACTCCCAGAGCTGTTCTGGAGGCTGTAGAGAAAGAAAGAGGCACAATCATCTTTGGCGTTCCTGCCATGTACAATGCCCTGGCTATGGTGCGTGACGAAGTTCTGGCAAGGTACGACCTGAGTTCCCTGCGATTGGTTGTTACCGCGGGGGCAAAGTCCTTTCCTAAGCTAATGGCGACTTTGGAGGACAAGTTCCATTCGTCCCTTTACGAGGTATACGGTCTCACGGAAGTGTCAGCCGTTTCCATAAGTACGTTTGATGGCCGCAAACTGGGGACGGTCGGCAAGCCAATTTGCCGCCTCAAGATACTGGATGACAACGGTAGGGAAATTCCCAGGGGCGAAATAGGAGAAGCTGTGTTCAATGCCCCCTGGGTGATGAAAGGATACTACAAAGCTCCTGAACTCACGGCCCGGGTGCTGAAGGATGGCTGGTTTTATACCGGTGATTTAGTCAAGATGGATGAAGAGGGCTACCTTGAGTATATAGAGAAGAAGTCGTTCATAATAGTCACCTCTTCCGGACTTAAGATCGGTCCGTCAGAAGTTGAATTCGTATTACTGAGCCACCCCAGTGTAGCTGAGGCGGCGTATGTGGGTATTAACGATGGCTATGGAGGACAGATACCCACGGCCTTCGTAGTCCTCAAAGAAGGGCAACGTGCCACGGCGAAAGAGCTGTTCACCCTTTGCTGCCAGAACCTGGCTGATTTCAAACTCCCAAAAAGGATTGAATTCATAGACAGCATACCTAAAACCAGCTCGGGTAAGATATCTAGAGGGAAGCTCAAGGAAAGAGGGCTGCCCCAAAACTAACCGAAAGGGTCCTGCGTTTCCTGTCATCGCGACCGAAGTGTGGCAATCCCATTGCCCTCTAGGAGATTGCTTCGGCACGATCATGCCTCGCAATGACGAAGTGGAAGTCTCATTCCGACCGTAGCGGAGAAGCTAATCCATTGATGTTCATGTTGACGTGGCTATCGCTTATTGCTAACATCATGAATTGGGCCGTGCTAAGCGGGGAGCCAGCGGTGCCCTGTACCCGAAAACCGCTATAGCGGGGCTGAATTCCTGCTTGAGGTTGACAGCCGGCTAGATTTGTTTTTGCTGAGCGGCGTTGATAATCGGGTTCTATGCAACTGGAGGCTATGAACCCCGTCAGGTCCGGAAGGAAGCAGCGGTAAGTAGTATTTCCAGTGTGATATAGAGTTGCCTGGTTGGAGCTAGCTGGCAGAGACGTCTTCCCGGTTTGGAAATCGAGGGCAGGTGCACGGCTCGTGAAATCTGGAATAGATGGGAATAGACTCACAGATGGATTTCCTAGGGCTTGAAGGCAAAACAGCCATTGTTACTGGGGGAGGCTCCAATATTGGGCGGGGCATAGTTCTAGCTTTCGCTGAGCAAGGAGCGAACATCGCCATAGCTGAACTGGATGAAGCTCAGGGTACTAAAGTAGCCAGGGAAGCGAACGCTCTGGGCAAGTGCAAAGCTGAAAACATAGGGACGGATGTGACCGACTGGGATTCGGTACAGGCGATGGTGAAACAAACACTGGACAAGTTTGGTCAGGTAGATATACTGGTCAACGTTGTTGGTTGGGTCAGGGATGAGTTCTTTGTAAAGAAACCCAGGGAAGATTGGGAAAAGGAGATAGCCCGCAATTTTTGGAGCGATATAAACTGCACCAGAGCCGTCTTAGACCATATGATTGAGCGGAAGTACGGAAAGATCATCAGCATCGGTTCCGATGCTGCCAGAGTGGGGCAGTTGAGAGAAGCTGTCTACAGCGGCTGCAAGGGCGCATTGATCTCTATGACAAAGTCTTTGGCCAGAGAACTGGGCCGTTATGGCATAAACGTCAACGTGATTTGTCCAGGTGTTGTTGTTCCTGCCAGCAGGGATGTCACCACCTCGGAGAGCATGTGGACAGATGACATGATGAAGGTATTTGGCACCCCGGAAGCGCTGGAGAAAATAGCTAAGGGTATCCCGCTGGGACGGCCAGGGACACCGGACGATATAGCCAATGCTGTTCTCTTTCTGGCCTCAGACCGGGCCAACTTCATAACCGGACAGACTATCAGCGTCGATGGTGGGTATACCATGGTATAGAGAATCAAATCATCTGGGAGGCAATGAGAATGGCAATAAGGAAGGTATGTGTTATTGGTTCAGGGACCATGGGCAGCGGCATAGCTCAGGTATCGGCACAAGCGGGCTATGAGACAACCATGGTTGACGTGAAACAAGAGTTTCTGGACCGTGGTATGAACATGATAAAGTCCAGCCTGGGCAAATTTGTGCAAAAGGAAAAAATCAAGCAGGAAGAGATGAATGAAGCTCTGGCGAGACTTCATACCTCGATTGACATGAGAAATGCCGCTAAAGATGCTGACTATGTCATAGAGGCGGTATTTGAGAGGGCTGAGGTCAAGCTGCCCATATTTGGACAGCTTGAAGAAATTTGCCCCAGGGAAACAATCCTGGCTTCTAACACATCTGGAATACCAGTGAGTCTACTCGCATCCGCGACCAAGCGTCCCGACAAGGTTATCGGCGCACACTTTATGAACCCTGTACCGTTGATGAAGGGAGTAGAGATAGTGAAAACCTTGCTTACGTCAGAGGAGACTTTGGAAGTAAGCCTTGATTTCGTCAAATCTATGGGCAAGGAAACAGTCGTGGTTAAGGATTCCCCTGGCTTTGTGACCAACAGGATAATAACCTTGGTCATGAACGAAGCCGCCAAGCTATTGGAGGAGAATTTAGCCAGCATAGAGGATATAGATAGAATAGAGAAATTATCACACAACTGGCCGATGGGCCCATTTGAGCTGGCGGACATGGTTGGTATAGACGTTTTGGTCGACCTCCTGGAAGGAATCTACCAGCAGACGGGATGGGAAAGATATAAACCGGCTCCGATATTGAAAAGGATGGTCGAGCTTGGGTACACGGGAAGGAAAGTGGGCAAGGGCTTCTACCAATTGTTTGGACAACGCTGATAGTCTTGTACCGACAATTACTCCGCCAATCTGGCTTCAAACCGAGAAAAAGCTTAGGACAGCATTTCCTTATAGATGAAGCTGTATTAGAGCGTATTCTATCTGCTGCCGAACTCAGCCCCGGGGATACTGTAATTGAGATAGGTCCGGGGTTAGGCATACTAACTGAAGGGTTAGCCAAACAGGGAGCCAGGGTTATTGCTGTTGAACTTGATGCGAAACTGGTTGCCCTGTTGAGAAAACGACTGGCTGGCTTTCCTGATGTCAAAATTGTGCATGCGGACATACTTAAGGTGACCCCTCGGCAACTTCTCCAAGATAATCTGCCCGGTTCCGAAATTGTGCGGGGCTACAAAGTCATCGCTAACCTTCCTTACTATATTACTTCACCCTTATTGAGTCATTTTCTCGAGGCGCAGCCCCGTCCTTCAAAAATGGTCGTAATGGTGCAGAAGGAAGTTGGGGAGGCTATTGCTGCTGCTCCTGGTAAGATGAGGTTGCTCAGCGTTAAGGCTCAGTATTACAGCAAACCTGCTATTGTGTCATATGTGCGGGCGGCAAGTTTCTGTCCCCCGCCGAAGGTGGATTCAGTTATATTGCGGCTGGATGTTTACTCCCAGCCGGCTATTGAGGTATCCGATGTCGCCAGTTTTTTTCATATAGTTATCCATGGTTTTAGTTCTCCTCGCAAGCAGCTTCGCAATTCCCTGGCTCACTCGCTAGAGATGCCACCCAGCCAGGTTGCTTCATTACTGGAGAAGGCTGGCATAGAAGCCAAACGGCGGGCTGAAACTCTGAGCCTGGAGGAATGGAGGGAGCTCTGGATAATCTTTGCTCCCTTCACAAAAGAGCTGCAATGTTGACTGTCTATGCCCCGGCTAAAGTGAACCTTGTCCTCGAAGTGCTGGGCAAGGATAATGATTATCACCGAATCTCCAGTATCGTCCAGTCCATAGACCTATGCGATGTTCTCAACTTCGAACTGGACAAGGAAATATGTTTTGACTGTGATGAACCCAGCTTAAAGCGCGACAACCTGGTGACACGCGCAGCCAGCCTACTTAAGGAAACCACAAAATGTGATATGGGGGCACGAATCGAACTTCGCAAGTCCATACCTTGGGGTGTGGGATTGGGAGGTGGCAGCAGCGATGCCGCGGCCACCCTTTTGGCTCTAAATGAGCTTTGGGGATTAAGGTTGCCCCTGTCCGAACTGGTCCACCTGGCCTTCAAGCTAGGGTCTGATGTTCCATTCTTTGTCCACAAAGGCACGGCCCTGGTAGAGAGAAAGGGGGAGAAGGTAACCCCGCTGCCATCGCTGCCTTCAACCAGCTTTGTGTTGGTGGTGCCGCCATTACCTAAGGTCCCGGGCAAAACGAAACAAATGTACAGTAGTTTACGCGTTGCTGATTTCACGGGAGGCGAGTTTGTTGAGGCAGCCTTGTTATCCTTGAGGCAAGGCGAAAGACCTGACCCTGATGTTATGTTTAATGTCTTCGAAAGGATAGCTTCTGGTTTCTTTCCCGAACTGGACAAATATCGCAAGACCCTGCAGGAAGCGGGAGCCCCGCGAGTTTATCTCGCCGGCTCCGGGCCATGTCTCTTTGCCTTTTTCTCAGAGCCGAAGGAAGCCGGTGAGCTGTTTTCACGCCTGAATAAGCAAGGATTGGAGTGCTACCTGGCATTCTTCTCTTCTTCACCGAAGTGAGAGTGTTAAGATGAAGTGAAAATATGAGTATAATGGAGCGAATCAAGCGAAATAAGTGGCTTCTGGCGGCCATTTATGCCGTTGTCATTCTTGGTCTCAGCGTCGGCCTTTATTTCCTCGTTGGATATCTGAAGGCTCGGTTTGATATTTCAGGTGAAGGATTAGCTACTACAGCTTACCTGGTTGTTTTCATAACTTCTCTGGTAAGTAACGCCAGTATTATTGTTCCAGTACCCATTTTCGTCGGCATAATGATACCAGTGGCAGACATGATGGCGGAAGTATCACCGTGGGGTCCTGTTCTGGTAGCTCTTACAGCTAGTAGCGCTGGCACCTTGGGGGAAATAACTGGCTATTATGCTGGTTACTTAGGGAAAAAGATAATAGTCACTGAGGCTACACCGGGATATCAAAAGCTTGTGGGTTGGATGAAGCGACACGGCCCCTTGGCCATTTTTCTTCTGTCCCTCCAGCCCATTTTACCATTCGATATAGCTGGACTTATCTCGGGCGCTTCGAGAATACCATTATGGAAGTTCATGTTGCCTTGCTGGGCAGGAAAATTCCCCAAGTATCTTTTGGGCTGCTACTTCGGCGGGGCAGTTTTGAATCTTCTGCCCCCCTTACCGTTCTAACTTCGGTGATAAAGAGAGGGCTAGCCTTTTTTCGTCGGCCTTGGTTCTAACCTCTCCATCCAGTTTTGCCTTGTGCAACGCTTGGAGGGCCTCCCCCATCTGCGGTCCGGGGGAGATGCCCAGTTTTTTCAATTCTTCCCCATCGAGGGAAGTCCTGACATAGCGCAGTTTCGTGAGGAATAGCTGGAGATGGCGGTGCGCCATTGATGAATCTGAAGCTATGGCATTGGCCTGTATCGCCAGGGGCTCATATTCTCGGAGCAGGTAATAAATCTCGCTGGGTTTCAGGGAAGGCTTATCCAGGAGCGAAAGCTTTGTCTTGAGGCGGAGCGTATCGCGCATGGCCCGGGATAATCTTGCCGGTATGTTAAGGCGGGCGAGCAATTGCTCAAAGTCCCTTTCGCCGAATGAATAAACAAGAAGACAGAAATAGAGCGAAGGCAATTGGGCAAGTCTCTTTAGAGTCCGCGCCTTATCGAATTTCTCAGCTATCCAGCCATCGCCTTTGAGGGAGGGATTTATCCTGGCCAGTACCCCCAGGTCGCCGAGGCGGTTGATAACGAGTTCTGGTTGGTTTTCCTCAAAGATGTGTTCTAGCTCGTGCCTGATTCGGTCGCCGCTTATGGTATCTAGCATAGGGATATCCCGTTTGAGTAAGTGAACAGTCGGTGCTTCAAGCTCGAAACCCAGCCTTTGTTCGTAACAGACGCCCCGCAGAATCCTGGTGGCATCGTCGCTGAAGCTTTTGGGATGCAATATGCGGATGAGGCGGTGCTCCAGGTCGTTTTTGCCTTGATAGGGGTCAACCAGCTCCCCGTAATCATTTGCTGCCAAAGATATAGCCATGGCATTGATAGAAAAGTCCCTGCGGATGAGGTCATCCTTGAGGGTGCCCGGAGTGACCACAGGCAGCGCCCCCGGTCTGGCATAGGTTTCCTTTCGTGCTGTCGCCAGATCGAGGGTGAAGTTCTCATATCTGAGTTTGGCGGTGCCGAAGCGATGGTGTGCCAGCAGATTTGCCTGGCTGGCTTCTGCCGCTTGTTGAGCCAGTTTCACGGCATCGCCCTCGACTACCAAGTCAAGGTCGAAACTGGGATAACCTAAGAGCAGGTCTCGAACCACGCCGCCAACGAGATATAGGCTTTGCCCCTGCTTGGCCGCCCGTCGGCTGATATCCTTGACCAGTTTCAGGAGTTGCCGGGGGAGATACTCCTCTATCTGCCGGGCTAAATTCATCGCACCAGTATTATATCAGCACTTCCGTTGCCGTCGAATAACGTAATTCCCATAACCCTGGTTAAAATATATAATTGAGGGTAGCTGCGTGAGTCATTATAGTTCTCTCTCCCTTGGCGGGAGAGAGTTTGAGTGAGGGGGCGAATTGCCCAAGATTCCCCTCTTAAGGTAAGACGGGCTTGGCGAGCACTCAGCGCCGTCAGTGCTTGCTAAAGGGAGTTATGAAATAGAGAGTCTTTAAGGATGGAAGCTAAAAGCCAGGAAGGGCACAGGAGAAGACTACGGGAAAGGTTCAATCAATCTGGGCTGGCAGCGTTCCTCGACTACGAAATTGTGGAATTGTTGCTCACGCTGGGAACAGCTCGCAAGGACTGTAAGCCGCAAGCCAAAGAAGCCATAAAAAGGTTCAAGACCCTGAGAGGCATTCTGGAAGCTCCTCACGAGGAATTGCGGAAAATCAAAGGGATTACCGCCTACAATATCTTTGTAATCAAATTCATGCAGGATGTAGCCAGAGAGTTTCTTAAGGAGCAAGTCCTCGATAAACCTTACTGCCGGTCCTCCCGGGAGGTCTTCGATTACCTGTACCATTCCATGCGAGACCTGAAAAAAGAAATGTTCAAGGTCATGTTTCTTGATTCCCAAAATCGCGTTGTCGAGATTGAGGACCTTTTTGAAGGGACATTGAACGCCAGTGCAATTTATCCTCGGGAAATTATCCAGGGCGCCGTCAAACATAATGCTGCGGCCTTAATCTTCGTCCACAACCACCCTGCGGGAAATCCTCAACCCAGCGATAACGATAAACAGATCACCCAGGACTTAGTCTTCGCCGCGAATATTATGCAGATTAAGGTCCTTGACCACATCATAATAGGCGAGAATCGCTACTTCAGCTTCGCCGATGCCGGCCTCATCGAGGAATATAACTCGGACTTTTTAAGCCTTAAAGAAGGGAAAAGAACTTAAGCCAGAGCAAAATCGAATTTATCCCTTAACGCCTAAAAGGGGCTGGAAGGGTGCACATTTGTTATGAAGTGCAATGGGATGTTATTGAGGAACGCGATATGCTAAAGTGAATCTATATTCAGTGGTGGTATTCTGGGATATAATACCTAATTTGTGGTAGGCTTAATTGGCATGGTGTCCCTGAAATTGAGTATCTTCTTTACGGAATGCCTCGTACCCGTGATGAGGCTAAGAGGGAGGTGATGAACAATGGCCAAAACTGGTGGTTACAAAAGTAAGCTAATGGAAGAGCTGAAGTCCCTTTCTGAGGAAAGGGTCAAGGCAGTGGCCGACTTTGCTGCCTACCTCAGGGAGAGGGAGGCGTGGGAGGCAACGGCGGAAATCCTAGGCGACGAAGAGTTGGTGCAGCAGGTGAGGGAGTCTCGGAAAGCGTGGGCTGAAGGTAGGAAGGGGGAGTTTGTCTCTTTGGAGGAGCTGAAGGCGAAGCTGAATGTATAACGTTGTTCTGAGCCGGGATGCCGCTAGAATCTTGGAAAAGGCTACCCCAGCCATGAGACGCCGTATCATCGCCGCTTTGGAAAGAGTCAAGGCCAAGCCCCACAGTGGAAAGAGGCTCCGAGGTGAACTGGAAGGGCTGTTCAGCCTTCGCATTGGCGGTATGCGGGCTGTGTATGAAGTGGACATCGAGAAGAAGATCGTGGTCGTCCTTGCTATTGGCCCTCGGGGCGATATCTATAAGAAGTAATCGCCTCGTATTCTTGAGTCATAATACCCAATTTGTTAGTAGGCCTAATTGGTATGGTGTCCCCGGAATTCCGAACGTCCACCATAAGGTAATTACTAGGGCTGGCTATCGGTCTCTATCTTCCTTTCGTTCCCCACATCACAATGGCTACACCCTTAAGCAGGGGTCTTGTCTGTACCAGCGGTATTCCATTGTCCCGCCATATTGTGGCGAGGCGATCAACAGGACACCTGTGACAGAAGTCCGAGATGCTCGAACCTAGGAAACAGCCAACACGATGCCAACCTCGTGAAACGGGGATGGTCATTACCGGCATGACGACCCTATTGTAGATTTCCCATAGAGCTCTTACCCAGAGGGCTTCTGGAACGCCGAACTCAAGTGAGAGCAATTCCCCGCCTGGTTTCAGTACGCGAGACAGCTCCCGTATTGTTGCATCAGGGTCTTGGACGTAACGCAACAGGTAGGTGAAGACAACGGTATCGAAAGTATCATCAGGGAAGGGTAAACGCTCAGCGCGGCCCTGGATGAGTTGGACTCTGCCGTCTAGGTTTTTCTTCTCGACGGCGCGGAGGCCGGCTTGCAGCATTAACTGGCTAGCATCGAGCCCCACGATTCGGCCATCATGGTGGTCGGCAATCTCCATGGCAACACCGGCTGTGCCGGTACATACGTCAAGCACAAGGTTTCCCGGCCGAAGGGCCATTTGCGAGACCAAGAACCTGCGCCAGCGAAGGTACTGAAAGAAAGTCAGCACTTGCGCCCAGGTGTCGTACGAGGGGGCAACCCCATCGAACAGGTCTTGGGCGAAGGTTCTCCTTACTGGGACCGCAGGTTGGCATTCAACCAGCGAAGCCGATCGGTCCTCTCCTTTCTCTGTCTTCATTCTTCATCCTCCATCGAGCTGTCTTTTCTGCACACTACCTCATGAAATTGCAGCGCCAAGATGCTATGGGCTTGGGTCACTCTTGATTGTGGATAACTGACGCAATCTAGGCAAACAAATCATGCATGCGATTTTGGTTCGACCGTACATTGAGGCTGAACAATAGCATAAAGTTCTGTCTGCCGTCTAGTACCGCCTACTTTACGAGACTTGAACTCTATTACATACCCAATTGTTGAGTAGTTCCAAACTACACATTTCGTCGTGTTGTTATTAGTTAGGCGATGTAGTGTACTGCAGTAGGCGACAAAGCACATCGTAATAGGCGAAAATCGCTACTTCAGCTTTGCCGATGCCGGGCTGATTGAGGAATATAACTCGGACTTTTTAAGCCTTAAAGAAGGAAAGAGGGCTTAAGCCAGAGGCGGAATTGAATTTATCCCTTAGCGCTTAAGGTGTACCTAAATCTCGTATAGATCCACAGCGGGACTTGACAATCTTAATAATAGGTGTATGATGTATTTAATAGTTCAAGTTTAGGTTATTACAAGCTTCTTAGGATTCTATCAGACTCATATCAAGTATTGGATGACCCGGGCTCTAACTAAAATTTAAAAGAGAGGAGGTCATCCAATGAGTTTTCAAGACAAAACGATCCACTGTGCCGATTGTGGGACTGAGTTCAGCTTCACCGCTGGGGAACAAGAGTTCTTTCAATCCAAGGGCTATACTAATGAGCCCAAGCGCTGTCCCTCATGCCGACAGGCAAAGAAGACAGAGCGGAATGGAAATGGTGGTAACAGCTACGGGCTACCGCGCCAAATGTTTTCTGCCATATGCGCCGACTGCGGCAAAGACACCCAAGTGCCTTTTGAGCCTACCAATGGCAGGCCAGTCTATTGCAGCGATTGCTACAGTAAAGTCAGATTGAGTAGATAATGGCAGTTTGACCACAGGACATACACGGGCCGGGGATACTTGGCCCGTGTATGTTTATAGAATGTGGTGTCTTCGCAATCACGTTTACCTTCACCGCTTCCAAACAGAGTTCCCGCACTAATACACGCCTGACTGATGACACAAAAACGCTGACCCGGTCGCAGGAGCCTGAAGACACCGGAGTCGCAGTGACAGGTATGGACTATAAATAGGGCTGGATAGAGGCAAGATTTCGCTAACGTATATGAATTATCGCAGCGACATAAGAAATATAGCTATTATTGCCCACGTTGACCATGGTAAGACTACCCTGGTAGATGCCATGCTTAAACAGAGCAAGGTCTTCCGGGATAACCAAAAAGTAGGCGAGTTAATAATGGACCAGAATGTCTTGGAGCGTGAAAAAGGCATTACCATTATGGCTAAGAATACGGCCGTGATCTACCGGGGAGTCAAGATTAATATCATTGATACCCCCGGGCATGCTGATTTCAGCGGTGAAGTGGAGCGCGTCATAAATATGGCTGACGGCTGCCTGCTTCTGGTGGATTCTATAGAAGGTCCCATGCCCCAGACTAAGTTTGTGCTTCGCCAGGCTCTGGCAAAGGGTCTAAGACCCATTGTGGTTATTAATAAAATAGACAGACAAGATTCGCGGATAGCAGAGGTGCTTAAGCTCACCGAGGACTTATTCTTGAGATTAGCTACCAGCGCTGACCAGCTTGACTTCCCGGTAGTATATGCCAGTGCCGCGGAAGGTACAGCCGTAAGCGAACCAGGTACCGAAGGCAGAGACATCACTCCTCTCTTCGAACGCATCTTAGAAGAAGTACCACCACCGCAAATAGAAAGTGGGCCATTTCAAATGCTGGTTTCTAACCTGGACTATGACAGCCACAAAGGCAAAATAGCTATCGGTAGAATCTGGAGAGGCAAGGTTGCTGCCCGCGATCCCGTAGTCTGTCTGAGTGCCGATGGGAGTCTAAGTCATTATGAGATTAGTGAAGTACTTACATATCTCGGTCTCAAACGCCTGGAGGTAGCAGAGGCCGAGGCGGGTGACATAGTAGCTGTGACAGGCCTCGAAAAAGTCGGCATTGGAGATACCATTGCCAGCCCGGAGCGGCCTGAAGCCCTACCACGCATAGAAGTTGGCGAACCAACGGTGGAGATGACCTTCGGAGTGAACACCTCACCGTTCGGTGGTCGCGAGGGGCGCTTCAGCACCACGCGCCAGTTACGGGCACGACTCTATAAGGAACTGGAAACTAACCTCAGCCTCAGGGTACAAGATACAGATAGTCCGGACACCTTCCTGGTAAAAGGGAGAGGCGAACTGCATCTGGCTATTCTGATTGAGACCATGCGGCGCGAGGGCTATGAATTTGAGGTCTCCAGGCCAGAAGCTATTACCAAAGTAGTTGACGGCAAACTTGCGGAACCCGTGGAGGCTCTTACTCTTGATACCAAAGAGGAATACGTTGGAGTTTTAACCGAGATGCTGAGCAAGCGCCAAGCTCAGCTTACTGATATGCGCAACGATGGCCATGATAACATACGTCTGGAATTCCATGTACCTACGAAAGGACTCATCGGTTTCCGCGGTGCTTTTCTTACTGCCACCCGTGGTGAAGGCATCATGAATACCGTTTTTCTTGGCTATGAAGCGTGGCGGGGAGCCATAGTGTCGACTCGCAGCGGTGCTCTGGTAGCCTCGGAACAGGGCATAGCTGTCTCCTATGGGCTTAATAATGCTCAAGGGCGGGGACTCAGCTTCGTTGGACCCGGTACACTGGTCTATGAAGGTATGATAGTGGGGATGAATTCACGGCCACAGGACATAGCCATCAACGTGTGCAAAGAAAAGAAGAAGACTAATATACGCTCATCTACGTCCGACATTAGCATAAAGCTGACTCCTCCTGTGCAGCTTAGCTTAGAGCAAGCTATTGACTTCATCAATAAGGATGAGCTGGTTGAGGTGACTCCTGAGAACATCAGGCTGAGGAAGAAATTGCTCACCCAGGCGCAACGGTTGAGGGACATCTCCTCTGCCCGGCGAAGCATAAAACAATAGACTATAGCTTATTGTTGAGACGCCCTGAGGCTCGAATTGATACCCTGGTTCACACGCTACCCGAAACGTCAGATTGTTCACTTTGCCATCAATAACACATGAGACAGGCGCAGAAGTAGAATAGAGCCACAGTGTGATTTGACAATCCTAATAGGCGATCTGCCAATATCAGTCCCTTGCCCTTCGGCGTCTTCTGAGCCAGATTACCAAAAGCGGAATCGAATTTATCCCTTAGCGCTTAAAGGCGACTGGAAAACTGCACAATCCATCACTTTGTTGGATAACTTTCTACTAATTTGTTACCTTTAGCAACTCACTGGATTGTCCCCTCCTTGTTCTAGATGGTATCACCATCTATTCCATCTTCCCATCAGAATGAGTATCAAGCCGTGCTATAATTACATTAAACTTTACTGGCGATGAAATAGATTCAGACTCACAAATGAGGAAGAAACATGACAATTCTTTGCGATTACCAAGACAAAGACTTCGGTCTGATGATGCAATTCTTGAAACTTTAAATTGTTGAGGCGTAATAAAAAAGGGGATAGAAATGTCTAAAGAAGTTCTTATTGTGTATGGGACTCGTTATGGGGCTACTGAAGGCACCTCAGAAGAAATTGCGAAAGTCCTTCGAAGCGAAGGACTAGATGTTAGAGTGGTAAACGCCAGAAAAGAAAAAGTCAAAGATATTTCAGGATATGACCTGGTCATCGTGGGCAGTGGAATGCAAATGGGAAAGTGGACTGGCTCCGCTGAGAATTTTTTGAGAAAGTTCCAGAAAGGACTGTCGAGTAAGAAAGTGGCTATTTTCGTGTCCTCCGGTGCTCAGGCGTTAATTGAGTACGAAAAGAAGACAGAGGAAATTGAAAAGGCGAGGAAACAATATCTCGAGGATAAAGCTGTGAAGTATAACCTCAATCCCATCTCTATGGTCATATTTGGGGGAGTTTGGGACTTTAATCAAATATTCTTTTTGTTCAGGAAGGCCTTAGCGAGTTTCAAGCCAAGAATAGAAGAAGCCGGATTTCAAGAAATAAAGTCAGGACTTTATGATACCCGCGATTGGGACAGTATCAAGACTTGGGCTAAAGAAATTGCCACAAAGGTTTAGAATACGCATCAAGTTAACCGATGTCACAATTTGAGTTTTTGTGCAGCGATAACCGGCCCTCAGAGAAGGCTGCACTAATAGTGCGAACCCCAAAACCAAATCAAGAGTCCTTTTAGCACTATGTCCTGCCTTATCAATCAGCCAAATTGTTCGGTCAACTTCCTCGAACCCCGTGGGATGGTCAGGCAATTGCTAGGCCATTTCAGGAATGCTTTGAATCTTAGCTCTTTGCCCTTCGGCGTCTTCTGAGCCAGATTTTATGCCCTTCACCAAAAGTGCTTTACATAAATGTAAACGCAGCACTGAAAAAATGAACCTTTGTTTAGGAGAAGGCACAAAGGTTAGCCGCTACTTGGGTGGTGATATATCTTTGAGTTTTTCTGAAGCTGGCTCACCACCAATGCCCCAGTGTGTTTTGGGGATTTCATAAACGATTACTTCTACAGCATGTTCCGGGACGCCCAAATCCATGATAACGTTTGTTATACCCCGTATCATCGCTTTAACTTTTTCCTCTCCAACGCCCTCCCAGAAATCTACGTGAACAATAGGCATTTTTACCTCCTCTTAGATTTTCCATTTGAGCTTAATGTTAAGTCATATTCTGCAAAATCGTTATATGCGGGGCACCGTTTGTCGAATATTTGAATTGTTAGGTTGAAAAGCGTCAGCCACTACTATATTGCTTGGTTTCTTGCCCCCATGGCTTGACTTCGGGCATTTGGAACCGCTTTGTTAAAGCCCTGAAGAATAGGATGATGGCAATTAAGGATAAAGTCAGCGTAATCTGAAATACCATCATATCGGAATCAAGTCCATCTATTGTTCGAATATGGACCATATTTTGGACGGAATTATTGATGGTATGCATAATCCATGGAGCCCACAGGTTGCCCGTCTTTAAATATAGATAACCCATGGCCAATCCGACAATGCCTGTTGCGATCAGTACAATTAAGGATTGAGAGGCCAATCCGCCCAAGTCGAGTTGTCCTGTCAAGAATTGCTTGATTGGCCAATTTAAATGCCAAATCCCAAAAAAGGCTGCCTGTAGAAAGTTAGCTCTCCAGAATGACAGAGACACCCTGAAATGACGAAGCATCACGCCCCGGAATAATCCCTCCTCCATAAAGGAGTTTATGAAGTTGCCAACGAGGAGAAACAGGGCGAATGCCACGCCTCCTGTTACTCCAGCTTTCGGATCGATGGCCGCAAATACCAGACTTGGCTCTTTACCAGCACCAGTCAGAACACCGAACTGAAGTCCGTAGCTCACCAACAGGATAAGAATGATACCGGTAGAGCCTATTATCAGGGACTTTGTCACAGATTTGCCATGCAGACCGATGGCGGTAACCGATTTCCCAACTAACCAGAGATAGGCTACGACCAGGAGGAATCCGAGAGACTTGGAGACAATAATTTCGCCAAGTACCTCATCAAAGCGAAAGACAAAGACATCTAAGATCTTAAAGACCGCGGCAATGATGAAGAGTATAATCGGTATCAGGATGGTATGCCGTAGTGACCACTCATACCATTTCTGGGCCCGGGGCGCTCCGTTCATTCCTGCCCTCTTAATGACACAGTGTTAGACTGGTGACCACACCAAGTCGTCGCACAACCTTAATAATATCGGGCGCGTTCAATAAACCAACAAAAGTCCTATTATAGATATTCAAAAAAGAGGCGGGTGTTACCTCTTCTTGTTTACCCTCCTTTTATCGGTCATTAGTATTATTGGCGGATTATAGTTATGGGTATATTGAAAGTCAACTGTGGTACATCTGAGGGTATTCTGGGGATCATAATACCTGATTTTTAGTAGGCCTAATTGGTATGCTGCCCTTGGGATTCGGCGTTTTCTGAGTCAGATTACCAGAGGCGGAATTGAATTTATCCCTTAGCGCTTAATACGACTGAAAAACTGCACAGAACGTTAGTTTGTTGAATTAACGCTCATAATTGCAGCGCATTGAATCCACAGTCAGAATGAAACTATAGGGCTGCACGGGCTCTTGACAGTTGTAAGTTATCTGTGATGTTAAGAATTCGGATATTTCCTCTTGGCTCTCGACGCTGCAGAGGTGCAAATATGGTGCGAGTGCTGATGCTCAGCAAGAAGCAAGACCAAGTCCTGGACTTGGAGAAGCGTCTTAAGATTATGAAATGAAACACCGAACAAGAATCTGGGAGGTAAAGTCAAGATAAGTGAAAATGAGTGATCTTGACCGTGTAGTACTATCAGCCTATACTAAAAGTGTAATCTAATAGACCTCACCGGGTCGGACGACTAACTGTGATGGAGGGATGTATCTTCTTAGGCAATAGCGAAGCAACTCTTCCAGGTCGTTTTTTGTTTTGAAGGGGGGTGATAGCCGGCAAAGATTACAAGGATGATCAGAAGACTCGTCGCTATGCCCGAGGTCGACGGGCGATAAGAGAAGAGTTTAGAGAGAAAGGAGGGACTGCAGATGAAAAGTAAGTTGGCAATGGGATTAGTTCTGGCTTCAATACTCATTTTGTCGGTTGGTCTCATGGGCTGCGTGGGAGATATGATCGGAACCGGCGGGGGTTTCCTTGAAGAGTGTGAAGGGAAAGTCAGCTTTGGCTTCAACTTCCACGCCGCGGGAAGCAGCAGCGACTACGATGTTAAGGGGGAGTTCCAACTCGTGGACCACGGTGAGAAGCCGCCGTTGCGCATCCATGGTACCTTTGAGGAAGTAGACAGCCTGTACATTCCACTGGTGGGATTTCAATATGTTGCCAAGGGATTGTGCACAATAAAACACCCTGGTGGCGTTTATGGACCAACTAGCTTTTGCCTCTATGCATATGATGCAGGTGAGCCTGGGATAGACGACGATTTTGTATGGATTAAGCTTAGTATACCTGGCCCTGACATCGTTTACTCTGGCAAATTAGATGGTGGTAACATTCAGATTCATGAGAAGAAGTAAGTGAAAGCTGGGCTGAGCGCCAGCAGTGAACGCGGCACTATTCTCATTGTGTGTCAAATGAAGGAAGGAAGCCAATGTTTACGGGGTTCCTTCCTTCATTTACCATTCAACGCCGGTGTTAGCAGACCGCTTTAGTAATTCATTGGGCGCCATTTCTATTGCTGATGCCAGCATTCCTGATCCAGCATAGCAGCCGGCATGTGTTGGGCGGCAAATCTGTACAGTGCTCTTGTCAGAGGGCAATTCCACATGAAGCCAGGATGTTCGCCTAGCTTCCTGGAACCCCGTGGAGTCGTCAGTCAATTGCTAGGCCATTTCAGGAATGCTCTGAATCTTTGCCCTTCGGCGTCTTCCGAGCCAGATTGCCCAAGGCGGAATTGAGTTTACTGCCTAGCGCTTACATCACCCATCAGAATCATGGGTCACGAACGAGTGGGAAGCAACCTGTGTCTTGACCAGGGTATTAAAATGGAGTAAATTCAATAGGCAGATTCTCGGCAATAGCCATCGGACTTGCTAGCTTATGCCTACACTATTATTAGATAGAAACGCCATCAAGACCCTGATAAAGATGTCGGACGTTATCAATGTAGTGGAGGAAGCTTTCAGGATGTGTGGTGAAGGCAGGGGAAAGATGCCGTCCAAAACATATTTATCCCTTGAACATGGCGATTTCAGAGCAATGCCTGCTGCCTTGCCGGGGTGTGCGGGTTTGAAATGGGTAAACGTCCACCCTCAGAATCCGTCTGTTGGTCTGCCTTCGATTATGGGTATCCTGATTTATAGTGACCCGGAAACTGGGTATCCCCTGGCGATAATGGACGCTACTGAAATCACGGCTTATCGAACCGGTGCGGCGGCGACGATCGCGTCCAAGTATCTGGCCCGGCGAGATTCGCACACAATTGGAATTATCGGTGCTGGCTTTCAAGCACACGCACAGATACTGGCGCATACGGAACTATTTAACACCATATCGGTAAATGTTTTTGATGTTTCCCAAGCTGCGGCGGATAGACTGATGCAGTCTTTGCCGCAGCTTTCGATTAGAAACTGTTCCATTCAAGAAGCGGTGGCATCAGATATCGTATGTACGTTGACTCCTTCTCGCGATCCAATTATCAAGAGGGAATGGATAGTCCCCGGGACTCATATGAATGCCATCGGTGCCGATGCACCAGGTAAGCAAGAACTGGATCCTATGATATTGAAAGAGGCAGTTGTTGTCGTTGATGACATGAAACAGGCAAGCAGTAGCGGGGAGATCAATGTCCCTGTCCAGAAAGGTATCTATAGTATTGATGAAGTCTACGGAACACTCGCCGAAATAGTTGTGGGGAAGAAGAAGGGGAGAACAGACAACAAAGCTATAACCGTGTTTGATTCGACTGGAATTGCCGTGGAAGACATAGCTGTGGCCAAGCTTCTGTTTGAGAAGGCACAACAAACGAGTGGTTATCCATCAATTGACCTGGTGGGAACATGAGGCAACGCGAGATGAAGGTAATTGATTTGCGCAGCGACACTATCACCCATCCCACGCCAGAGATGCGCAAGGCGATGTTTGAGGCGGAGGTGGGGGATGATGTCTATGGCGAGGATCCCACGGTTAACCGGCTTGAGATGCTAGCAGCAGGGATGATGGGCAAGGAGGCCGCAGTCTTCACTACGTCGGGCACCCAGAGTAATCTTGTTGCGGTGCTCACTCATACCAAGCATGGCGACGAAGTGATTATGGGAAATGAGGCACATATGCTCTGGTACGAAGTAGGAGGCACTGCCGCTCTCGGTGGCGTAACTTTGCGCACCGTGCCCAATGATAGTTGCGGCCGTCTCAGTCTGGATGATATTGAGCAGACAATACGAGGCAAAGATATCCACTACCCGCAGACTACACTCCTCTGTCTTGAGAACACACATAATCGCTGTGGTGGAACTGTCCTGACGCAAGAATACACAGATGAAGTGTGCAGCCTGGCCCATAAGCGGGGGCTGAAGGTATATCTCGATGGTGCTCGCATCTTCAATGCCGCCATTGCTCTCGACATACCGGCGTGCATGCTCACCCAAAATGTCGATTCTGTGGGATTGTGCCTTTCGAAAGGATTGAGTGCGCCGGTGGGGTCACTGCTGTGCGGGAGCAAGGATTTTGTTGAGCGAGCCCGCAAGTTTCGTAAGATGCTGGGTGGTGGCATGCGGCAGGCAGGGGTTATCGCAGCTGCAGGCATCGTGGCATTGGAGACAATGGTAGACCGCCTGGCTGAAGATCACGCCAATGCCAGGCGTCTGGCGCAGGGGCTGGTGGGTATAAGAGGGATAAAGCTGGCGCAGGACGATATACCGACGAACATCGTGATGTTCGAACTCTCGCCGGAGCTATCGGTTGCCGAGTTCATGAAGGATCTGGAAGAGGCAGGGGTAAAGATAGGTTTACGCGACGACCGACCGTTCCGTGCGGTTACTCACTGCATGGTCTCATCCTCAGATATTGACGAAGCTCTGGCGCGCATCGAGGCAATTTGTGACGGGCTGCGTGGGGCTCAAAAATAGCGCTCGTATGGCAGCTCAATCTGATACGTACCTCAGCAGGTGCCCTGGCAGTCTGAGTTCTCTGCCTTTCGGCATCTTCTGAGCCAGATCACCGAGAACGGAATCGCGACCACTCTATTTGCGCAGGCCTCCAGTCCTATTCGAAGGGATATACCTTGCCCGTTTCCTTTCCCATCCCCTGCAACAATGCTTTACCGCCCGAGAAAATGGGAGAGGCTTCTTGAGGCGCTTTACGAACCATAGTGATTGACGCTGTGGGACACGTAGATGCACAGAGCCCACAGCCAATGCACTTATCTCTGTCGATGACGGTGTGGTCATTTTCACTTCGGATGGCATTTACCTGGCATCGCTCCACGCAGGTACCGCAGTCGGTACAGGTCTCCTGGTCTTTTGCGGCATAGTAGTTTGACGTTATTATGGCTTGCAGATTACCGTATTTCGTGACGTTTGCTAAGGACTTGCAACAGCAGCCACAGCAGTTACATATGAACGCCTTGTTGCCCGCGCTGTTTGTGGAGCAGTGGATCAGGCCGTCCTCCTCGGCTTTCACCAGTATCTTCTTTGCCTCCTCTCTTGAGATTTCCCGGCCAAGTCCATTTTCAATGTAGAAGTCCGCTGATGCTCCAAAACTCATACAAGCCTCCAGCAACTTGTCACACCCTTTTCCAAGCATTCTGGCTTCTTTCCGGCAAATACAGTCGGCAACGGCAAACCTGGTATGCGATTCAATAATCTGTGATACCTTTTCGTAGGGCTGAATCTCGGTACTCCCCTCTATCTCTTTCTGAACAGGGATAACGCGAAGTCCCCCCAGTTTTCGATTTCGCTGTAAAGGTACCAGTCCTTCCTCGAAGTACTTCTCGTAAAGTTTGATGTTTTCCTGGGTCAAGTTGTTCAACTGGAACTCCCAGATTCCGACTACCCAGGGTATCAGGAAGTAATAGAGTTCGTCATCGGGTGCTCTATAACGCAGTATTAATCCCCTTCTGGACATCGCGTACAGGGTTTCTCCCAGTTCAGTTCTATCCTTACCTGCCCTCTCTGCTATATCCGCTACCTTTTCTGGAAAAGGCCGCAAGTGCAGCATTATCTCGGCCTCATCGGGAGCGAATAGATGCTGTAGTATCTCCAGCTCCACGCCGCTTTCAGTTTCAGGGAATCCCTGTGGGAACATATCCAGCCTTTCGCGAAGTTTCTCATAAACGTTAAGCATAGCGACCTCCTCTCAGGTTAGACAAGCACGAATTTAACCCTGAATTATACTCTTGTCCAGGAAAAAATGCGCCACACCGCTGAGATATGTAAAGGGTAAGCACTAGCTCCGGGACGTAACACTAAGAAGCTAATTCGAGCGGTGTTCCTCGGACTCTCAGGGCTCTATTCAGCGGGAATACCGGTGGCTATCAGGGGCAGGCAACGTTCGTGTGGTCGCTGTCCCAGCAATGCCAGTCTTCATCGTCAAAGTGATTGGAGTCCTTGACACGCCCTTCTCCGGCAGTGCTGCTCCACTCGATATATGTATGGTTGTCCTGGCCCTTGTTGTATAGATCCCAGATGTGGTCGTAGGGAGAGCCTTCGGTGTACTGGGTGTCTATATAGCCTCCATTCTCCGGACCATCGGGGACTATGTTTGTATATCTGACAGCGTGTGTGCCTGCGGAGATATCGCGGGACCAGTCTATTCGCACCAGATCAGTCGGGTCGGCCGGGCTCTTCTTGAGAACCCAGAAGCCCTCTGTTGCAGGGAGGTCGCATTCGCCATAGTACCACAGGAAGTCCTCATACTCGCCTTCCTTGGATATCTTCGTCTCCCAGTGAACTCCCTCTGTGATAAACTGTCCGTGCAGCTTGGCCGTGTGTATGGAGCCGCCGATTAACACTGAATATGACCAGATCCAGGAGCCATCGGGTTGCTGAAGGGGAATATTGTGGAAGGACGCTCGAAATGCCGCTACCGGCACCGCAAGGCCGATTCTGATAATTGTACTCCAGATGCCTACGGCGAGCGCCGCATAGTTCCAGTTGGATTGATTGCCGCCTGCTTCAAGAGATATTAAACCGTTCGTCTTATAGAAGTCTTCAAAGGGGATGACAAAAGTCTCTTCGAGGGGAATAGTCGGCGCCCCTGACGCGCCGCTGCATCCGGCGACGGTCAAAACGGCGATGGCCAACACGAGCAGCAGGTGCCCCAGAGTCCTGACTCTATGTGTTTTCATAGGCATCCTCCTTCTATGCCTTTGTCTGTTGCCTAGAGTGTGGGATAAGGCGAAATCACCTTAGCTGGCAAGTCATTAACAGGCATATGGATAGATGCTAGCATCTGAACCAGGAACAGTCAATTGTGCGTTAGATATGTGCTGATGGTCTATGGTTTTGTCACGCCCAGATGCTTTGTTCTGCAGACTTCTACACCTGGAGATAACATAATCCGTATCTATCAGCTTATCACGGGGGACTGCTGTTCTTGGAATGGATGTGTTCTCAGGATCAGCGAGAAAAGGAAGGGGTACTTCGCTTTCAAATGCTGGACGTAGTCTAGCCATTCGCTGGCCAGGTGGTCGTACAGTCTTCGGATATCGCCAGCAAGGTGCTCCAGGTCCTTATCGGGAAGATCAATTAGCGCTGGCCTTACCGCAAGCTCTTCATCCAGGTGAGTAACCGCCCAGAGAAGGTCGGTGAAACGGTCATGCTCCAGCAAGCTGGGATTCTCGAGTAGTGTCAACAAGAACTCTCGTTTCTGCTCTAGGAAGGCTTTGAGTCTGCCGAGGTCTATATTTCGGCAGTCAACCTCAACCTTGAGATGGTGCGCAAAGTCGACAGCCTTCTGGAAATCTTTCTTTGTCCAGCTCTCAGTGACGTTCAGGTGCTCGGAAATCTCTATCCGGTTATCGAAGTGTTTGAGGAGGTCTTGAAGGAGGTGGTTGCCCAGTTCGCTGAAGAAAGCTCCCACCACCATATTCAGTTTCTCCAGTTTGGCCTGCATCTCTCGGCGGGCCAGGAGGCGCTCAATGATAATCACTACTAAGAGAACCTGGAGCGGCAGAAAAGCAAGATCACCCACCATATAGATAAATATATGGTGAATATCACGAAAAATGAGGTAATGAATGAAATATGCAATGGCGGAAAGCGCCACAAATGCAATAGCTAGGTACACAACAAATGAGAAACGCCTTCTCATGTCAACTACCAGCGCTTCGAGCCGCAAATGTACGTAACATAGTCTGGTTTTACTTGAATATTATAGTGACATGGTCGCCATCGGGCAACAGGATGGTTTTGGTGACGCGTAAATCCAGCTACAGCATCCCTGCAGCATATGGCATATCGAGTATACGATTGAACAGAGGGGCATGACCCATGTATCTGACTTGCTTGCGTGTAGCGGATTTGAAAACGGTCTTTACACTATGAAGCCGCTCAAGGTATCATAGAGACAGAGAGTTATCACATCGGTGCGATAGGAGGCAAAGAATTGAGTAGAGCAGAGAAAGCAAAAAGGCAATTTGACAAAGGGTTCTCTTGTGCTCCCGCGGTGCTATCAGCATACAGCGAGCAGTTTGGTCTAGGAAAGGAATTGGCTTTGAAGATTGCCTGCGGTTTTGGCGGGGGAATAGGGCGCATGGGCAGGACCTGCGGAGCTGTAACCGGAGCTATAATGGTGATTGGACTCAAGCATGGTCAGGCGGATGTGAACGACGAAGAATCGCGGCAAGAAACCCACAAGTTGGTAAAGGACTTTATTGGCAGGTTCAAAGCACTCCATGGCTCTACCGAGTGCCGGGAACTGATTGGTTATGACTTGAGTAATTCCGCTGAACTTAAAGCAGCAAGAAAGAGTGGGGTCTTTGAAAGCAAGTGCTCTGGCTTTGTTTATGACGCGGCACGTATCCCTGAGGATATACTTGATCTTCGATAATGAGCGACGTCAAACGCAATACCGGAGCTTTGGTCCTCGTCCAAAACCACCCGATGGAGAATCTTCAACGCAGCCACAACCATAAACAAGTTGGCCGATGCTGGAGTGATCGTATAAGGTGAGCCTGAAGTTACAGTACTTCAATGAAGAAGGCGGTCACTCTAGCAGCCAGGCGAGATTCATATTCCCGCCAGAAGTGGTCCGCACCTTCGATGCTTTCACACTCCTTGGGCTCGGGAAGATTCTGGCAGAATTCAAGGAACTGCTCTACGGCTGTAAAATCGTCCCTGCTTCCTGAGATAAGGAGTTTTGGCTTGGGACAGCTTCTGAGGAAGTCAAAGTTGAACATAGAGAGCGGGGGTGAAATGGCAACCAGCGCCTTAATGCGAGCATCCTTAAAGCCAACGGGAAAAGCAAAGCCAGCGCCAGCCGAATAGCCAGCAAGGCCGATTCTCTCGGAATCAATTTCCTTTAGCGTGCTTACGAAGGAAATGGCAGCTTCCACATCTTCCTGCTCACCTTTTCCCTGACCGAACTCCCCTTGACTCCCGCCTACTCCGCGAAAGTTAAACTTGAATGAAACAAGCGATGCCTGTGTCATTGTCTCAGAGAGGCCATAGACGACATTATTATCCATGCTGCCGCCGTAGAGGGGATGAGGATGGCACACTATTACTGCCGCGAAAGGTCCGACACCTTTGGGTATAGCCACTGTTCCTTCGAGGACAAGGCCGCCGGAGGGGAAGCTTACTCTCGTTTCTTTCATCGTCCCTGTCGAAGCCCCGTGCCTATTTAACCATGACTCTGATCAATATGTGGCCGGGCACGCCGTCGATTATCTGGCGGGCATTCCTCAATTTCACTACGCTGCCCGTTCTCACCCCGGCAGGGATCTTCACCTCCAGCTTCTTTCCTTTCCTCTTTAAGATCTTCTTGACTCCCTGCGAGGCCTCTTTTCGACTGATTGCCAGCTCATAATGAACTTCCTGGGGTTTGCGAGCCTGGCCGAATAGTTCGTTCAGATTGATTTCCTGCCCCGGCCGAGCTTCAAATATCACTCTTCCGGGTCCACCCCCGAAGCTCCTAAAGGAGAAGGATGACCCTCTGCCCTTCAGGACGTCGCCGAATACGTCGTCGAGGAAATCGAATCTCAAACCGGCCCCACCAAAGTCCTTCATCATTTCCTCGAAAGTGGTTGCAGTGAATGGACTGCCGAAGATATCGCCTATATTACCGACAGTGCCAAATTGGTCGTATTGCCTTCTTTTTTGAGGGTCACCCAGGACTCCATAGGCCTCGTTTATCTCCTTGAATTTCTCATTAGCCCATTTGTCTTTTCCAGGATTGCGATCGGGATGATATTGCATGGCCAGTCTACGGTAGGCCTTCTTAATCTCTGTGTCCGAGGCATTCTTGGGGATACCTAGAATCCCATAGTAATCCTTAGCCATTTATTCTGAGGCGACTGCCAGAATCCTGCTGTCTGCCTCCTCTCCCATATCCGCGACAAAATTATAGCAAAGTGCTGCAATTGGCGTTAATTGGAAGTGTTTGGATCCTATTCTCTCGCGCTCAATAGGGGAAGCGGGTGGATAGAGCCGACAGAATTGTCATGACGAACGGTGGCAATGGGTTTGACAAATAGGTCTTTCCTTGCTATATTGCGATGGTTTATCCGGGACCCCAAACCAATAGATTCGGAGGTACTCGATATGGTCATCATTGGCGAAAATATACATGTCATAGCTAAAGCAGTTTCCGTAGCGATAAGAGAGAAAAACACCAAAGTAATCCAGGATTTAGCGAAAGCCCAAACCGAAGCTGGAGCCGATTACATTGACTTAAACGTCGGCCCTATGAAGAAAGACCCTGAAGAGAATATGCACTGGCTGGTCAGCACAGTTCAAGAAGTTACTGATTTGCCTTTATCAATAGATACTATGAATCCGGTAGCTATGGAAGCCGGCTTGAAGCACTGCAAGAAAAGGCCCTTGCTTAACTCTGCTTCGGGGAAGGCTGACTCTAAAGAGAACATGCTTCCTCTGGCCAAAAAATACAATTGCCATGTAGTAATTTCGGTGATGACAGATAAGGGAATGCCTCCCGACGTTGATTCCAAGATAGAAAGTATTATGGACACGGTGACACATGCCAATGAATTGGGTATTCCTAACGAAGACATCTGGGTTGACCCCATAATTCTTCCTGTGAGTACCGCCGGTGAGGGACAGAGGTTTGCCGTAACAAATCTGGAATTCATCAAGATACTGGAGGATGTTTTGCCCGGTGTTAAATCAACGGTGGGGCTTTCCAATGTATCTAACGGGGTACCAGACGAACTCAGGCCGCTTCTCAACCGCGTGTATCTGGTGATGCTAGGGAAGAATGGGCTTTATTCTGCCATCGCTGACCCCTTGGATAAAGAGCTTATGAGCTTGATCAAAGGAGAGATGCCGAAGATTGTTGAGCTTATTCATAAGACCATCGACGGGGAGGATATAGAGCTAGCCAGCCTGTCTCAAAAGGAAGTTGAGTATGTTAAGACAGCCAAGGTTCTGATGGGAGAGACCTTGTACTCCGATGCCTGGCTGGAAAGTTAAGGAGGGTAAAGAATGGAATACAAAGCACCAGTTGAAGCATATACCGGGGTGGTTAGAGAAGTAACTATCGGGAAGGGAAAGAGAAGTTTGAAGATTGGGGGAGAGAATATTCTTCCCCTTCATTTTTTTGACCAGGGCTCGAATCCCAATCCGGCAAAGTTTGCCTTGGAAGTTCTTGATATGGAACCTCAGGATTGGCCAAAGCATGCAGTCGAACCCTTCCAGGATGTAATTTCCCACCCGGTTAGCTGGGCTAAGAAATGCCAGGACTTTGCTGTGGATGCTGTTTCACTTCTACTGATGAGTACCGACCCGGCGGTCAAAAATGCTCCTGCTGACAAAGCAGCGGCATTGGCAAAAGACGTAGCCGAGGCTATAGATGTGCCTTTAATTGTCTACGGCTCCGGAGACGAGAAGAAAGATGCTGAGGTTCTTCCCAAGGTAGCTGAAGTATGCGATGGAATGAACCTCCTTATAGGCCCGGTGCTTAAGGAAAATTATGAGGTGGTGGGTAAAGCAATTCTGGAGCATGGGCATACGGCTATTGCTCAAAGTCCTCTGGATATCAATTTGCTTAAGGAGTTGAATGTCAAGCTCAGTAAGTTCTTTCCTCCGGACAGGATTGTGATCGACCCCTTGTCTTCTGCGCTGGGCTATGGCATGGAATATAGTTTCTCTTTGATTGAGCGGGTAAAACAGATTGGAGTTATCACTAAAGACAGTATGACCATGATGCCGATTATTGCCAATCTTGGTGGGGAGTGCTGGAAGACAAAACAGGCCAAGGAAAATAAGGAACAGGGATTGCTTTGGGAAGGAATGACAGCTCTGTCGCTTTTACTGGCGGGGGCAAATATCCTTGTCTTAAGGCATCCCGAGACCTTGAGTTTAATAAAGGAAACAATGGAGGTGAAGTAAAAATGGCAGTAGCGGAAAAAAAGCTATCAAAGAAATTGGAGAAGCTAAACGAGCTTATTAGGGCTGAGATTCCCTGGGAGCCGGTAGGTCACACTCCCATGCCTGACATTCCTGATCTCAGGAGCTGGGATATGCGGCTGCTCAAGACATATAAGCCATTTTATGCGCCCTTTTGCGACCTGTGCTGTTTATGTACCTATGGTAAATGCGACCTTACTGGGGGGCAGAGGGGAGCTTGTGGGATTGATATAGCTACTCAGCAAGCAAGAATGGTACTTCTAGCCTGCTTGATGGGATGTTCAGCCCATGCGGCTCACGGGGCGCATATTTTGGAACATCTAATTGAGAAGCACGGTCCGGACAAGAAGATAGATTTGGGCGGATCAATCGAAATCGAAGCACCACATATTAGGACTGTCCTGGGCTTGAAACCAGAGACATTGGGGGACCTTCAGATAGCTATAGAATATGTCTTCAAGGAGATTGGACATCTACTTGATTCCTGCCATACAGGACAGGAAGGAAGTGCACTGGACTATGAGTCCAAAGCGCTGCATGCTGGCATGCTGGACCATGTTGGAATGGAGGCGGCTGATATTGCTCAAATTGTAGGGTTTGGGTATCCTACTTCAGTTGCCGATACACCATTGGTGGATATGGGTTGGGGGGCAATAGATAAGAGTAAGCCTGTGATCCTGGTATCAGGACATAACCCAGCTACGTCCACGGAGGTAATTGACTATCTGCGAGAACACAACCTAGAGGACAAGGTCGAGCTGGCAGGCGTTTGCTGTACTGCTTTAGAGACTACGAGATATTCAGACAAAGCCAAGATTATTGGGCCTCTTTCCCGACAGCTTTTCTTCATGAGGGCAGGCATCGCTGATGTAATAATGACAGATGAGCAATGTATCAGAACAGACACTCCACAGGAAGCAACTAAAGTTGGCTCCGCAGTAGTCGCTTGCCTGGATAAGGCCATGTATGGATTAGAAGACGCTACGGAAATGGATGTAGATGATATAGTGAGAAGAATGGTGGATAATAGGGAACATTTCGCTATCTTAGATTCCAAGAAAGCAGCTGAAGTAGCGGTAAAGGTGGCTATGGAGCTTGCTCCCAAGAGGAGGAAGGAATGGGTGACAGAAGACGAGGCTATGGAGTTAGCCAAGAAATGCAACGACTGTGGAATGTGCGAGCAAGTATGCCCTAACCTTTGCTCCATTGGTGATGGTATTACGCAACTCGCCAAAGGTAACTTTGACCCAATAAGAGAGCTATTCAACCAGTGTATTGGTTGTGGAAAATGTGAAGAAGGATGTCCTCGAGATGTTCCTATATTTAAGTTAATGCAGGTAGCAGCAGGTAACGAGATTTGGAAGGCCAGAGCTGGGCGTGGTCCGATTATGGATACGGAGATAAGAACCGTAGGAGCACCTATTACTCTGGGGACTATTCCTGGGGTCGTTGCAATCGTCGGTTGCTCCAACTTCCCTGACATAAATGATGTCGCTGACATGGTGGATGAGTTTGCCAAGAGAAAGTATATTGTAGTTCTTTCCGGTTGTTCTGCCATGGTTGCTGGAATGAAGAAGGATGCCGATGGAAAGACAGTATACGAAAAATATTCTCCCAACTTTGAGGGTGGTGGTGTGGTAAACGTTGGCTCCTGTGTCGCCAATAGTCATATCACTGGCGCAGCAATAAAGATAGCCAATATCTTCGCTGCACTTCCTTTGAGGGGGAATTATGAGGTAATGGCTGACTATGTCCTCAATCGTGTAGGCGCTGTGGGAGTCGCTTGGGGTGCCATGTCTCAGAAGGCTGCCTCCATTGCCACAGGATGCAACAGACTGGGCATACCTGTAGTCCTGGGTCCGCATTCCTCTAAATACAGGAGACTATATCTCTCCAGAAAAGAGGAGGATGAATGGAAAGTCATGGATGCCAGAAAGAAGGAGATTGTGGATACCGGGGAGCCTTCACCTGAACACCTGGCCTACGTATGTGAGACTAAAGAGAAAGCCATGCCCATGATCGCTAAGTTGTGTATCAGGAAAAACGATACACCTCAAGGAAGAGCCATAAAACTGAACCACTACATATCACTATACAAGAAATATATCGGGACCGGGCTTCCTGAAGATATACACCTCTTTGTCCGAAGGGATGCCGATATACCCTTGGTCTATAAGAAAGAAGTGCGAGCACATTTACAGGAAATTGGCTGGCAGCCCAAGGAGCCTGTTGGGCTTCCTACCTATATTGGTACCTACCCTACTAAGGTCCCTGTGGATGCAGTAATACACTAGTAACAGGGAAAATGGCTTATAAGGAGGAGAAAATGAGTGCAGTATTGCCACATCATAGAGTGAATGTGTTGACGGGAACCAAGTCGGCCAGGCTGATCGAGGACGCCGTGGAGTATGCCGATCTGATTAAGAAGGCTAGAAGGCCACTTCTTGTAGTTGGTCCTCTCTTGCTGGCATCTACACCTGATGGCAAAATTCTTATGGAATATGCCCTGGACATAGCTAAAGCGGCTAATATTCCAATATGTGCTACAGCCCAGACTAAAGGGAAGATCGTGGAGTTGGGAGTACAGCCAGATTGCGTTTACGATACCGTCGAGATAGTAAATGCTCTTAAAGACCCGGACTGGCAGGGCGTTAAGAAAGAGGGAAACCACGACCTGGTGATGTTTTTCGGCATAAGGTCGGATCTTGGAAACCAAGGCCTTTCTACGCTCAAACATTTCGCACCTCATTTAAAGACTATGACGCTGTGCAAGTATTACTTCCCCCATGCCAACTATTCACTCCCTAATTTTAAGAAGGATGCGAAGTGGCAGGAGTTTTTAGAAAACCTGATAGCCAATTTAAGGAAAGGAGACTAAAGGAAAATGGAAGGCGAATTTCATGCAGATATAGGACCTCAGTATGAAGGGGAGGTGATAAGGAAGGAAGACTTATACATCGAGTTCGGTGGGCCAAAAGTAGCACATAAGTTTGAACTAGCGGCAGTTAAAAGTCCTGACGAGATAGAGAATGAGAAAGTAGAGATTATCGGCCCGGACCTAGGTGATTTGAAACCTTACGATGAAGAGAAAGGCGGTGGTAGCTATCCTATTGCTATTCTGGTAGATGTTGCCGGAGGGGAACTGGACAAGGATGCCGAAGCAATCATCGAGAGAAGGATTCATATGTTCACTAACATGATTGAGGGTTGGTATCACATGAATCAGAGGCAGGATGTATGGATGAGGATAAATAAAGACTGCTATAAAAAGGGCTTTACTTCCCTGCGGGAATTGGGAGAAATTTATATCTTGCTTTATACATCAGAGATGCCAATCATCGAGAGCATCCAAGTCACTATTATCACCGATGAAAAAAAGATGGCGGAGCTTCTTCCCCACGCTTTGGAAGTCTATGCCGCTAGGGATGAACGGGCAAGGACCTTGAATGATGAGGATGTGGATACTTTTTACGGCTGCGTTCTATGCCAGAGCTTCGCTCCAACTCATATCTCTATCATAACTCCAAATAGAATCGCTAACTGTGGAGCGATAAACTGGTTTGACGGTAGAGCTGCTGCCAAGATTGACCCTGATGGACCCATATTTGCTATACCAAAGGGAGAGCTTATAGATGCTATAAAAGGGGAATATTCAGGAGCGAATGCAATTGAAGCTGAAAAGTCTCTGGGAAACTACGATAGGGTTTATCTCTACAGTGCATTTGAGCACCCCCATACATCTTGTGGCTGTTTCGAGGCAATCGTATATTACATTCCTGAAGCGGATGCCTTTGGAGTAGTGCACAGAGAGTACAAGGGCGAAACTGTAGTTGGAGAAACATTTTCCCACATGGCTGGTGAAACTTCGGGAGGAAAACAAATAGAGGGAAGATTGGGGACTGGACTGCAACAACTGAGGTCTCCCAAATTCATCCAGGCGGATGGTGGCCTGGCCAGGATAGTGTGGATGCCCAAAGATATAAAGGAAAGGTTTAAAGATGTGCTGGAAGAGAAAGGGCTCTACGATAAAATAGCCACAGAGGAAGACGTTAAAAACGTGGATGAGCTTCTAGAGTTCTTAGAGAAAGTGGGGCATCCCTGGCTAAAAGGGGAAGTAGAGCTTCCGACATAAATAAAAGAGTAGTCAGCGGTCAGCTAACTGAAAACTGATAGCTACAGAAGGAGGTTTGTTATGCCAATTGCAGGTTCTGAGATTGTAAAGATACTTCCTGGGAGGAAACCGTGTAAGGACTGTGGCTTCCCTACCTGCTTTGCCTTCGCCATGAAATTAGCGTCGGGTGGAGCTACTGTTGATAAATGCCCTTACCTCTCACAAGAGGTGAAAGACAAGTTGCTGGATCTTCTGGCGCCGCCGATAAAGCTTGTTACTGTGGGCTCTGGGGAGAACGCCGTCAAAATCGGAAACGAAGAAGTAATATATCGTCATGAGAAAACCTTTGTCCATTCACCGGGCATTACCCTCCTTATCTCAGACAAGGACGACAATGCCAGAGTCGAGGAGAAAATAAAGAAGATAAAGGAACTGCAATTCCCCTGGGTTGGTGTAAACCTGAAGGCAGACCTCTTAGCACTTCATTTTACATCGGGGGACAGGGCCAAGTTTCTGGCTTTGGTGAAGAAAGTCTACGATTCAACAGACCTGGGCATGGTATTAATCTCAGAAGACCTGGACACATTGGTTGCGGCACGGGATATATGTGCTGATAGGCATCCACTTCTTTATCCAATAACGAAAGAAAACATTGATGAGGCCATTCCCAAGATTAGAACAAGCCTTAGTCCTATTGGCGTTCGGGGGAAAAGTATTGAAGAACTTGTTCCTTTAACTACCAAGTTAAGAGATGCCGGGATTGAGGAACTGGTTTTAGATCCAGGTTCTAAAAATTTGCTGGAGGCAATAAGAGACCAGACTTTTATCAGGAAGGCAGCGCTCAAGCAAGGTTTCAGGCCTCTTGGCTATCCCACTATTGGCTTTCCTTGCTTCATGGCTAAAGATGGACTGAAGGAAATGATAGTGGGCTCGGCATTTATAAATAAATGGGCCGGCATTATTGTCTTTTCTGATTTCGACCAGTACTCCCTGCTTCCTCTTCTAGTTCAGCGGCTTAACATCTATACCGATCCTCGTTTTCCCATGGCGGTAGAGGAGAAGTATTATGAAGTGGGAGAACCCGATGAATCCTCCCCGGTCCTTGTCACTTCGAACTGGGCTTTGACCTACTTCCTTGTCTCATCGGCTGTTGAGGCTACCAAGGTTCCCGCCTATATTTGTGTTAAGGACGCGGAGGGGCTTGGTGTTCTCACTGCTTGGGCAGCAGGTAAGTTTAGCGGCGATTCTGTGGGAACATTTATTAAGAAATGTGGGATCGGGGACAAGGTGAAGCATAGAAAGCTAGTTATCCCGGGGAAAGTGGCCAGAATCAAAGGCGAGCTCGAAGACGCTTTGAACCTCGAATGGGAAATAATAGTTGGACCCAAGGAAACGACTGGAATAGGGGCCTATTTGCCTGGATTTGCCAAGCAACTTAAGGGATAATCTTGAGTCTGCCGAAGGAATGATTAAAGAGGAGCAGGCTAGCCAAGCAGTAGCTGAGATTTTAGGCCGTTATAAGAAAGACAAGAAAAACTTAATTCCACTATTACAAGAAGTTCAGACGAGATTGGGGTATCTCCCGCGGAAAGCGCTGCAAGAAATTGCTGACTTCTTGAAGATGTCAGATGTTGAAGTTTGGGGAGTTGCTACCTTTTATAATCAGTTTCGCTTTGTTCCGTTAGGAAAGTACCATACCACGGTTTGTATGGGAACTGCCTGTCACTTAGCGGGGGGCAGACTCATTTTGAATGCCTTGGAGCGTGAGTTAGATATTCAAGTGGGCGAAACTGCCGAGGATGGTAGCTTTAGCTTGGAGAGGGTCGCTTGTATTGGGTGCTGCATGCTGGCTCCCGTCGTAGTAATAAAGGATAAAATCCATCCTAAGATGACGCCTTTTAAGGTGGAAGAGGCTTTAATACCGTATAAGCAAGAAGCTCAAGGCGAGCTTAAAGAAGGGAAATCAAAAGGCAAAAGTTAGAAATCAAAATTACAATTCAAAATGCAGAAATTCTTCATTCTTAATGTTTACTCTATCGTTTTGCATTTTCACCTTTGAGTTTTGATATTGTTTAAGATGACCTTCCGGGAAATTACTAAGAAAGCGAAATCGGAATGGGAAGCTCTGCAGAAGAGTGTCTATATTCTTATCGGCACAGCTACTTGCGGTCGGGCAGCCGGCGCCCTGGATGTGGTTGATGCCTTTGGTAAGGAACTAGCACGGCGAGGGCTGAAGGTCTCGATCATTGAGGTTGGCTGCACGGGTCTATGCTATGCTGATCCCTTTGTTGCTATATCCAAGCCTGGCTCTCTTCGTGTTGCGTATGCCAATGTAACTCCGGAGAGTGTGCCAAGGCTTGTGGAGGGCTATGTTGCCGGCGATGATCCCTGCCTTGAGCTTGCCCTAGGCACTGTTGAAGGGGGTGAGGGAGAAACAATCTCTATTCCCGAGCTTCCTAGGTTTGAGCGTGAGCTTCGTCTTATACTACGCCACTGTGGCTATATCGACCCTGAAAATATGAATCACTATGTTGCCAATGGCGGTTATGGCGGCTTGGAGAAAGCGTTAAAAATGTCGCCTGAGAAGGTAGTTGGGGAAGTGGAGAAATCTGGGCTGCGAGGGCGGGGAGGGGCTGGATTTCCTACCTATCGGAAATGGGAGCTATGCCACAAGGCTGGAAGCAGGCCAAAATATGTCATATGCAATGCTGACGAAGGAGACCCCGGTGCTTTTATGGACCGGGTGGTTTTGGAGAGTGACCCGCATCAAGTTATCGAGGGGATGATTATTGCGGGCTATGCCATAGGTGCGGAGCAAGGCTACATCTATGTGCGCTCCGAGTATCCTTTAGCCATTGAGCGTATCCAGATTGCCTTAAGGCAGGCGAAGGAACTGGGGTTTCTGGGAGACAATGTCTTGGGGAGTGATTTTGGGTTTCAAATCGAAATAGCAGCGGGAGCCGGTGCTTTTGTATCTGGTGAGGAAACAGCACTGATAGCGGCTGTTGAAGGCAAGATGAGCACACCTAGGCCCAGGCCACCTTATCCTGCTGAGTCCGGGTTGTGGGGCAAGCCTACTGTATTAAACAATGTGAAGACGTTTAGTTATGTACCTCTGATAATCGAGCGGGGAGGGGATTGGTTTGCCTCCATCGGCACTGAGGGAAGCAAAGGCACCGCAATGTTTACGCTGGCAGGCAAAGTAATCAATTCGGGGTTGGCTGAGGTGCCAATGGGGACTACGCTTCGGGAGCTTATTTATGACATCGGTGACGGAATTGCCAAAGGTAAACAATTCAAAGCGGTGCAGATAGGAGGACCTTCAGGGGGCTGTCTTCCCGAGAGTCTGCTGGACATCCCTATCGATTATGATTCCCTTCGAGAGGCTGGCTCGATGATGGGCTCAGGGGGAATGATTGTCATGAATGAAGACAATTGCATGGTCGATGCTGCGAGGTTTTTTCTTGATTTCTCAACCAGAGAATCTTGCGGCAAGTGCACCACATGCCGGTTAGGGACCATACAGATGCTGCACATTTTGGAGGACATCACGGCTGGTCGAGGCAAGATAGAGGATATCGGCCTGCTTCTGGCGTTGGCTGAGGATGTCAAGATGGGTTCGCTTTGTGGTCTGGGAAGAACAGCTCCTAATCCTGTCCTCACGACACTACGCTATTTCCGAGATGAATACGAGGCTCATATTCTGGAGAAGCGTTGCCCAGCCAGAGTTTGTCCCGAGCTCACTGTGTATTATATCCTCCCCGACAAGTGTGATAGAGCTTGTGAGCATTGTGTTTTGACCTGTCCCACAGAAGCAATTAAGGGAGAAAAAGGGAAAATTAAAATCATAGACCAGGAAAAATGTACTAAGTGTGGTACTTGCCTGGAAGTATGCCCTCCAGAGTATAATGCGGTGGTGAAACTATCGCCTGTTAGCTTGCTGCCTTCCTCAAATTTGTCTGGAAAGAGAGCCGGAAAATGACCAAAGCCATTGCTATCGCAGGAAAGGGTGGCACAGGCAAGACTACTGTTGCTGCTTTACTCATAAAGCTCCTTTCTCAAAAGGGGTTGGTCTTAGCTGTGGATGCTGACCCTAGCACCAATCTTAGTCAGGCGCTGGGTCTGCCTCTGGATGATAGTAAGACTGTGGGCAGAATACGGGAAAAGATGGCTGAGGATGTCTCTAAGGGTCGCTTTAGCCCCACTATTGCCAAGCCGGAATACCTGTTTGGCAAGATAACGGAGTCCTTAGTGGAGTCCAAAGGTTTTGACCTTTTGTCCATGGGACGTCCGGAAGGGCCTGGATGCTATTGTGCTTCTAATGAGTTTTTGCGCGCCTCGTTAGACAAACTGGTGAAAGATTATAAATATAGTTATATTGTCATGGACTGTGAGGCAGGCATGGAACACATTAGCCGCCAAACGACCAGAGATGTGGATGTTTTGCTCATTATGTCTGACCCCACAATAAAAGGCGTCACTACAGCAGCTCGAATGAAGAAGCTCATTGAGGAAATGAGATCGAATGTGGGCAAAGTTGGGCTTGTGATCAATCGTGTCCGGGGAGAATTATCCCCAGAGATAAGGAAGGCAATTGATGGATCTGGCCTTCAGACTATCGCCCTTATTCCGGAAGACCCCGACATGGCGGGTTTTGAAATGAAAGGAAGGCCCGTGACTGAACTACCTCAGGAATCTCCCCTTCAATTAAAAGTGAAGGAGATAGTTGAGGGCTTGCGTTTGTGATTGAGAAGATATCCTGGTAACGGATGGTTTGCGAAAATAAGGCGAAAGGCAGGTAAGTGCTTATGGATACAAAAGAATACCCGGCCATATGGTTACAGACCGCCGGATGTAGCGGCTGCTCAGTCTCTCTGCTCAACGTTATAAATCCCTCTATCAAAAACCTTTTGGTTGATGAAGTACTCCCGGGCAGTCACATAAATCTCAGGTTTCACCCTACTGTCATGGCAGGAGCAGGACAGCCTGCCATCGAAATCATGGTGGACACCTCGCGGCAGAAAGAAGGAGGTTACATCCTTATTGTGGAGGGAGCTATACCCACCGCTAAGGATGGCATCCACGGGATGATTGGTGAAAAGGATGGTAAGCCAATGACTATGAAATCATGGGTGGAAACATTGGCCAAGGATGCCTTGGCGGTCATTGCTCTGGGGAGTTGTGCTGCTTTTGGAGGAATTCCCGCCGCCTACCCCAACCCTACTCAGTGTCGCAGTGTCGGTGAGGTTCTTCAAGCCGAAGGCATCAATACTCCTTTAGTGAACGTTCCTGGTTGTCCACCACACCCTGATTGGTTTGTAGGCACAGTGGCAACAATTCTGCTGGCCGGTCTGCCTAAGCCAGAAGATTTGGATGAGCATAGGCGTCCTAAGGCTTTCTATGGACAGACAATTCACGAGAACTGTCCGCGGCGGGCCTACTATGATGAGAATAAGTTCGCGAAAAAGTTTGGCGACCCCGGGTGCAATTACGAATTGGGATGCAGGGGACCTATAACCCATGCCGATTGTCCTCTGAGGTTGTGGAACAGCAAAGTCAATTGGTGTGTAGGTTGTGGTGCTACCTGTATTGGCTGCACCGAGCCCGGGTTCTTTGACATAGCCCCGCTTTATGAAAAAACTAGCGAAGCTGCTCTGCCAGAGGAGGTTTGAATTAATGGGCAAGATTGTTATTGATCCGGTTAGTCGCATTGAGGGACATCTTAAGGTTGAGGCGGTGGTCGGTGATGGCAAGGTAAAGGAGGTTAAGAGTTCGGGCATGCTGTTCCGCGGTCTGGAGCTAATCATGAGGGGCAGGGATCCCCGTGATGCTCAGCGTATAACTCAACGTATTTGCGGAGTCTGCCCGACAAGTCACTCTATTGCCGCTACTCTGAACTTGGACAGTGCCTTCGGCATCGCCGACAAAATCCCCGACAACGGCAGAGTTATCCGCAATCTAATTCTGGGGGCAGCCCATATCGCTGATCACATCCTTCATTTTTATCACCTGGTGGCCCTCGATTATGTAGATGTGGCAGCGTTGGCAAAGTATGAGGGAAATAATCCTGCCTTGAATTCGTTGAAGAACTTTATTGCTCGTGGGGAACTGGGACCTTTTGTACCTCGTTATGAAGGCGACTATCGCTTGCCCCACGAGGCTAATGAGCAGGCAGTGGCGCACTATGTCGCAGCATTCGACATGCGTCGCAAGGGCCAGGAGATGCTTGCCCTGTTTGGTGGCAAGATGCCTCACAACATGGGAGTAATGCCTGGTGGAGTTGCCTCTGTCGCCACGGTTGATAATATGACATCTTTCTTGTGGAGGCTGAAGGAGCTTCAGGAATTTATTGATAATGTTTACCTTCCTGATGTATTGGCAGTAGCTGGAGTTTATTCAGATTACTTTGAGATTGGTCGTGGCTGTGGGAATTTGCTCGCTTATGGCTCTTATGAGCTGGATGGAAAGGAAGCCGACCTCACCAAGAGGGAAAGATTTTTTAAGGCAGGGACCACCTCTACCGAGTTCAAGTTTAGTGAATTTGATCCAGCTAAAATTACTGAGGAAGTGAAGTATTCCTGGTATGCCGATTCTATCAGCGGCAGACACCCCTCCCAGGGAGATGTTGTTCTTGACGAAGAAAAGAAGGGTGCCTATTCCTGGCTAAAATCACCTCGCTATGGTAAGACGGTCTTTGAAGTTGGGCCATTGGCTCGAATCATGGTCAATTATGCCGGCGGCAATCCCGCGGTCAAGAGCTTGGTTGACTCTACTTTGGCGCAAGTAAATCTAAAACCAAAAGCTATGTTTTCTGTCATGGGGCGTAATCTTGCTCGAGCCCTGGAGACTAAACTCATAGCTGATGCTATGGTTGATTGGGTTTTGCAGCTCAAGCCAAATGAGCCAGCTTACATAGGCTACAAACTCCCCGAGGAGTCTACTGGA
Source organism: Dehalococcoidia bacterium (assembly GCA_049671165.1). GTDB lineage: Bacteria > Chloroflexota > Dehalococcoidia > GIF9 > AB-539-J10 > RBG-13-51-36. The sequence goes on along the minus strand of JBATUN010000015.1, from coordinate 6,874 downwards.
ATGGGGTTGGTTGGGGCCGCCAGGGGTGCCTTGGGGCACTGGATAGAGATAAAAGAAAGCAAGATTGCTAATTATCAGGTCATTACCCCTTCTACCTGGAATATTTCTCCCAGGGATGATAAAAACCAACCTGGCCCCTTGGAGCAGGCTATCATTGGGACCAAGATAAAGGATGAAGCTAATCCCTTTGAGATAGTGCGCATTGTGAGGTCCTTTGACCCTTGTCTCGCCTGTTCTGTACATTTGCTCAGTCCAAAAGGGCAGAACTTGGGGGAATTTAGGGTTTGTTAGTAAAAATTTGTAGGAAAGTTCAGGAATGGGAAGGTTTGTTCTGGGAATAGGAAATGTCTTGTTGAGAGACGAAGGGATTGGTTGTCATGTGGTACATGCTTTGGAGGGAATCCCTCTCCCCAATGTAAACATAATAGATGGGGGGACGTGCCCTGATGTACTGCATCTTCTTGAGGATGCTGATAAATTGGTTATAGTGGATGCTGTTAAAGGTGGGGGAATGCCTGGGCAAATTTACCGTTTTCACATTGAGGATATGACTCTAGAGCAGAAGCCACTGCTGTCCCTTCACGATATGAGCTTAATAGATAGCGTAAAGTTAATGCAGCTTTGGCACAACATAGATGAGGCTGTCATTATTGGTGTCGAACCTAAGGATATTGACTGGGGATTGGAATTGTCACCAGAGCTTCAAGAGAAGATACCCCGGATAATAGATGCCATTCTGGCAGAGCTTAATAATAAGAATCCTAAAGGAGAAATGAAATGTTGATTTCAGAGCGGAAACCACTTGAAGAAATCCTGAGCTATCTTGACGGGGACAAGAGCGTATTTCTCATTGGCTGTAAAGGCTGTGCTGAGGGCTGGGGTAGTGGTGGGGAAAAACAGGTATCAGAGATGAAAAACACTTTGTGTGAGAAAGGTAAGACTGTCACTGGTTCTGTGGTCGTTGACATGGTGTGTGATGCTGCGTTGACCAAGTTGAAACTCAGATCTTACAAAAAGGAGATTGCTGCTGCCGATTCTGTCCTGGTTCTAACCGACGGTGCTGGAGTCCAGACTGTGGCAGAAGTCGTGGATAAGGTGGTACATCCCGGCTGCAACACTTTGTCCTCAGGTGGTGCTCATGCCGAGTGGAAGGAAGCAGAGCGCTGTCTTGAGTGTGGTGATTGTGTGCTGGAGTTTACTGGGGGCATCTGTCCCATTGCGAGATGTTCTAAGCACTTGCTCAATGGCCCCTGTGGTGGGTCACAGGGTGGTAAATGTGAAGTTGACCCAAATATACCTTGTGTCTGGCAACAGATTGTCGATCGTCTTGCCAAACTAGGACAACTTGATAAATTGGAGAGGGTTGTGACGCCGAAGAATTGGAGCGTGAGCCTTATATCAGGGCCACCGGTGAAGAGGCTTTCCTAGATGTGGCTATGAGCTAGACAAATGGAGGCGCAATGAAGACCAAAAGTAATTTGGAGCGAGTGTTGGAGTCCAGAATCTTTGCTGTGACAGGTGAATTGGGACCGCCACAGAGTGCTGATCCTGAGGTGATTCGAAGGAAGTCAAAGATACTCAGAGGTCATGTAGATGCCTGTAATGTTACTGATGGTCAGACCGCAGTAGTGCGCATGGCATCCTGGGCGGCCTGTCTTATAGCTAAGGAGGAGGGCTTAGACCCTATTGTTCAGATGACCTGCCGCGATCGCAATCGCATTGCCCTTCAAATGGATGTGTTAGGTATCGCAGCATTGGGTATGAATAACATGTTGTGTCTCACAGGAGACCACCAGAAATTTGGTAATCATCCTGCTGCCAAGGGCGTTTATGATCTTGATTCTATTCAGCTGGTTAAGATGGTGAAGGGCATGCGGGACGAGAAGAAATTCCAGTGTGGCGAGGCGATGGCGGTCGAGCCACATCTTTTCATTGGGGCTGCTGCTAATCCTTTTGCCGACCCTTTCGAGTTTAGGGCAGCGCGTCTGGCCAAGAAAGCGGCGGCGGGAGTAGATTTCGTCCAGACGCAGATTGTTTACAATGTGGATAAGTTTGCGGAGTGGATGAAAATGGTGAGGGATAGAGGATTGCATGAGAGAGTAGGGATACTTGCCGGTGTTGCTCCTATAAAGTCAGTCGGTGCTGCAAAGTATATGAAGACCAGGGTGCCGGGAATGGATGTTCCCGATAGCGTTGTTGGCCGGCTTCAGGGAGTTCCTAAGGATCAAGTGTCTAAGGAGGGCATCAAGCTTTGCATTGATATTATCAATCAGGTGCGTGAAATCGAAGGTGTGGCAGGTGTCCATATCATGGCTATTGAGTGGGAGGAAGCTGTCCCTGAAATAGTTGAAGCAGCAGGCCTTTCACCTCGGCCCAAGTTGGTCACATAACGAGTAGCGTTTGAGATCGAAGCAGGGCAAAAAGCGCCTTCAAGTGGTCAACAACAGACTTTTGATACGCGCAGGCTTCGCAGAAGAGGAGCAAGATTCGCCTGCTAAGCGTGGTACATTCTCTGGACACTCAGATGTGTGATCTGCGAGCCGAGAGATTCGAGTCAGAAGCTTCCGAAGTCAAAGCTATCAGCGTCTGTGCTATAATGAACATGGACTCGGTTTTTGCACAGGCTCGTTACTGCCGAACACACAATTCAAGCCAATTATGAAAGGAGGTCAGAAATGTACAAGAAGATTTTGGTTCCGTTAGATGGCTCCAAGTTGGCCGAGTGCGCACTTCCTCATGTCGAAGAATTGGCTAAGGGCTGCGACACAGCAGAGGTCATGTTGGTCAGTGTCACTGAGCGCGTTCAAGGCTATAGAGCAGTTGAGGGCTCAACCGAGCCAGTCGTTCGCTCAGGAGGTGGCTGGCTGGGCTCCATCCAGCCACCAGTTCAACGACTTGTACCGGAAGCATTCGGCAAGAAAGAGAAGCAGGCACAGAGGTATCTTGACAAAATAGCTAAAACCCTGACAGCCAAGGGAATCAATGTAAGTACAGACGTACTTCTTTGGAGACCTGCCGAGGCAATAGTCGGCTACGCTAAACAGTATGAATGTGACCTGATTGTTATGGCAAGCCATGGTCGTTCCGGTCCAAGCCGGTGGGCTCATGGCAGTGTTGCTGACAAAGTCCTGAGATCCAGTTGCGTCCCGGTGTTAATTATTAGAGCCCCCGGGTGTATAGCGGGTATTTAGGCCATTAGAATGGAAGCTCGCCGTTCTTCATCAAGTAGTCCTTGGGAACGGGGTTTCGATCTCTCTTGTAAGTTAGCGTGTGAACAGCTAGCCAGAATTAGTGATGTACGAGAGCAATGCCGCAGGAGCAGTGCGCGGTACATAGGGCCCAGCGAGATAGTCATTAATTATCTAAATCAGCGGTATCACATCATGATTCCTGACTGCAAAATTTTGCTGGAAGATAGCGGCACCGAAGCTTCCTTGAGAGACAAAATCCTCATACTCCACTATTTCACTGGGGCAAAGGGCACCCCGACTGTCGGTAAATCAATAGCCTATAGACAGCTGCCAGGAGGTGTTAGCTATTTCCCGGCATTTTCTCAGAGAGCGATAGGTCCTCTAGTAAAGAATTTTGGCAGAAGTCCCGAACTGCTGAGAGAGGCAGCGGCAAAGTTGGGAGCCCGTGACGCAGACTACGGAGATGTATCGGTGACCATCAATGCTTTCGACCGTGTGCCCATAACCTTCGTGTTATGGAAAGGTGACGAAGAGCTTGCGCCCAATGGAAACATATTGTTCGATGCCAATATTTGTGATTATCTTTCCACTGAGGATGTAACTGTACTTAGCGAGACTATCATCTGGAAGCTGGTTAGAGGTATTGCATCTGCTTGAACGTTATGGGTACAGAAAACAAAGCGTTCGCATAACAGAGAGAGCTTACGAAAGGAACAGGCCATGGCTGAAATACGTACCATTACATTAAGTATAGATGGCAAGGATATAGAGACTGGGCAAGGACGAACGATATTGGAGGCTGCCAGGGGTGCAGGAATCTACATTCCTAGTCTTTGTTACTATACCGGTTTGAAGCCGCTGCCCCAAGTCATTCCTGATGAAGCTTGCCAGCTTTGTGTAGTGGAGACAAATGGCAATATCGTTCTCGCCTGCGTCACGCCCGTCTCTGAGCGGATGGTAGTTAAGACAAAGACGCCAAAGGTACAGGAGCTTCGGCAAAGGAAATTGCTTGCCATTTTAGCTAGGCAGCCCAGAGATACCTGCTTTGAAAAAAAGGAATGCGAGCTTCAGAAAGCCGTCGACTATATCGGTTTAGGGGAAATACCTGTCCATGTCCCGAGGTCTTTACCTATCTTGGAAGACAATCCCTTCTTCGTACGTGAGTCGAGTTTCTGCATTCTATGTAACCGCTGTCTTCGGGTCTGTGATGAGATAAGAGGACTGGCGGTGATTGAGCCTGCCTTTCCATGTTATAAGGCTTGCCCTGCCGGTATAGACATTCCCCGTTATATTCGCCTTATTGCTAGGGGGAGACCAAGCGCGGCCTTGGCAGTGATAAGGGAGAAGGTTCCCTTCCCTGCTGTATTGGGCAGAGTATGTGCGGCCCCGTGTCAGAAGGAATGCCGGCGCGGTCTGGATGTGGATGAAACGTTAGGAATCAGAATTCTCAAGCGTTTTGCCGCTGACAATGGTGATGACAGCTGGAAGAGACAGGCTAGGCTTCTTCAATCAACAGGCAAAAGTGTAGCTGTAGTAGGGGCAGGGCCGGCTGGGCTCACCTGTGCCTACTATCTGGCCAAGCTGGGGCACAGAGTAACCATATTTGAAGCTCTTCCCGAGCCGGGTGGAATGATGAGAGTAGGGATCCCTGAATATCGTCTCCCTCGAAATATACTCAGTGATGAAATTCGAGAAATTGAGAAGGCAGGCGTGGAAATCAAACTGAATTCTCGTGTCGAGTCTCTGGATTCCCTTTTTAAGCATGGATACCAAGCAGTTTTCCTTGGCATCGGTGCTCACAAAGAGATGAAGCTGGGAGTTGAGGGAGAGGACTTACCCGGCGTAATCGGCTGTGTGGAGTTTCTTCGCCGGTTCAATCTTGGAGAAAAGGTGCAGGTAGGAAATAGAATAGGGGTGATTGGTGGAGGGAATGTTGCCATTGATTCTGCTCGTGCTGCCTTGCGACTGGGCGCGAGGAGAGTGACCATTTTTTACCGCAGGACCAAGAATGAAATGCCAGCCCAATCGGAAGAAATAGAACAAGCATTAGAGGAAGGAGTGGAGATCATCTTTCTCGCGGCTCCTTCCAAGATTTTCAAAGATAATGATAACCTGAAACTGGAGTTAATCCGTATGGAATTAGGAGAACCAGATGCCAGTGGCCGGCGCCGCCCGGTTCCTGTCGAGGGAAGCGAGTTCACTGCTGAGCTTGATACTTTGATTGCTGCCATTGGTGAGCAACCGGATGTTCCTGAGGACTTGAGGGTCGAAGTAGGGCGAGGAAATGTAGTAAAGGTCAACGAAGACCTGAGCACTAGTCGAGAGGGCGTTTTTGCTGGCGGCGATTGCGAAAGCGGGCCGGCTTTGGTCATCGATGCGATTGCCGCGGGAAGGAAGGCGGCTCAGTCAATTGACCGCTATCTTGGGGGCAAAGGGGATATTACAGAGCATCTTGTTCCTGCAGAGGAGGCTATGGAGTGGCTGGAAGAAGTACCTGTAGGAGAGAGATTAGCTGCTATTTCGTATCTTGCTCCTCAGAGACGCATTGAAGGGCTTTCCGAGGTGGAACAGCCGATGGATTGGGACATGGCCATCGCTGAAGCTCGCCGCTGCCTCCAGTGCCACGCTATTGCACCTCTGGGAGGGCAAACCCTTCGCAAGGTTGGCTGTGAGTTCTGCGGTGCCTGCGTTGACTCCTGCCCCACAGGTGCCCTCACTGATGTGGTTACCCGCGGGATTGCTAAGCCTGACCGTGTGGTTACCACAATTTGTCCCTATTGTGGTGTTGGTTGTCAACTGAAGCTTGAGGTCAAGGATGAGAAGATAATAGCTTCCAAGCCTGATCCAGATGGTGCAGCTAATCATGGGCAGGCATGTGTCAAAGGTCGGTTTGGCATCGCTGAGTTTGTCCATCACCCTGAGAGGCTGACCTCTCCCTTGATAAGAAAGAATGGGCAGTTGAAAGAAGCATCCTGGGACGAAGCACTGGAGCTGGTGGCGAAGGAACTAAAGCGGTATACACCGCAGGAAACAGCGGTGATTGCCTCAGCCAAGTGCACCAATGAAGAGAATTACGTCATGCAGAAATTCGCCCGAGCAGTGCTGGGCACCAACAATATTGACCACTGCGCCCGGCTGTGTCATGCCCCCACTGTGGCTGGGCTAGTCCAGAGTTTCGGTAGTGGTGCTATGACCAATTCTATTGACGAGGCTGAGGGCGCCGCCTGCATATTTGCTATAGGTACCAATACCACAGTAAGCCACCCTGTAATCGGGTTACGGATAAAGAGGGCCGTTCAAAATGGAGCTAGGCTTATCGTCGCCAACCCCATAGAAATTGACCTCTGCCGCTTTGCTGACGTCTGGCTTCGACTGCGTCCCGGCACTGATGTCGCCTTGCTCATGGGGATGATGAGGGTTATAGTTGATGAGGGACTGCTTGACTCATCTTTTATCGAGCAACGTTGTCAGGATTTCGATGTCTTTAAGGACTCGCTTTCAGACTTCGACCTGGACTTTGTGGAACAGGTGACAGGGGTGCCTTCGAAGGAGGTAGCGGAAGCAGCCCGCATCTACGCCACGAGCAAACCAGCTACTATCCTCTTCTACACCATGGGCATTACCCAGCATTCCCATGGCACTGACAATGTGCTGGCTACCGCCAATCTGGCGATGCTCACCGG
>JBATUN010000014.1:0-127560 GCA_049671165.1 Dehalococcoidia bacterium | reverse complement strand
ATTTTTCAAGTCGTCTTGTAACTTCATCCTTCGTTAAACCACGATCCAAGTCAGTATTCAGTTCCCTTAGAACCTCTGCTGCCTCCATCGAGTGCCAAACTGACATATCAACCCTTCTCTTGCTCATCTTACAAATAATCTCTTAAGCCAAGAACTCAACCGTCAAGGATGTGAGTGAAGCGATTCAACGACTTCATTTATGGATAGATTGTGCCAATCTTCTTACACCGATATATTACATGACCTCACGAAAACATAGGCACCAGCATAAGCATCACTCCACCAGCTACCACTGAGGCGATTTGTCCGGCAGTATTAGCTCCGGCCGCGTGCATCAGCAGATGATTGCGAGGATTAGCTTCCAGCCCTAGTTTCTGCACTACGCGAGACGATATAGGGAAAGCTGAAATGCGGCAAGCACCTATCATGGGATTGCCCTTTTTTCCCAAGAGAACGTACATCAGCTTGCCCAGCAGAACACCCGCCACAGTATCCAGACTGAAAGCTACTATTCCCAGTACAAATACCAGTACGGTCTCAGGTCTGAGGAACGCAATTCCAGACATCATTCCTCCCACTCTTGTCTAGCAGAGTTCGTGTGATGATACAATAGCGTAGTAATAGCTGTCAAAGCGTCGATGCGAGTGGGCATTGAACAAAGTGTCATCCTGTGTTACCATCTCATGTTGTTTCTCGTACTTTTGGCCCCTGTAGCTCAGAGGATAGAGCACTGGCCTCCGGAGCCAGGTGCAAGGGTTCGAGTCCCTTCAGGGGCGCTTTGTAATTGGGCAGTTTGAAAATGTAGTTGCCCGATTTGTTCAGCTTCACCATTGTTACTGCAAGGCTGGCCAAGTCAGCCAAAGTAGTCTAGTGGGGGGGCGAGATTGCCGGGCACCTTTCAGGTGCTGGCAATGATAAGAAAAGAGGGGCCTGATAAAGGAGGTACCTACAAAAATGCCCAAAGTTGAACGGGAAATCGAAATTAAGCGGCCTCTTTGTATGATAGGGAGGTGTTAAGTTATGGCTGAGCTTCTTGAAATAAGATGGCATGGCAGGGGAGGGCTTGGAGCGGTGACTTCGGCGGAGCTAGTTGCTCGCGCTGCTATAAGCGAAGGAAAATGCGCTCAGTCGTTCCCTAGCTTTGGACCTGAGCGGAGAGGAGCACCGGTCATCGCTTTCCTCAGGATAAGCGATGAATTTATCAGGACCAGGACGCCGATTGATGAGCCTGATGTAGTGGTTGTGCTCGATCCCGGATTGTTGCGTGTGATTGACGTGACTTCAGGGCTTAAGGAGAATGGGAAAATCATCATTAATTCCAGGAAATCACCTGCTGAACTGAAGTCTGAATTTGGATATAAGTGGCTTGTAGCTGCGGTTAACGCTACAATAATCGCCAGGGAGACTATCGGAATGCCTATCACTAACACTGGTATGATAGGCGCACTGCTGAAAGTCGCTGAGGTTGTGAGACTTGACTCTGTGGTTGAGCAGCTACAGGAAAGGTTTGGGACTCGGGCTAAAGGGAATATCGAAGCTATGAAAAGAGCTTACAAAGAGACTGTGATAGAGGAGTAAGAAATGACGGAGAAGAGGCTAAAGACGGGCTCTGATTTTACCTGGAGAGACATGGAAGTTGGCAATGTAATTACAGAAGCAGGGAACGCTGCTCTGCGCAGGACAGGAGATTGGAGGACCCAAAGGCCGGTAATCGATAAGGAAAAGTGTAATAAATGTGGCTTATGTTGGCTTTATTGCCCTGATGCAGCCATAAAACCTCTCGAGGATGGATACTATGAAAGTGACCTGTTTTACTGTAAAGGCTGCGGCATTTGTGCCAAGGTGTGTCCCAAAGGGGCTATAACTATGATAGAGGAGGAGGAAAAATGAGCAAAAGAGTGGGGTTAGAAGCTTCACATGCTGCTGCCGAAGCAGCTAAGATGGCTGACGTTGATGTTATCGCAGCTTATCCCATAACGCCTCAGACACATATCCCCGAGCGGCTTGCCGAGATGGTAGCCGATGGTGAGCTGAATGCCGCTTATATTCCGGTGGAGTCAGAACACTCGGCCATGAGCGCATGCCTCGGAGCTGTCGCGGTAGGGGCAAGGGCTTTCACTGCCACCGCAGGTCCAGGATTGGAATATATGCACAATGTCCTGTACGTTGCCTCGGCCATGCGGCTGCCGGTGGTTATGACGGTGGCCAACCGAGCTTTGTCTGCACCACTGAGTATTTGGGGAGACCACTCCGATGCCATGTCTGTCAGGGATACCGGCTGGATCCAGGTATTTTGTCAGAATAGCCAGGAGGCATTTGATATGACTCTTTGGGCATTTCGTGTCGGTGAAGATCCCGGAGTCCTTCTGCCGGTAATGATCCATTTTGACGGATTTCATCTCACTCATGTAACAGAGCCAGTTATTTTGCCGGAACAAGAAGAAGTGGATAGATTTCTCCCCAAATTTCACTATCCCTTTGCTTTAGACCCCGACAACCCAATGACCCTTGGAGCTTTCGCGCCACCGGACATATATTCAGAGGCGAAGGTGGCTCAAGAGGCGGCGCTCAGGAAGTCCAAAGCACTGGTAATTCAAGGGTTCAAAGAATTTGGAGACATCTTTGGCCGTTATTATCACCCCGTCGAGCTCTATAAAACAGAAGGAGCTGAAATGTTGCTCCTGACTATGGGAAGTTTTAGTGAAACAGCAAAGACTGTCATAGATGCAAAGAAGGATAGAGGAGAATCTGTAGGGCTTATCAACTTGCGTCTTTGGAGACCTTTCCCGTTCGAAGAACTTCGCCAGGCAGTGAAGAGTACCGAAACTCTTATCATCTTTGATCGATGTATCTCCTTTGGAGGCCCGGGTGGGCCGGTTTCCTCCGAAATTAGATCAGCCTTATATAATGAAAAGGAAAGGCCAAAGGTTGTGAGTTTTATAGGTGGTTTGGGTGGAAGGGACATGTCGGCAAAGGATTTTGAGTATGTTATTGACCGAGGTCGCGAAATTGCAGAAAAGGGGTCAGAGGAGTTATTTGAGACAGTGGGTACAAGAGGCGAAGTAACAGGCATAAGAGGGTGAAAATGAAGGAGAATTTCATAAAATTCGGCAAGAACCTTGTAACCACAGAGGAGTTTCTCGCTGAGGGGCATACTTTTTGTACTGGCTGCGGCGAAGCTTTGGCACTAAGACTCGCCTGCAAAGCTTTGGGAGGGAATGTAATAATCGCCAACGCCACGGGATGTACAGAGGTTTGTACTTCGCCACTTCCTGTCACCTCGTGGAGAGTTCCCTGGATACATACGTTGTTTGAGAACACCGCCGCTACAGCTTCTGGTATAGAAGCAGGGTTGAAGATTTTGATGGAGAAGGGCAGGATGCCTGAGAAGGACATCAGATGTGCGGCTGTAGCTGGAGACGGAGGAACAACGGACATAGGAATGCAAGCCTTGTCTGGAGCATTCGAGAGGAATCATGACTTTCTATATCTCTGTTTTGATAACGAAGCCTATATGAATACTGGTATCCAAAGGTCAGGCGCCACTCCTTACGGAGCTTCGACTACCACGGCACCCGCAGGCAAGCTGAGCATTGGCCAGACTACCTGGAAGAAGAACATGCCTGAAATTGCTGTGGCCCATAACATACCTTATGTAGCTACAGCCTGTCCCGGTTACCCTTTTGATTTAATGAACAAGGTTAAGAAAGGCGGGGAAGTCAAAGGACCAGCTTATGTCCACATATTCTCTCCTTGCCCGACAGGCTGGAGGCATGCTACTGATTTAGCGATTGAGATAGGTCGCCTTGCCGTGGAGACAGGCATCTTCCCTCTCTATGAAGTAGAGAATGGCCGGTACAAATTGAATGTTGACCGACCCAAGCTTAAACCAGTTGAGGAATACTTGAAAACGCAAGGCCGGTTTCGTCATCTGCTGGATGAAGAAATTTCCAAGATTCAAGAGCACGTGAATGAAGAATACGCCAAGCTCAAGGCCAAGGTAGCGTGCTTTGCAGCTTGATTGCTTCTAATAAGCAAGGTCTATTGCTTCAATTCTCCTCACCTACTATAATACTTAGCTATCCGGGGTGTGGCGCAGCGGCTAGCGCGCATGGTTTGGGACCATGAGGTCGGTGGTTCAAATCCACTCACCCCGACCATGAACTGGAAACAAGAGGTTTAGACCTCATGGCTCTCTTAGGAAGCCAAATATGAATAGGTGAGAATTAGTCCTCATGGTCTGTTCTGGGGCGGGTCCGCGAAATGAATTATGCTCGTATCAGTCAAATCAAAGGTACCACGAGGTACATCCCTCAGATCTCTGGTCAAAGGTTATCTCCTTACTCATCAGACCGAGGGATCAAGCCACCACACGGTGGAATACCACCAGGGCATTTTGAGTCGTTTCCTATGGTATGCTGAGAAGCAAGCATGGTCTGACGATGTCAGGCTTCTTAATGAGTGGCACATCAGAGAATTTCTCGGCTACGTTGGCAGAGAGGTGACCCGTTGGCATAAACAGGGAAACAGGTCAGAGTCACCCTCACACAAGGCATCACCTAGAACAATCCACCATTATTACAGTGCCCTGCGGGCGTTTTTCAACTGGGCAACTAGAGAAGGCTTCATAACAGAAAGTCCGCTTGCGAAAGTGAAGGTAGGCAAATCGAAGCCGAAAGTCATCCAACCTTATTCACTCGAGCAGGTCAAAAAGATGCTTCAAGTCTGCGATTACGATTACCAGCAAAATGCCCAATTCCTTGGCAGCCGTAATAAGGCAATCATTCTCATCCTTTTGGATAGTGGACTTAGATTATCCGAGTTAGCTGGCATAAAACTTCAGGATATAGACCTACGAAAAGGTTGGATTAAGGTTACAGGCAAAGGAAATGAGGAGAGAGTGATCCGCATTGGCAAGGTTGCGCTAAACCGAGGATTGTGCAACGCGATCCAGTGTAGCACAGTTGCTGCCTCCCGTCGTCTTAAATCACACTAGATACTCGGATGTCGTCGGCCTTCCCCCAAACGGTACCCCACACAATCTCGTGAAGTCGACATCCCTTTCTTGTGACAGTAACGACTCGAAGGCGCGGAATCAGTATTAGGGCGCGCAAATGAATCTTCATACCCAGGCTCTCTCCTCAATCTCGATTGTATCTTTCATACATCCTCTGCAGCCTCACCCTGTTGTACCGCTGGGCGATAATGCAGGGCATATTGGCCACAAGCCCGTAAGCCACCATGATCAGTCCAATCCACCAGTCGTTCCACACGAAGAAGATGAATGCAAAAAGAAAAATGACCCAGTGGGTGAACTCAGCCCGACATGTTTCCAGGATATATCTTTGCACATACGCTGCATCGGTCTTCTCCAAATGCTTCTTCCTTAATCCACCTTTGAATACGGCGACACCGTCTGGCAGAAGCCGCTTCCATTTCTTGACTTTGAGAAGTGATTTGTAGGTTTTCCCGCCCCTCTCCCAAATCCGCTGCCTGTAGAGCCATGATTCCGGATTGAAGGAGTCCGGCCGCATCCTCGGGGTTAACATGCCAACGCCTAAGTGTATCACCAGCCAAACCGTAATATTGATGACTATTGCCCACGGACCGGACAGATAAGCAATCATTGCTTCTTCGCCTTGTCCTTCAGGCTAATTGCCAAGCCCTTCCATCTAACGCTTCTCTTGATGGAAATCAGAAAAACCGAGCGAAAGAAAACCACTACGAAGAATAGTAGCGAAATCGGGAATAGAAGCGCAGTGTAGAACTTGAATGTACCCACTCGGAAGGCCATCCACTGGACTTGAATGGCATAGGCTAGATATGCCAGCGTCCACCACATGATTGCGGCATTGTGCATGCTCCATATCGCTCCAATTGCGAATGCTGTCGCACTTATACCACTGCCGATCCATGCAATAGTCGCCACGAGCAGGGGAATATGGGCCATGCCAGCTCCGGTGGCGAAACCCTTACTCCAACCGTCTACCAGTTCTCTTATACCGTTAGGATACATACGAAAAGAAATAGTACCCTGTCCGCCATAGCAGTGAATCGGGAGATTGCGCCTCTTGAGTTTCTCTCCGAGGGCAAGATCCTCTACTACCTCGCCTTTCACAGCAATATGACCGCCGTTTTCGAAGTAATATGCCTTTCTCATGACCACACACGGGCCGAATAACCCAATCGGCTTGATACGGCTGCCCATCACCGTGAAAGGACCCATGGCGCCCATCATGATTATATTGAAGAACACAGAGAGCTGTTCGTAGAGTCTGCTGGTTTTGTGATACGGCTGTACCGAGACAATACCGTCCGTTTCGAGGTATGTTTCTACTATGTCTCTTAGGCCACCTTTCTCAACACATGTGTCTGCGTCCAGGAAAATGAGTATATCCCCCTTTGCCGGTCGGGCACCTTGATAGCATGCCCAGGGCTTCCCGACCCAGCCTTCAGGCAGGGGCTCTGAGTCGATGATTATCACTCCTTCTCCTTTGGCGACTTCCTTAGTCCCGTCTTCGCATTGACCGACAACAACGATGATTTCATTGGGGACGGCATCGCCATTTCGTAGGGATGCCAGAAGAACAGGAAGTGAGTCTGCTTCGTTGCGAGCTGGTATTATTACGGATATGCTCGGACGCCGTTCAGCACCCTCTCTGTGGCTCCTTGTGCAACGTGGAATACGGAACAGGAAGAAGAAACCGAAGAACCAGAATATGGCTTGAATACCGAAGTATGTGATGTCCATGAATGCTCGCCGCTGATTATATGTGATTGGTATGCCTTGCACAAGCACGCAGGGCACCAAGAAACTAAGTGTGAAACCGCATCCAGCCAAAATGTGCCAATCAAATCTGCAGGAATAGGCCTCACTTGAACCGTCACTACTGATAGAGCTATGCTCTTATTCGCACGGAAAAAACTGTGGTATCACATTGTCTTCGATATGCATTTCCATCCTGATGACAGGCAGCGTCAGGCTCTGCCTTTCTTTCTTACTGAGCTTGATTGCACAAACGTCAGCATTATTGGGTTACTTTTCCCTATGTTGTTGGGCAAGGTCCTGGAAGTAGCGTGAGCAAGGTGACTCCGATACCTTTTAACTTCAAGGTATCCGCGGATGTGGTGTAGAAACATGACTTAACGGTACGTCGTGCAGTGAGGTAACAAAACAAGTGGTTGTTAACAGAGTCAAATAGCGCACTCTATTGTTTGATTGCGCTTGCCAAGGTGAAAAGTTCGTCTACCTTGTTCTATTTCTCGTCAAGAGTGGGATACATCCGGTCACCAAGATTATTGGGGTCTACCGCCTGTTTAATCTTACGCTGCCAGGTGTGTGTGGCTGGCTGCTTGGCCAGATCTTTCTGCAGTTCTGCGTGCGTTTTACCTACGGCAAGGTACATGCCTTCCTTCCCGGGCGGGATATTGTGCCTGGCTTCTTCTTGCATACAGTGCTTCATCCACTCCACGGCGGCAGCAGTCGATGCCTTATTGGCGACGTCATAGAAACCGAACTGCTCCAGCCCGCATTGCCCCCCGCCGCCAATGGAGCCGACGCACCCCATCATCGAATCGCTGCCGCAGTCCACCAGTAGTCCCTTCTCCTGATATTCTTCGGTCGCCTCTTCGGCGAGCGGTTCGTATTTTTTCACGAAGTCTGGCGTGCCGGACTGCATGAAGTTGCCTACCCAACCACCGGTATAAACGAAGTTTAGATTCTTCTTACCCAGCCTGAGCAGGTATAACAATGAAAACTGCTCCATTTCCGGCTCCAGCCACTTCTTAACTTTCCAGCCCCCGGTTTCTTCCAGTATCCGCTCCAGCACCTTCTCCTTATACTCAATATCCCGCTGGCTCATGCCCACCAGCACCAGCTGGAATGATCTCCTCATTTCTTCGGTGACCTTCTTTACCTCCTTCTTCCGCACAAACTTCTCGATGTCATCAAGCGATTTGGTGGGGTCTTGGTAGAGCATCCAGAAAGCCGGACCCAGGTCTGCACCCAGCATGGTCCACTGCCGGTGCGCATAGTAACATATCTCGTTATCATACAGTCTGTAATAGGCTTCGAATAAACTATCCCAGTTCTTAAAGGCCACAGTATATGCCCTGAAGTTTCTGGGCATGGGAGAGCGGTAAGCGGGCACGGTACCCTCAACGGGAAACTCGGCCGGTCCCGGCCAGGGAGACAGCTTCACGGCACATTTGGTATATACCCCCAGACCACCTCTGGCTCCCAGCGCTCCCCTGATGATACCCCTCATGCTCGGGCCCGGGCCTTCAGCACAGAACCAGCCACACCCGGAGCCGAGGGAGCCTGTTCTTAGTATTTCTCCATTGGGCATAACCCACTCCGCCCCCAGCAGGTTCTCCCTGAGCTCGCCCGTGTAAATTGAGGTACCGCCGCTTCCGTGATAACAGGCAGCACCCACCAAGGTAGAGCAGCTTGCCCCGGCTCCGGTCACGGTGCAATTCAGCCCCCGTTTCATGACCTCTGCCTGGAGCACGCCGGCGATAACATACGGCTCTATCACAGCGAACATGTTCTTCTCATCAATCTCGAGGATATGGTCCATACGCCGCATGTCCAGCTGGATAACCCCCTCAGTAAGTGGAGCGCCGTAGAAGTACCATCCCGTGGAGTAGGCTTTTACTTTTATCTTGTATTTGTTGCAGGTTTTCACTATTGTCTGGACTTCCTTGGTACTGCCTGGCAACAAAGCGGCCTCCGGCCGGGGCATGAACTTGCTCTGGTTGGGACGGACGGTTTCAGCCAGCCATTGGTAAGCGTATGAGTCCATTACGGCGGGGTCTTCTGAGATATATCGGGGGCCCACTATGTCTTCTAAAGCACGGTACGCGTCTCTTGATAATGCCATTTCCTGCTCCCTTCCGTTGTTATAGCGCCATCTGAACAAGGTCTATAATGTCATAGACCTGGACTTTCTCATCCTGGCTCTTGACCGTATCGGCAAAGTTCCTTTCGCACCAGGGGCAGGCGCTGACTATCGCCTCTGCACCGGTGGCCTTTGCTTCGGTAAGCCTTTCCGCGGCGGTCCAGGCGGCAAAGTCCGGGTATGCTTCCAGTACCCCGCCGCCGGCACCACAGCACCAGGAATACTCTCTGATTCTTTCCATCTCTGCCAGCGATAGGCCCGGTATGCTCTTTAAGATGTTCCTTGGGGCATCGTATACCCCCCAGGCACCGGTATACCTGGGTCTGCTCGGTTTCCACACCGGAATCTGCCCGTATATTTTCTCTCTAGTGCCCTGCCAGGGCACATACGACTCGCCCAGCCTGCCAAGGTGACAGGGGTCATGATAGGTGACGGTCAAAGGCACATTCTTGGTCAGCTTTATCTTGCCTTTTTTGATAAGCCGGTCGATGTATTCCGCCACGTGAACAACCTCAATGGTGAGACCTATCTCAGGATAAAGCCGCTTAAAGGTGTAATAACACTCAGCACATGGTGTCACCACCGTCTTGACTCCGGCTTTAATCCATGCCCGGGCGTTTCTTCTGGCAGCTGCCTTCAACTCTTTACGATATCCCCACTGGTAAGCCCTGCCGCCGCAACACGATTCGTTCTTCCCCATGATGCCGATATCCACACCGGCGTTCCTCAGCATCATGACGGTCTTCCTGGCCGTATTCTGCAATTCCTTATCATAGCTGTAATGGCAGCCGGCATGAAAGACCACCGAAGCCTTCTTCTCGACCAGATTCTTCACGTCCAGTCCCTCAGCCCATTTGCCCCTATTTACCCGGGGCTCCATCATCATATTCTGTTCCTCATGAAGGTTATCGACATAGGGCTTGTGCTGGGGCAGCGTCTGTCCATCCTCAACCAGCTTGAAGCGCATTTCGCGCATTACCTCCAGCCCCCGAATGTTATAGCGGCAGATTTTATCTGAGACATCACATGCACCACCCATCTGGCATTTCCAGACAATATCTTTCAGCTCGCCGTCATAGTCGATCCTGCCCTCAAGCAGGGAAAGACCGACGGCTAACCTGCCAGCGAGGGAGTAGGCCTGAAAACTACAGTACTCAATGCTGGGACAGGCCCTGGCAAACCTCGCGCTCTTTATGTGGTCAAGCGGGATCCACTTGCAGTAGGAGCAGCGGCTGCAGTCCGTACAATCATCCCTATAATCCTCTAAAGCCATATCCTTTCATACCTCAACTTTTCATTTTTGCTAGAAACAAAGCTTGCCCGGGTTCAGTATATTATTGGGGTCGAATATTCCTTTGATGATCCTTATCATTTCCCTGTTACGAGCGTCCCGGTTATACACCATATCCGCCCAAATGCCGTAAGGCCGAGAGAAATAAGCCCCCTGCCTTATCAAGGCTTCACTGCACGTCTCCACTAATTCCCTGACACGGTCAGTTTCTATCTTGTCCTCCGAGTTGTAAGGCAGATTGAATTCACAGTGACAGGAGGTACCTTGATGTTGCGGCTGGAGGTAACTGCCGATATCCGAGACCGGATATTGCAGCGCATTTGCCGCAACAAGAACCGTATCGACAAACCCGGGAACCTTGTCCAGCGTGCTCATGAAGAAAATGTCCTCACAGGCACCCTTGTAGGTTAGCTTCCAGTAGGGTGCCGGGGATGGATTGAGTACGGTTGACATTACCTGCCCGCCCGTGATGCCGGAAACGGCTGGAAGTAATTCCAGGCCTAACTGCTGCACTATGTCCCTGGCATCTTTTTCCTGAAAGTCCACCTTTTCCTCCGGGAAAAGGTCGCGCCCAGCGATTCCCATAATGATAACCCATGGCGGCAGCTTACCTTTCACGGCTTGTATTTCATCAGCATCTCTACTCAGGATGGCAGCCAGGTTAGCACTGTTCAATACAAGGAATTCATCACCCAGCCTGACTCTCAGCAGTCGGTAAGCGCATTCTATCAAGCCTGTCAGGTCATCCGCCGGTATGAAGAAAAACCTGTGCACCCTAGGCAGGATCTCACATTTTACCGACGCCCAGGTCACGATGCCTACACTCCCCTGAGCACCGGAAACGAGCCGGTAATAGTCCACCTGACCGGGACCTCCCGAGAAGACCTGGGCCAGACCCATTTCCCATTGCTGCTCAAGCGTGGGGTAATAGCCACCTGCTTCACCGGTTCGCAGTATCTCCCCATTGCCCCAGACTACCTCCAGGCATCTCAATGGCTCAGGCAGTGTGTAGCTGTACTTGGGGACCAGTCTTGGCTCCCTCTCCAACAGACTGGCGACTACCGACTTTGACTGACGGGGGAGTAGTGGTGTGGAGAGTCTCAAGCCCTGTTCGGCTAAGGCCGGTTGTAGCTGCGTGTAGGTTAGTCCCGGCTCAATTATCACTATCCTGTTTCTGCGGTCAATCCTGATAATCTTATTCATCCCGCGTAGGTCAACGATGACCGCTTCCGGCACGCTCGGCACGGTATCGCCACGAAAGTGGGGCTCGCCTGAACTTACCGGCACCAGGGGTGTTCTTGTTTGGTTGGCCCACATAACAACCTTTTGCACGTCACCTGCATTACGCGGCCGTACAACTAAACGGGGCCGCATCGGCGGGGTGAAGCTATCATCGTGAGAGTACCTGTCAAGGACGTCCGGTTTGTTGATTACCTTTTGCTTGCCTATTATCTCCGTCAGACTGTTACTTGTTTTGACTTTCAATTCTCAATCTCCCCATTATCAAACTGATTGTGTCTCATTTTTGATATTATTTGCTTCTCCGAAGCAGACTGTCAATCCGTGGAATTTAAAAAGATTCTGAGCTGAGTCCCACAAGCGCTTCATGTTTACTAATTAATTGCCTTGGTAGTTACAGAGAATAGGAACTCGATTTAAGTAATAATAAGAACTTCTTTGGCATATGTCAACACTACCATTGACAAGTATTGCTAATAATAAGAGTCGTGGAAATTGATGACGGAGAGAAATTAGCGGTGGTAGTCCACACCACTTGACGGGAGGATATCCGTCGGGGTAAGTTATGACCTACCAATGGACGGCAAAAAGATTTGAGAGAGTCTAAGAAAGCAAGTCAGGAGGGTAATAATGGCTATTTTGGAAGAACCAATAAAAGGGATAGCGGAAGTCAAGAATTACATTGACGGAGAGTGGGTTGAGTCCAAGGGTGAGATTCAGGATGTGGTGAATCCAGTCAATGGTAAAGTCATTGGCAGAGTCCCGATTTCAAGCAAGGAAGAGATTGACGCCGCAGTCGAGGCGGCCAAAGCAGCGTTCCCTGACTGGCGGACAACTCCGCCGGTTGCCCGGGCCAGATGCCTCTTCCGTTTAAAGGAGTTGCTTGAGGCAAATTTTGAAGAGGTGAGCAGGGTACAAACTCAAGAACACGGGAAGACAATTGATGAATCCAGAGGTGAGACCAGGCGCGGCATTGAAAATGTGGAAGTCGCCTGTGGTATTCCCACCCTGATGCAGGGCTATAATTCTGAAGATATCGCGTCCGGTATTGATGAATATCTTATTCCTACACCGTTGGGCGTCTTTGGCATCATCGGACCTTTTAATTTTCCCTTTATGATTCCGCTCTGGTCGGCACCCTACGCCGTGGCGACTGGCAACTGCGTGGTAATCAAGCCCTCAAGCGAGGTCCCCCTAAGCCAGATGAAAATTGCGGAACTTGTGGATGAAGCGGGTTTTCCTCCTGGCGTCTGGAATGTAGTGAATGGTGGAAGAACGGTGGTCAACGGAATGCTGGACCACCCAGATATTGAGGGCATTACTTTTGTCGGCTCAACTCCTACTGCCAAGGATGTCATCTATCCGAGATGTGGTGCCACTGGCAAGCGGGTCATTGCTCAGGGCGGCGCCTCAAACTTTATGGTAATCATGCCGGACTGCAACCTGAGAGCAACCATACCGGCACTGATGACATCTTTCTTCGGCAATGCGGGGCAACGCTGCCTGGCTGGTCAGAATGTCATTGTCGTTGGCGATGATGACCGTTTCTACAAAGCGTTTATAGACGGTGTTGTAGACACGGCTAGGAAGATAGTAATTGGCAATGGTCTTGATGAAGAAGTTCAAATGGGCCCTGTCCGTGATGCCGAGAAAAAGAAAAAGATACTTTCGTATATCAGCAGTGGTATTAAAGAAGGTGCTAAGGTAATACTTGATGGCAGGACTGATTTCAAAATTAAAGGAGACTATCCCGATACCTGTTTTTTGGGTTCGACCATCATGGAAAACGTTAAACCGGAAATGAAGATAGTCACCGAGGAGATATTCGGTCCCACCATGGGTATTCTCCGCGTCAAAACGCTTGATGAAGCCATTGAGATATGTGACGACAATCCCTTCCATAACGCAGACGCTATTTTTACCTCGAGTGGAAAAACTGCTCGAGAATTCAAGTATAGAGTCAAGAGCGGGAACGTTGGTATCAACGTCGGGATAGTGGCACCCATGGCATTCTTCCCCTTCAGCGGGATGCGCGACTCTTTCTTCGGAATCTTACACACCCAAGGTAAGGAAGCCATCCGCTTCTTCACAGAAAGCAAGGTGGTAATTGAAAGGTGGCCCTAGTAATGGAGGAGAAATAAAATGCGGTTAAATACAAGCGCCTCGGTCATCAGTTTTGCTAAGCAGCTCGAAGCGGATTCTGCTGCCTTTTATGAAAAGATGGCAGAAAAATATCCCAAAGCGAAAGAGATTTTTCTCACCTTTTCCAAAGAGAATAGTAACTATGCAACGATGATTCAAAGGGCTTACTACGGCGTTATCACTGATGCCATTGAGGGGTGTTTTGCCTTTACTGTAGAAACCGATAAATATACGTTTGAAAGAGAACCCGCGAAGGAATTAGGTTACACCGATGCCTTAAATCAGGCCATTGATATGGAGCAGAAGCTCATCTCGTTTTACACCGATGCTGCCGAACAATCAAAAGCGTTTATGGCGGATGTGCCCAGGACTTTTTTGATAGTAGCCAAGAAAAGAAAGGGTCGTGAAGATAAACTAAGAACGCTTCTTAAGGAGACATGACTAGGCATGGCAAGTGTAGTTGAAAGGCGTCGCATAAGCTGCCCGACTTATCATGTTAATGCTTATATTGTGAAGTATGACGACGGATCTCACGTTATCAAATGCTCTAATAAAGAGAGATGCGGTGATACATGCCCATATCTGAAAGACCCGGACTACAGATCCCCTTACCGCAGAGCACCTGAGTATAAGCCGTAACAATTACAGTGTCTTTTTCATTCGGCATTTGAGCCTCGTCATCTCCCATTAATCCGACTGCAGGATCGAAAGTCTTCCCCGGTGTCAGGGATTGCGGAGCCTGTTCCGAAGCGTAAGCGAGGAATCTCGCTTGTCACAATGGCAAGAAGATGTATCACTAACCTGCTGAGCGGGGATTGTGGGTTGACATACGGCTACGCGGGTGATAGACTCCCAAATGGTACCAGAAAACGAAGATGTTGGATGATGATCGTGCGTTGCGGAAATCGAACGGAAAATCAAAAAACTGCACTGCATCTACCCTTGCCAAATTAACGGGATTTTAACATTTGTAGCGTATTATTATGAGCACATGAGAGTGTAACGAAAGGAGGTAGTGAAGCTCAATACTAGGAAGGAAAGTTGTCCGGGATAGCAGAACAAAAATACAGATAAAAGGAGGTGATAGCGAGCGATTATAAAATGGAAGAGATTGACGCAATTTCAAAATATTGAAAAGGGAGGAGAAACAGTGAAAAAAGCACTTTTTGTATCAATAGCGGTGGTACTGGCCCTGAGCATGGCTCTTATCGGTTGCACGGCCGAGCCGGAGCCGGGGCCTGACCCATCTGACACAGTCGTCCTTGGCGTGTCATGGTCTGAGACAGGCCCGCTCAAGGATGTTCATGATTTCGCAGCCGGGCCACTCCTTAGTACTTGGCATGCGGAGCACCCTACTATAAGAATTGGCAACACCGATTTTCCTGTAGAGATAGACGCGAGAGACGATGCCAGTAACGTGGCAAACATGATTGACAACACCGAGGCTATCATAGCTAACATAGAGACTGGCGAGGCTCACTTTCTATTCGGCCCCAGCTGCACCGCCTTCCTTGAAGCTCAAGCTCCTATTTGTGCTGAGGCGCATGTGGTACAAATGACCTTCGAGGGTGGCGCCACCTCCCTCGTACCCCAACTGGGCCAGTACGATTACTCGTTTGTCAACCTGAGTTTTTCGGACTGGTTCGAGCTACCGGTTTTCGCCAAATTGATAGCGGAAGCCCATGAAGCGGCATTCCCAGGGGACACTCCCCACGCATATATAGGCTATCAGAACGACGACCACGGCCTAGAGTATAGCGGCGTGGCCGCAACATACTTCCCCCAGGAGGGAATTGTCATCGATGGAACGTTCGCTATGAACAGCGGCGACACTACGGCCAACGGGGAGCTGATAGCAGCGGCGGCGGCCGCTGACTCCGACATCCTCTGCGTTTTCGCCTATCCCGAGCACGTCTTCGGCACTGCTCAGACGGCACAGGCGCTGGGCTATAACCCCAAGGCTATTATAGTGGGCCCGGGCGGCTGCTTCGGGGTTTATGGTATGGTGATAGCTGCCGATGTAGCAGAGGGAGTGATGACTTTTGCGGTTGCCAACGCCAAAACGTCCCCGGCGATGGAAGAGTTGTTCGACGACATACTTATACCCACAGTTGGGGCGCCATCGGTGGATTTCTGGGGTCATCCTTGCTACTGGGCAGCACTTGAGATGTGGGAGGAAGCCACAAAGAATGTTGGAGAAGTCTTGGGGGACGGGTTCCTAATTGACCAGGACGATTACAGAGACTACCTCCGCACCCACAAGTTCACTACGGTTTTTGGAGAGACCTGGTATGTGGATGGACATGATCTGACCTGGCCAGTTCCGGATGCCAGCGGCGGTCTTCTGAATTACCAATGCCACACCGGTGAGATCGGCCAATGGCAAAGCGGGTATGTTGAGATTGTAGGATATGATGGGATCGGCACGGCGTCAGATCCATATGAACTAGCCAACTATGTGGTGACTGCCGACTTCGTATATCCCAAGCCAGCCTGGTAAGGTAACGGGGAATAGGGAGGATAGAACTAGATAATAGTACTCAGATCAGGAGTCTAGGATAGTAAGCAGGCTGTCTAGGAAGACCTTGGGGAGGTAATTACCCCAGAGAGGTGTCTTTCTGGGCAGCCTGCTTGTGTGTAATTATGAAGGATAATAACTCAGTATTATGAATCCGACAATTGTATGGATAGTGATTTCCGGTCTAATGAACGGCGGCATCTACGCTCTGATTGCTATGGGCTTAAGTCTGCAGTATGGTGTTGCCCGGGTGATAAATCTCTCCCATGGCGAGTTTATTATGTTCGCGGCCTTCCTCACCTGGACGCTGTACACAGGTTTTGGGATTAACCCGCTGCTCTCCGTGGCTATTAGCGGCCCTCTTTTGTTGGGAGTGGGTTTTCTAATTCATAGGACTCTATTCACAAGCCTCAGGAACAGGTCACCATCACCGGCTGCCTTCGAGGGCAATTCTTTGTTAGTCGCTTTTGGTCTCTACTTCGTCATCCAGAACATAGCCCTGTTAATATGGGGTGGTAAACCGCAGGCGTATTACTATTTATTCTATGGGGTCAAGTTGTTCGGTGTGACGTTTGTTGTCAATAACCTGATAGCCCTGGCGATTTCCGTAGGCCTGGGTCTGGCCTTTTTTATCTTTGTGGCCCGTTCCCGCCTGGGAAGAGCGATCAGGGCAGCGGCTCAGGACCCGGCAACTGCTGGACTCATGGGGGTAAACATCAACCGGGTGCTGCCTTTATGCTTTGGGCTTGGTGCCCTAATGGCGGGTGTTGCCGGTTTGCTGGCAAGCATGTGCTACCCTATTTCGACAAGCATGGGGATGAATTACACCATAATCGCCCTCATTGTGGTCGCCCTGGGTGGATTGGGCAGTATACCGGGCAGTTTCATCGGGGGGTTCATAATCGGTCTTGTCGGCAGCGTAGTTGCTCACTGGCAACCCGCTCTATCCATGGCTGCTTATTATGCAATTTTCATGTTCCTGCTTCTGGTGAGACCGGCAGGCATTTTAGGCAAGGCGTGAGATGAATATTGCCAGGCTTACATCCAGAAGGTTCCTGTTGGTAGCGGGACTACTCTTTTTGATTTTAATCTTCTTGGCTACTTTCCCCCTCTATAGTTCACGGTCTGATGTCCTGGTGTTGACCATCATACTCATGTACATCATTCTTACCGTGAGCTGGGCTATGTTTTCCGGTTCCACCGGCTACATGTCGCTGGCAGCGGCGGCATTCTTCGGGGTCGGCGTATATACTTCAGCTCTCCTGTTTTCGGAAAAGTGGGCATTGTTACCATTGCCTGCCGTTATCGTTATTGCAGGTATTGCCAGCTTCGTACTTGCTCTTCTGGTTGGTTTCGTGACCCTGAGGCTGAAGGGCATATATTTCGCTATCTTCACCTTCGGACTCGTTGTGCTCATCAGGCAACTTCTGGTATTCTGGGAGCTTCAAATAGTGGGCAAACGTGGTCAGCATGTCATCGCAGTCGGTGGCGATACTGTTTACTACGTAATGCTCGGCATCCTGGTGGTGACATTGGTTACTGTCTACCTTATCAGGCGCTCCAGGCTGGGCTTAGCTATGCAGAGCATCGGTGGCAACGAGGAAGCGGCTGCTCACATGGGAGTCAACACAACTAGGGTGAAGGTCCTCACCTTCGGTATCAGCGCCATCTTCATGGGGGCAGCCGGAGCAATCATGGCCACTAGGTGGATATATGTCGATCCTGCAAGCGCCTTCAATGTGTTCTATTCGTTCATGCCGGTCTTAATGGCTGTCTTTGGCGGCATGGGACAGCTTTATGGCCCGGTGATAGGGGCAGCCATTTTCGCCTATACGGAACGAACGCTGAGACTCCAGTCCCCTTATTATTATATGCTCGCTTTTGGTATTATATTGATACTCGTTATCTTATACCTGCCCGGTGGACTGGTGTCGCTGGTACCCAAGTTGCGAAATAGACTGGGGGCACTAGTATCGAAGTTCTGGAAGGGAGGTAAAGCGGAGCAGCGTGCCAATACTTGAAGGGCGAGATGTAACCAAGTATTTTGGGGGCCTGGCCGCAGTATCTCATGTTGACTTCCATATTGACCAGGGCGAAATCGTAGGGCTGATTGGTCCCAATGGAGCTGGTAAGACAACACTGTTTAATTTAATATCGGCATCTTTTCCTCTTAAATCAGGGGAAATGGAATTTAAAGGCCAGAAGCTCAACGGCCTCAAGCCCCATCAAGTATGCAAAATGGGCATAGCCAGGACGTTTCAACAAGTTAAGATTTTCGGCGACATGCCGGTCCTTCAGAATGTACTGGTGGGGGCATTTTTCGGCACCCCAGCACGTGTGTCAGGGCCAGGTGCCGCCAAGGAAGCCAGCCAGGCACTGGATTTCGTTGGTTTGTCGGCAATTAGCGCTACTCCAGCCAAGGACTTGACCCTGGTCAACCAGAAGGGTGTTGAAGTAGCCAGAGCCCTGGCCACCAAGCCGGAACTACTTCTGCTTGACGAGCTGATGGCCGGTCTAAACCCCGCAGAGGTAAGCGAGGCGATGGAGCTAGTGAAGAGGATCCGGGATAGGGGGATTACCGTTTTCATGGTTGAGCATGTCATGAAGGCAATCATGGGCATATGTGGGCGGATTATGGTGCTCCATCATGGTGAAAAGATCGCTGAAGGAACGTGCAACGAGATTGCCTGCAATAAGACGGTTATTGATGTATACCTAGGGGGGGAAGCTCATGCTGCAAGTTAGCAACCTGAATGTCTTTTATGGCAAGTCTCAAGCTTTACGCGACGTTTCTCTGAAGGTCAATGAGAAGGAAGTAGTGGCTTTGGTGGGCGCTAATGGCGCCGGCAAGACAACGCTGCTTAATACTATATCCGGCCTGCTACGTCCAGCTTCAGGCAGTGTGGAGTTTCTCGGCAAGAGAATAGACAGGCTAGCACCTCATGCCATTGTGCAACTAGGTATTTGTCAGATACCCGAGGGGAGAAAGCTCTTTACTGACATGACAGTGTCTGAGAACCTGGATATGGGGGCGTATGCCTCTGAAGCCTGGAAGCGGAGGAAGGAAACGCTTAACCAGGTGTATCAGATCTTCCCGGTCCTAAAAGAGAGGGGAGGACAATTAACGAGAAAATTGAGCGGCGGCGAAGGCCAAATGGTGGCCATCGGTCGGGGCTTAATGTCCAATCCAAGACTGTGCATGTTTGATGAGCCATCGTATGGCCTGGCACCCAAATTATTCTCGGAAGTCCTTGAGGTCATAAAACGTCTTCGTGAGCAGGGAATCACCATCTTTCTGGTTGAGCAAAGTGTCCGACAAACCCTTGAGTTAGCTGATCGAGCGTACGTGCTGGAAAACGGGCAGATTGTCTTAGAGGGAACAGGCAAGGACCTTCTGCAAAATGAACAGGTAAAGACAGCCTACCTAGGGCTGTAGCTTAGCTGATGTGATATGCCCGTCTCTGAACAATGTCAAATGACAAAGCTCAAATGCCAAATCAAGCTCAGAACCCCAATGACAAAAAGAACTAATCTTGGCATTTAGGCATTTGGATTTGAATTGTCATTTGGATTTTGATATTTGGGTTTGCTTATTCGAGGTGAATTGGACAGCCTTGATGAAGTCGGGGCAACTATTAAAGGAGGCAAGGTATGGCACGAGGTTATATGGGAAAAACTCTGTTTGTGGACCTTTCCAAAGATGAGCTAAGGGATGAGGCGCTCGACGAAGAGCTTTGCCGCCAGTTCATTGGAGGCTATGGCATCGGCGCCAGAATCCTCTTCAATCAACAAAAGGCGGGTGTTGACCCATTGGGACCTGATAATACCCTGGGTATCCTTAGCGGCCCCTTTAGCGGCACCCCGGCGCTTTCGGGCACAAGGAACACTGTGGTAGCAAAATCACCGTTGACCGGGGGCTGGGGCGATGCCAATTCCGGTGGTTACTTTGGCGCCTTCCTGAAGTTCGCCGGCTACGATGCTGTGTTCTTTACCGGCATATCGGCAAAGCCGGTCTATCTCTTTGTCAATAATGGCAAAGCTGAGTTGAGAGATGCTGCCCACGTGTGGGGGAAAGACACTCGTCAGACCGAAGAGATACTGAAATCGGAACTGGGCAAGGATGTGGAGGTAGCCTGCATCGGGCCATCAGGTGAGAAACTCTCTCGGATCGCAGCAGTGTTTAACAGGACCCGAACTGCCGCTCGTTCCGGCCTGGGTGCCGTGATGGGCTCAAAAAGGCTTAAGGCAGTGGCGGTGAAGGGCAAAATGAAGGTCCCCCTTGCCGATGAGACAAAAGCCAAGGAACTGAGAAAGAAATACACGGCTGAACTTGGTGGGCATATCGCCTGGTTAAAGCCGTTCGGCACGCCCTTCCTCGTTGATATCGGCGTCCTGGGTGGTGATTCGCCGGTCAGAAACTGGGCAGGAGTAGGGGTCATTGACTTTCCGGATTTTCAGACGATAGCCAAAGAGGCTGTGATTGCACGTATGTCGAAAAAGTTCGGCTGTTACCAGTGTCCCATCGCATGCGGCGGATACATGAAGGCCGGGACTGGCGAGTATAAATATGCCGCCGATTCACGCAGACCGGAATATGAAACAATTGCCATGTTTGGCACCAATTGTCTCAATAACAACCTGGAGTCGATACTCAAAGCAAGTGATATTTGCGACCGCTATGGAATTGACACCATCTCAGCCGGGGCAGCTATTGCCCTGGCCATTGAATGCTATGAGAAGGGGCTTATCACCAAGAAAGATACCGACGGTATCGAAATGACCTGGGGCAACCACAAAGCCATCGTGGCTATGACCGAGAAATTGGCTAAGAGGGAAGGTTTTGGTGATGTGTTGGCCGACGGAGTTAAGGCGGCCGCGGAGAAGATTGGCAAGGGCGCCGATAAATACGCCATACATGTTGGGGGGCAGGAACTTCCGGCACATGACCCGAAGCATGCGTTTTTCTATGCTACCAGCTACAGGCTGGACCCCACTCCGGGTCGCCACTTTGTGGGCTCGGAGTTGTCAGACGCCCCCAGCTATCCTTCAGGACTGCTGCCTGAATTTGACTTAAAGTCCTTTTCCGGCCGGGGAGAAGCGCGCAAGAGAGGCAGCAATTTCCACCAGACCGTGGTTTGTACCGGGATGTGCCTATTCGTGTACTGGGCTTTTCCGAATATTGACCCTATCGCTGATTTCATGAAGGCGGTTACCGGCTGGGACGTGACTAATGAAGAATTACTTACGACAGGGGAGAGAATTTCTAACCTCCGGCAGGCTTTCAATATCCGCGAGGGGTTGAATCCGCTGAAGTTCAAAGTCCCCGACAGGGTTCTAGGCCGACCGCCATTAAAAGAGGGCCCCGTGGCCGGAGTGACAATCGACGAAGATACCATGATCAAAGAGTACCTGACTGCTATGGATTGGGATCTCAAGACAGCCAAGCCCAGTAGAAAGAAACTGCTGGAACTGGGGCTGGCAGATGCGGCTCAGGAACTCTGGCCTTAGCCTGGACGACGCATGCGGCAACAGTGAGAGCCTGAACTAGAACAGGCCGGCGCTTCCGTTGCCTATATCATCACGGTTCCGCCATCAACGTAGATAATCTGTCCCGAGATCATATCCGAGGCAGCTGAGGCCAAAAACAAGACCGCCCCTGCCGGGTCTGTTGGCTGTAAACGTTGGTGAATTGATTGTTCCCCGGTGGCAATCCCGAATATTTTGTCGCTATGAGTCTGGGCTAAACTGGCTTCAGTAGCCACGTATCCCGGGGCAACAGCGTTGACATTAATACCGGAGGGACCCAGAGCTCGAGCCAGGGCGTGAGTTAGTATGTACACGGCTCCTTTGGTACAGGCATATGGCAAAAAGAGTTGGGCGGCGGGGACTCTGGCAACATTAGATGCGATATTGATAATTTTACCTTTTTTCTGCTTTACCATCAGTGGAGCTATAGCCTGGCAGACCACCCATGTTCCCCTTACATTCACCACAAACATTTGATCCCATTCCTTCACTGTCCAGGCATCCCAGGGCTGGGCATTGAGTCCATACCATATAGCAGCATTATTGACAAGGATGTCAACCCTGCCATACTGCTCCATAACCCTTTCCGCTATCTTTTTACCAGCATCTTCGCGCGAGATATCAGCCGCCATGATTGCGACTTCCCCGCCTTTAGCCTTTACCTCGTTAACCGTGCCCTGAGCCCGTTCCAGATTAGTAGTAGTTAATAGTAGTTTGGCTCCTTCCTCGGCGAACCTCAAGGCGAAGGTTTTCCCCATACCGCGACTGGCTCCGGTTATGATGGCTACTTTGTCCTTTAATTCTCCTGACATATCTCCCTCCTTTTAATTTCTCAGTCTATTTATAGTAAACCGCATAATGCTGAAAACTCAAGCCTTGACTTCCGGGCTACCCACATAACCTTTGACATTGCCTTTCTCAAATTCATCCAGGATAATTTCGGTGGCCAACATGGCCGTTTCCATAATAACACAGCCTTTTGTGATTCCCAGGAACTCCGCACCCGTATCATCGCGTGCTAAGTCCCATGCTTTTCCAAAAAACTTCCTCTGGACATCTTTACAGAGTAGGGAATTATATTTCTCGTAATACCTACTCAGAAGGCTATTGCGAACGGTAGCGCAATTCTCGCGGAAACGTCTTTCATTGAAGGTCTCTCGTAGAATTCCCAAAGCCAGGCCGACTGCCAGAGCACCGCTGGCTACAGCGGCACAGGTACCGTCTCCACTCAGGCCAACACCGCCAGTGAGAACACATATCCCGGAAAAAAGCCTGTCCTCCATATCCTTGGGAATAATCTCCAGACCACCCCATCTGAGAGCATCAACTATTGGCAGGAATGTACACTGGCCGCATCCCTTGTATTTTGCTTCATATTCTATAGCGAGTTCATTGGATTTCTGGATGATCTCGTCCTTGGTCTTTGTGAGCTTGACCATAGTTATCCTGCCTCCCTTTCCACCATAGATTGCCCGCATTGTATCATGAACAAATGGCTTCCTGTCAATCTGCGTGAGTTTGCGACCCAATAGATAGAGAAATTCCTGTGTCACTGTTATAATTAGTTCTCAAATAACGCTGACGCTAGAGGACTATGGAGTCTAATACAGGTCAAGGAGGTAAAGAAAGATGGCTAAAGATCTAGTTAACACATTAGCTGATTTGAAGGAACAAGAGGTTATTAAGATTGTGATGGATAGGCTGAGCGCTGGTGAAGACCCGCTCAAGATTATGGAAGATGCCAGAAAGGGCATGGAAATCGTGGGCCAGCGCTTTGCCAGCAGCGAGTACTTCATACCTGACCTGGTGTATTCCGGTGAGATACTGAAGTCGGTGACCGAGCTGGTCAAGCCCAGGCTGACCGCGACGACGGAGAGCAAAAAGCTAGGCAAGGTTGTGTTCGGCACCGTCGCCGGGGATATACATGACATCGGCAAGGACATCGTCGTATTCATGCTGGATGTCAATGGCTTCGAGGTTCATGACCTCGGCGTGGACGTGCCGGTGCAGAAATTCGTGGATAAGATAAAGGAAACCGGTGCCCCTATCGTCGGCTTGAGCGGATTTCTGGCGCTGGCTTTCGATTCCATGAAGGAAACTGTGGAGGCCATAAAAGCTGCCGGCTTGAGGGATAAGGTAAAGGTCATGATTGGCGGCGGTCAGATGAGCGATGAGATAAAGAACTACACCGGCGCTGATGCCTACGGCAAGGATGCCATGGCCGGAGTTACCCTGGCCAAGAAATGGATCGGTGCTGGTTAATAATCCCCAGATAATTTACAGGAGGCAATAACATGGAAAAACAATGGGAAGAGATGTCCTCGGACGAAAAGCAGGAGGCGCTGTTTGCCAGGTGGATTTCACCGGAGGGCGTAAAGTTCGTCAGCCCTGAAGCCGAGAGGCTCTACAAAGAAAGGACAACCAGGATAAAAGACGCCATTCAACTCAAGAAAAAGCCGGACAGGGTGCCGGTCTTGCTGATTCCCAGCTTTGCCCCCGCTTACTACTCCGGCTTAACCCCCTACGACGTAATGTATAACTCCGAAAAAGTCGTACCGACCTGGAAAAAATTCTATACGGACTTTCAACCGGATGGTCACGGTGGCTGTGAAGTGCCCAGCCCGGGAAAGTTCCTTGAGATTCTTGACTTCAAACTATACAAGTGGCCCGGCCACGGAGTCTCCAGGGAAACTACCTACCAGTGCCTTGAAGGCGAATACATGAAGGCGGATGAATATGACCTTTTTATTCATAATCCGCTGCACTTCCTCAACTACATCTGGCCGGCGCGCGTATTCGGAGCCTTGGAGCCCCTCCAAACGCTCCCTCCCCTCGCTGGTGTAACCGAAATGTATGGAGTTGCCTTTTCTTTTATACCCTATGGTACACCCCCAGTTCAAGCTGCTTACAAAGCACTATTGGAAGCCGGGAGCGAAGCTATGAAATGGATAGGGGCTGTCGGCAACTTCGGCAAGGATATGGCTGAAGCAGGAATGCCCGCCTACGTAGCTGCACCTACCAAAGCACCCTTTGACGTGATTGGCGACACCCTGAGGGGAACCAAAGGGGTAATGATGGATATATACCGCCAGCCCGATAAGCTCCTCGAGGCTATGGAAGTGCTAACGCCAATGTTTATTCAGATGGGGGCAGGCATGGCTAAGATGTCCGGAAACCCCCTGATTTTCCTGCCTCTGCATAAGGGCGCCGACGGCTTCCTCTCCGACGCGCAGTATAAGAAATTCTACTGGCCCAGCCTCAAAAACGTCATCATGGGCCTGGTTAACGAGGGAGTGGTGCCCTTTATCTGGGCTGAGGGTGGCTATAACTCACGTCTGGATATTGTCGGGGACTTACCTAAAGGTAAGGTGATATGGCTGTTTGACCAGACCGATATGGCTAAAGCCAAGAAAGCACTGAATGGCATTGCCTGCGTTGGTGGCAACATGCCCATGCATTTGCTGACCGTAGGTAGTACCCAAGACGCCATAGACCACACCAAGAGGCTCATTGATATCTGCGGCAAGGATGGTGGCTATATCATGGCCAACGGTGCCTTCTTTGATAATGTGAAATGGGATAATCTCAAGACGATAGTCGATACCGTCAAGAAATACGGCATCTACAAATAGGCACTCTAGCGGGGAGAAGCTATGCCCGTAATCCGTGATATCCCCCTGAGCCTGAAGACTGGCGAGATGCTGCGGCGGCAGGGATTTGGGAGAGGAGCCAAGGTCAGGCCTGAGATAAGACTTTTGATTCGGGAACTACTCGCTCTTGTCAAGAAGGCTCGCCTGCTGGAGCCAGCGGCGGCTTATGAATACTATACGGTAAGCAGTATGAACGGCAGCCGGATATCGCTGGAGGGTGATAAAGCGATACACGGCCCATTAATACCAGCAATCTTCCCCGAGGCGAAGGAGCTTGCCGTTCTCCTCTGCACCATCGGCCCCAGGCTGGAAAAACAGGTAACAGACTACAGTAAAAGCGACGAGGCTATGCGGGGGATGATTCTGGACGGTATCGGCAGCACCGCCGTGGACATGATGGCTCTGGAAGTCCTCAGGCGTCTCGCCAGTGAGGTCTCGTCTCGGGGTTATGAGATAAGCAGCCCGGTTAACCCGGGTATGCCCGGTTTTCCCCTGACCCAGCAGTGGAACCTGCTGGGATTGGTCAACGCAGATGAAATCGGCGTGAGCCTGACCGCTTCGGGAGTAATGGTCCCCCGCAAATCGGCTTCCATGCTCATGGGCATCGGTCCCAAGATGACAAGGTGGACAGATGCTGAAGTCTGCGCCCGCTGCAACCTCAGGGAAACCTGCCACTATAAAGTAACAGAATAGGAAGAAAATGGCTGATTTCACCACTGATTTTGAGCCGGTAGGGCTAAGAGGTAAATGCCGCAAGAAAGAGTCGCTTCTGGCCTGCGCCCGCCGGCTCGGCGTCGGTATAAGCAGTATATGCGGCGGCAAAGGGACGTGTCATTCGTGCAAGGTTCAAGTTATAAGTGGGACTGTCTCCAAGCCAACGCCCAACGAACTGGAGACCTTTTCCCGCCGGGAAATCAAAGAGGGGTGGCGACTTGCCTGCCAGACCTATCCCGCCAGCGACTGCAAAGTAGCTGTGCCCGCCGAGTCCATGACCACCCCGCAACGGCTCCAGGTGGAGGGGCTGGAGGTAAAAGTCCGTCCCGAGTCGCCGTTTCGAGCCTACCGCCTGCAGCTAGCCGCACCCTCACTAGAAACCCCCCAGGCTGATGCCGATCGCCTGCTTAAGGCGCTGAACCAGCAGCACAAGCTGCGATGCACCAAGGTTAATATTGGTGCCCTGCGCACCATCTCTGACCAGCTGCGGTCCTGGAAGTGGAAAAGCTGGGCTGTAGTCCGTAACGGCGAGGTGATAGCCATTCTCCCCCCAAAGAGCCGCCAGCTTGGGTTAGCCATAGACTTGGGCACCACCAAGGTTGCCGGCTACCTGGTTGACCTCGGCGACGGCCGGACCTTAGCCGCCAAAGGGGTAATGAATCCCCAGATTAGCTATGGAGAAGACATCATTAGCCGTATTAATAGGGTGGTAAAGTCACCAGATGAGGGTGTTCAGTTGCAGGAGCTGGCGGTTGACGCCATCAACGAGCTGAGCACTGACCTCTGTGCTGAGGCTGGTGCCAAACCTGAAGAAATTGTGGAGGCAGTAGTCGTGGGCAATACCGCCATGCACCACCTTTTCCTCCGCCTGCCGGTAAAACAGCTTGCTCTCTCCCCCTTCGTACCTGCCGTCAGCCGGGCGTTGGAGGTCAGGGCTGGGGAGCTGGGGCTAAATATTGCCCCCGGGGCGTATGTACACCTGCTGCCCAACATCGCCGGCTTCGTTGGCGCCGACCATGTCTCCATGTTGCTGGCAACAGATGCCTGGCAGGCAAAAAAAACAACTGTGGCTCTGGACATCGGGACTAACACCGAGGTCTCTCTAATCTGCAATGGGAAGATAGCCGCCACCTCCTGTGCCTCCGGCCCTGCTTTTGAGGGCGGTCATATCAAGTACGGCATGCGGGCAGCCACGGGAGCTATTGAACGCCTGCGCATAGACGGCGATAAAATCCAGTACCAGACCATCGACGGGGCACCGCCGGTTGGCATCTGCGGCTCGGGCATACTTGATGCCCTGGCTCAGCTTTATCTGGCTAAAATTATTGATGAGGGTGGCAGGATAATAGACAATCGACATCGCGTTCGTGCCTACAAGGGGCAGCGTGAGTTTATATTGGTTAGCAAGGAGGAGCGGAAAGGGAAGCCGGCCATCACCATCACCCAGCATGACGTGAGAGAGTTGCAGCTGGCTAAAGCCGCCATTCGCACCGGTATCCAGGTGCTTCTGGAAACGAGCGGCTGCTCTGAAGCTGAGATTAAGCAGGTGATAATTGCCGGAGCCTTTGGCACCTACATTGATGTAGCCAGTGCCGTAGCAATCGGCATGCTGCCATCGCTGCCCCTAAATCGCTTCCGGCAGGTGGGCAACGCCGCCGGCATGGGAGCCAAGCTGGCTCTGATTTCTCTCAAATCTCGGGCTAAGGCACAGGCTGTCGCCTCCAGAGTCAGTTATATTGAGCTAGCCAGCCGCCCTGGCTTTCAGCCAACATTTGTGCAGGCAAGTTATCTGGGAAGATACCGGATTATAGACGGCAAGAGGGAGGAAATAGACTGATGGAAACAAAAGTATCAAGTCCAAACAAGGAGGTAATCATCGGTGATGACCGGCCCACAGTGCTTATCGGCGAGCGTATCAATCCCAGCGGCAAGAAAAAACTGACCGAGACCCTCAAGGCCGGCGACCTGGAGATTGTTCGCAAAGAAGCGCTGGCTCAAACTCAAGCTGGTGCGGATATTATCGATGTTAACGTAGGGATATTTGGCATCGATGAGGCAGCCCTTTTGCCCAAGGCGGTGCAGGCAGTGATGGAAACCGTAGATACACCCCTATGCTTTGACAGTTCTAACCCCGATGCCCTGGAGGCTGCGCTCAAGGTCTACAAGGGTAAGCCGCTGGTGAATTCGGTTACCGGCGAAGAGAACTCCCTGAAAAGAGTACTGCCCCTGATCAAAGAATATGGTGCTGCCGTCATCGGTATGGTGCAGGACGAAGACGGTATCCCCAAGGACGCTGATGGAAGGGTGCGAGTTGCCCATAAGATAGTGGAACGAGCCGAGGCAGCAGGTATCCCCCGTGAGGATTTAGTCATTGACTGCCTGGCTTTCGCGGTGGGAGCCGAACCCGCCTCAGGAGCGGCAGTTATGGAAGCTATTTGGACAATTAGGTCTGAACTGGGTGTGAACATGACACTGGGAGCCAGCAATACCTCATTTGGCTTACCCGATCGTGAACTGCTAAATGATGCCTTCGTGGCCATGGTTATTGCGGTAGGCATCACCTGCCTCATCACCGACGTCGCCAAGGTAAGACCAACCGTCATGGCCGCCGACCTAATCGTTGGTCGCGATAAACGCGCCCGACGCTATATTCAAGCGTATCGCCACCGCCAGGATCAACAGACACAGTAAGAAATAAACAACGGGGAGGGCACATGCCAGCGAGCACTATATTAGTCGAGCTGAGTCGATACACCATAGGCACCTTCGCGAACAATAAGAAGATGCTCTTGCCAGCCCTACTTGCTATCTTTCTGCTGTTCAGCCTGACTCTTCCGGCTTCGGTAGCGGGAACTTCAGCAACCGTGCATCTGCCAGGTGACCGTGCGATTAATCATTCAGCGGCGAATATTTCCAGCCCTGGCTCCGCAATGGTACTGAACACGGATTCTGTAGGGCAAGGGCAAGCAGCGCCCATGGTCGCCGCAGGCTACCATCACACGGTAGGGCTCAAAGCCGATGGCAGAGTGGTCGCCCTGGGACAGAACGTTAAGGGGCAATGCGATGTTGGCGACTGGACGGACATAATCCAGGTCGCTGCAGGCGAAGTACACACGTTGGGGCTCAAGGACGACGGCAGCGTAGTTGCCGTGGGAGATAACACTCAGGAGCAGTGCAATGTCGGCGACTGGAGGGATATC
Organism: Dehalococcoidia bacterium; assembly: GCA_049671165.1. GTDB lineage: Bacteria > Chloroflexota > Dehalococcoidia > GIF9 > AB-539-J10 > RBG-13-51-36. The sequence continues at coordinate 98,380 of JBATUN010000014.1, read as the reverse complement.
ATCCAGGTTGCCGCAGGCTGGGGCCACACGGTGGGAGTTAAGGCCGACGGCACGGTGGTCGCCGTGGGGTGGAATGGTGGCAAGCAGTGCGATGTTGGCGATTGGACGGACACCATCCAGGTCGCCGCGGGCTATGGTCACACGGTAGGGCTTGAAGCGGATGGCACTGTGCTGGCCGCGGGATATACCACTGCCGGGCAGAGCGATGTCGAGGACTGGAGGGATATCGTCCAGGTCGCCGCGGGCAGCTATTACACGGTGGGGGCTAAGGCCGACGGCACGGTGGTCGCCGTGGGACAGAACAACGACGGGCAGTGCAATGTCGGCGGCTGGACGGATATCATCCAGGTCGCCACAGGCAATGAACACACCGTGGGACTCAAGAGTGACGGCACCCTTGTCACCACAGGAAAAAACTACTACGGACAGTGCGATGTCGGCAACTGGACGGATGTCATCCAGATCGCCACAGGCGGCTGGCACACGGTGGGGCTTAAGAAAGACGGTACCGTGGTGGTTGTGGGATATACCTTTCACGGGCAGTGTGCGGTCGGCAACTGGGCGGCCATCAAGAGAGTCTCCGCAGGCTGGGGCCACACGGTGGGGCTCAAGGATGACGGTGCTGCTGTCGCTGTGGGACACAACTACTACGGACAGTGCAATGTCGGCGACTGGATGGACATCATCCAGATCGCCGCAGGCTATGACCACACGGTGGGACTTGAGGGCGACAGCACCGTCGTAGCTGTCGGTGACAACTACTACGGACAGTGCAATGTCGGCAATTGGACGAACATCATCCGAATCGCGGCAGGCTGGCACCACACGGTGGGCCTTAAGGACAACGGCACCGTCGTCGCTGCGGGAGACAACTATGAGGGGCAGTGTGATGTTGGCAACTGGACGGACATCATCCAGGTCTCCGCAGGTATGCAGCACACGGTGGGGCTTAAGAAGGACGGCACCGTGGTCGCTGTGGGGGACAACGAGTACGGGCAGCGTGCTGTCAGCGACTGGACGGATATCATCCGGGTCACCGCAGGCTGGGGTCACACGGTGGGGCTTAAAAAAGACAACACCGTGGTCGCTAGGGGAGATAATTCTCAAGGGCAGTGCGATGTCGGAGGTTGGACCGATATCACTCAGGTCGCCACAGGCTGGCAGCATACAATAGGGCTCAAGGCTGACGGCAGCGTAATCGCCGCAGGAAAAAACTTCTATGGACAGTGCGATGTCGGCGGTTGGACGGACATCATCGAGATCGCCGCAGGCTGGCAACACACGGTGGGGCTTAAGAAAGATGGCACTGTGGTCGCTGCAGGCCCTGAGATGGAGCTTGCGAAGTGGAACCTGGGAGTTGTCGAGTATACCCTCACCATCTCCAGCGCTCCTGGCGGCTCGGTTATCAAGCCCGGTGATGGCATGTTTGTCTACAATGCTGGGAAGCTCGTGCGCCTCGTTGCCAGGCCCGAGAAGGGCTACCGCTTTGTCAACTGGACCGGTGATGTGGACACCATCGCCAATGTGAACGCCGCCACAACCATCATCACCATGCACGGCACCTACGCCATAACTGCCAACTTTGGGCTCAGCTGGCCGCTATTCGGCGGGATTATAGCGGCAGTGGTGGTGGCCGCTGGACTGGCGATTTTCTTCGTGCGTAGAAGGAGAACCGCCCGGACAGAAAGGCAAGGCCGAAGAAGAGCTGCCCGGAAAAAACACTGAATTGAGCTTTCGATCAGCCAGTACAAAGGGTTGACAGTCCCGGAAGGGATTGTGGGCCTCGTACGCCGCAAGACTCGAAATTACCAGTCGCTGCTGCAGTTAGCTACCAGACGATGACAGCAGGCAAACATACCACTATTTTGCGCCCAACTAAGCGGTCGCCCGTAGCCGCGCGGTTATAGCTGACAATCGACAAGAGGGGGTCGTTAATCAAATTCCTGTCCGGCAGGAGTCGCTTCTCAATTGCCACCTCGGAATCCATTATAGACACCGGACAGCCAGCTCACTTGTTTGGTTACTGTTTGGCAGGATCTCTCTCAGAAAGGAGGCAAGCGGTCTTCGCCTTTTGGCTAGCTTGCTTTGGGACCATGAGGTCGGTGGTTCAAATCCACTCACCCCGACCATAACAAACCCTTTCCATTTTGTAGAAGCCAAGCAAGAAGCTTGTTTACCGTCTCTGCGTCCGTCATTGCGAGCGGAGCGAGGCAATGCCTTGAAATTGCTTCGGCATAAGATGCCTGGCGATGACATCGGGGATTGTTAAACACACCGAGGCAAGATCTTGACAGGAGAAACGAGTTGCATTAAAATTCTTAGTCATGCCTAACAACTGTAGGAGCGGGCAATGGTAAGACAAGAAGTGCGGAGAGAGCAAACCGCCAGTATGGAAGACTACCTTGAGGCAATAGCTAAGCTTGCCGAAGGAAAGAAGGTAGTTAAGGTGAAGCAACTCAGCCAAACGTTGGGGGTTAAGATGCCCAGTGTTACCTCTGCCTTAAAAAAACTCTCGCAACAGGAGCTTGTGGAGCATGAGAGATATGGCCATATAAAGCTCACTCCTGAAGGTGATGAGGTTGCCCGCGATGTGATTTACCGCCATGAGGCGTTGACCCGTTTTTTTGCACAAGCTCTGGGTATTAGCCGGGAAACCGCAGAAGAAGATGCCTGCAAGATTGAACACGTCATTAGCTCCTTGAGTATGGAGAGGCTAGCGAAGTTTGTGGAGTTTATGGAGGCCTGTCCACTGGGGGGGACAAACTTCCCTACTAGATATGAGTATTATTTGCAGCATGGAGAGCTGCCTCAAGATTGCTCGCGCAGACATGTGAAAAAAAGGAAATAGAAACGGCAAAAAAATTTGGAATTTGTAAGTTAAACAAGACTAACTTACTAGAAACAGAGGATAAGCTATGACCATGTATCAAAAAGGACAATTGACCCTGGCCGAGATGAGGACCGGGCAGACAGGCACCGTGGTCGGAATCTTGGGAGGACATGGCTTAATTCGGCGTCTGGATGCTCTGGGTATCAGGCCGGGAAAGAAGGTAACCAAGGTGAGTTCTACGCTATTTCGTGGCCCGGTTATGCTCAGGGTGAATAGTAGCCAGGTGGCTGTTGGTTTTGGCATGGCCAGAAAAATAATAGTTGAATTAGATAGATATCTGCCGCGAGCTTCCTAGTATGACGCGTATCCTGCTTGTGGGTAATCCCAATGTGGGCAAAAGCGCCCTTTTTTCTCGACTGACCGGTACACATATTATCTCTTCCAACTATCCCGGCACGACCGTGGGGTTCACTAAAGGGTGTCTGAAGCTGGGAGAGGAGCAGGCTGAGCTTATCGATGTCCCCGGCAACTATACCCTTGAACCAACTTCTAAGGCGGAAGAAGTCGCTGTGGAAATGCTCAAGGAAGGAGATCTGGTCATAAATGCTGTTGACGCCACCAATCTGGAGAGAAATCTCAATCTGACCTTGCAGTTGCTGGAGAGACAGACTCCAGTAATCGTTGCCCTCAACATGTGGGATGATACTCGGCATCGGGGCATAAATATTGATGTTGCCAAGCTGGAGGAACTTCTCGGAGTGCCAGTTGTCCCTACAGCAGGCGTTACCGGACAGGGAGTAAGGGAATTAGTCAGGCGTCTTCCCGAGGCAAAGGTGCCTGAAAAAGCTCGTACTTATTCTAATAGTGATGAGCGATGGGCGAGAGTGGGTGACATCGTGAGTCAGGTGCAATCGTTGAGCCATCGCCACCATCGCTGGTATGAGAATTTAGAAGATGCCAGTAGTCATCGGATAGGCGGGATAGTTATCGCCCTGCTGGTCCTTTTTGCCACCTTCTGGTTCGTCCGATTCGTTGGCGAAGGAATAATTGGCTATGTAGCTGAGCCCCTCTTTGAAGGGCTGTGGACACCGCTGCTAATGAAACTGAGCCTTGCTTTAGGGGCAGGAGGTTTCTGGCACAACGTCTTGATAGGTAACCTTATTGGGGGAGAAATTGACTATTTTCAGTCCTTCGGTTTGCTTAGCGCTGGACTTTACATTCCCCTCGCTGCGGTGTTGCCGTATATCATCTCTTTTTACCTGGCACTAGGAATACTGGAAGATGCTGGTTACCTGCCCCGTCTGGCGGTACTGATGGACACAATAATGCACCGGTTGGGACTACACGGCTATGCCATCATCCCCACTATTCTGGGCTTTGGGTGTAATGTGCCTGCGGTTATGGCAACTCGTATTTTGGAGACCCGTAAACAAAGGTTTATTGCGGCGACTTTGATTTCTATTGGCGTTCCCTGTGCTGCCTTGCAGGCTATGATAATCGGATTGGTTGGGCAGCAGGGGGTGGGATACGTAGCCATGGTCTATGGGAGCCTGTTTATATCCTGGGTTATCATAGGGCTAATCCTTAATCGTGCTGTCAAAGGATTCAACCCGGAACTTCTGGTCGAGATTCCCCCCTATCGCTTGCCGTCGTGGCGGGTCATTGGTGAAAAGCTCTGGCTACGGGTCTCTGGCTTTATTAAAGAAGCCCTGCCCATAGTCCTCGGCACCATATTGGTGGTAAACATCCTGTACACTTTAGGAGTTTTCAATGCCATTGCTGATATTACCGCCCCGGTATTGACCGGGCTGTGGGGGTTGCCTAAAGAGACAATTACAGCCCTGGTCATTGGCTTTCTGCGTAAGGATGTGGCCATGGGCATGCTAGCTCCTCTGGCTCTAACTGCTAAGCAACTGGTTATCAGCAGTACAGTTCTGGCTATGTTGTTCCCCTGCGTAGCTACCTTTGTGATATTGGCCCGGGAGCTGGGGGCAAGAGACGTGCTTAAAGCTGTTGGAATAATGATAGCAGCAGCACTAATAATGGGTAGCTTGCAGAACCTGGTCCTGTAGGCCGGGCTCATTTGGCAGACAAAGACTCTTTCAAAATCTGCGAGATATCTTTGACAGCCAACTTATCATCCAGGTTTTCTGCCTTCACGGCATCGGTGAGCATCGTCAGACAACTGGGGCAAGCAACCGCTAAAGTATCGGCTCCGGTTTCGTAGGCTTCTCTGACCCTGATCCGTGCCGGGCTATCCACACTGCCGGCTAAAAGGTCGGTGACGAAATTGCCGCTGCCACCGCCACAGCAAAAAGCGTCTTTCCTGTTCCGCTCCATCTCCACCAGCTTAATGCCCGGAATACTTTGCAGTATCTGCCTCGGCTCATCGTAAATATTATTATAGCGTCCGAGGAAACAGGGGTCATGATAAGTGACTTTTGCTTTAGCTCGTGAAGGTTTTATCTTATTCTTCTTAATCAAATCATTAAGGATTTGATTATAGTGATACACCTCGAAGTTTCCACCTAATGTTGGATAAATGTTCTTCATGGTGTTGTAGCCATGCGGGCAAAGCGTAATCACCTTACTAACGCCAAGCTCTTTGAATTTCTGGCTGTTTTTCTCCACCAGATTTTGAAACAGTCCTGTTTCACCCAACATGTATATCTCGTTGCCGCAGCACTCTTCTTCTTCACCAAGTATCCCGAAGGATACCTCCGAGGCGTTTAATATGTCTACCAGGCCTCTGGCCATTTTCTGTCCGTTTTCATCGTACGAGCCCAGGCAGCCGACATACAACAGGTATTCATCTCCTGTCGCGTACTTTTTGGTGCCGTTGGCCCAGGCAGCTCTGTCGCTCCTGAGCTGCTTAAAAGGATTTCCATAGCCATAAACAGCTTCAAAAAAGCGCGCCACACGGGGCGGTATTTTACCTTTCTCAACCATATCGCTCCTGGCTCCAACAATCCAGTCAACTATGTCAGGAGCGAACTTCATTGGACATTGCTCGGTACAGTTTTTGCAGGTTGTGCAGGTGTAAAGGATTTCAGCGAAGTGCTCTGACCATTCGATTTCACCCTTCAACCAGGCATAAATAAGCCAGAGTCGCCCACCAGTGGAATAGCTATCAAATCTGAACCTTCTATAAGAAGGACAATTAAAGCTTGAATAATCGGTGGGAAATTTGCAGTACCCACACCTGAAGCACCTATGGATCTGACTAACATATTTCTGCATTACTTTACCTCCCAATTTCCAGGGTTCATGATTCCATTGGGATCCAGGAGCTGTTTTATCTTTTTCATAAGGGCAAGCGTATTTGGATCCATCTTGTCCATCAGCAGCTTCTGTTCGTAGATATCCGCCTTCCAGAGCACGCCTCCTTCTTCCAGGGCGAACTGACTGCATTCATCCAAAGCCTTCTTGGCTCTTGCCATTTCATCGGCATTAGCTCTGTTGAAGGAAAAAGAGAAGGAAAACATCATGCAATGGCCGGCACCGATAAGCCGCGTGGAGGATGCATAGAAGACATTATATTTTACGGCGACCTCCTCCAGCTTCCTGACGAAGGCCGGGAATTTCTCAATGGGAGTAATAGGCCCGGCGTATTGAAATCCGCCACCTTTAGACACGTCGGCAAATCTGCACGTATCTTTTGAAGGCATTGACATCAATGGTGCTTTCATGTCTGGAGATGTGCTCAGGAAGCCCACGTCCCGGTTTTCAAAATGTTCCCAGAGGGCACCCCACACCATCTTGCGCTTAAACTCAAGTTCTTCATCAGAATCGCCTGTTATGTAAGACATTATCCAGAAGGTCCCTCTGAATCTCAAAGGCAGCGGCTGAGCGGATACCACCACATCTTCTACCATCTCCGTGTGACTGAGCCTCAGCATAACGTCCGGGACCAGCTCGGCCCTGTCTGTCAGGAAAAGCATGACGTCCCTCATTTTCTTACATGGAAAAAGCTTCAGGCCGAGTCGTGTGATTATGCCGGTGGTGCCGAACCAGCCCAGAAAGAGCCCAGACAAATCCGGCAGCGGGGGCCCCTTTGAAAACCAGTATGGAGACACTGAACACGAGCCGATGCGGCAGAGTTCTCCCGTAGGTAGGACAACTTCCAGGCCGGAGACCATGTCGGAGTTGAAACCGTGCTGCTGAGACAGGCGCCCCTGCCCATGTATTACCGCGTTAGCGACTACCGTGGCTACTGGCGGGGCGTCGGGTACACTGTGCCGTAAGTCAGGGTGGTGTTTTTGCAGATAGCTTTTCAATATACCGTGGGTAACACCGGCTTCAACGATGACGTATCTGGCTTTCTTGTTTACCTCTAGAATTCTGTCCATCCGCTTCATATCCAGCACAATGCCGCCTCGTTGAGGGATAACCAGACCGGTCAATGCCAAACCCGACCCTTTGGGGACTATTGGCACCTTTTCTCTGTTTGCCAGCTTCACTATATCCTGCACCTCTTCAGCTGTTTTGGGCATTACCACAAAGTCCGGTTCATGCGGGGGCATAAGCCCGCCGTCCCTGGCATAGAAATAGCGCTCCTCTTTCTGGTCAGAGACGAAATCCTTGCTGACTATTTTAACCAACGAATCGTATAAAGCACTGCTGGTCGTCATAATTTACACCTCCGCTACTAATTCAGGTAGCCTCAAGGCTTGTTCTTCGCCTATAGCAAGTTTGCACAGGTCAATCATGTGTATTGGCTTTATGCCTTGCTTGACAACCTTATGGGCTAGCGAGTCCCAGCAAGCAGGGCAATTGAAAACGCAGCATTCGGCTCCGAAGTTCACCATATCGCCTATATTTCGCTTCTGGACATCATCGGCCAGCGCCGGCCCACTCGCCATCCTGAAAATTTCGGCGCAGCACAGAGCATTTTCCCTGTCGTACTTCCGCTTGACTCGCTCTACCGCAAGCAGCTCGAATATATCGTCCACATAGTGGTCTGTCTCCGGGCAAAGCCGGGCTGAGCAATTTCTCTGGTAGGCAGCTTTAATATTGAGCGGCTTTATCAGGTCCTTGAGCTCCTTGAGCCTGCCATACAGGTATTCATAGTAATGAATGGGTTTGAAGGGTATATCTATACCGTAAGCAGGCGCCAGCGAGGTGAAGGTACCATAACATTCATCATGGAGACATACAAGCTCTTTGATTCCCTGGTTCTTAATATTCTCAACTATCTTGGGTAACCTATCCTTTATTACTGATGCTTTCGCGTAATGCAGGTAAACAGCATTACAGAAGAACTCCTGTCCGAAGATTACAGACAGGGCAATGCCGTCGAAAAGCTTACCCTTGACCAGTGTGTTAAATTGGGGCAAAAAGCAGTATGATAATGCCCTTTCCTCAACTTTGCCCACCGTGAATCTGCCTATCGGCTGGCACTGGTTAATCCACATTGTTACGGTTGGCCTCGGCGCCGGTAATATACCTTTCTTCTCTTGCTGCTCAACAATCAAGTAAAATGGGTGGTTACCAGACGGGCAATATTCTTCACAAGCATAACATGTGGTGCATGACGTGAGAACGGAAGAGTCCTGACCGTTGATTACCTTCTGCCACTCTTTCTTCGCCAGGGCTTTGTCTTTGAAGTCCATGTACTGGCACTTGACGAGGCAACTGACGGCTTGGCACTTGGCGCATTTTGTCTTGTCAAATTCTAATTCAGGCAATGGCATGTCCCTCCCTTCGATTCTTTGTCACGCTACTCGAAGCTAACCGAGCTTGCGTAATTCGGCTCTTAGCACCTTGCCTAAAATGTTCTTGGGCAAGGATTCCGCAAATTGCACCTTTTTTGGTAACTTAAAGGTAGGCAAGCAGTCTTTGCAGAAGGCAATTAGTCCCTCTTCGTTTACGTATTTATCCGGCCTTATGACGACGAAAGCCTTTATTTCCTCGCCATATACAGCGTCTGGGATGCCTACGACTCCTGCTTCCGCGACTGCTGGATGTTTCAGGAGAATCTCCTCAACCTCCACCGGTGATACGTTTTCTCCACCTCTGATAATTAGATCCTTCTTGCGGCCGGTGATGTAGAAGTAGCCGTCCTCGTCCGTATAACCTATATCGCCGGTATAAAGCCAGCCGTCTTTGATGGTTTTGGCTGTTTCCTCGGGCAGGTTCCAGTAGCCTTTCATCAATGTAGGCCCCTTGACTGCTATCTCGCCTTGCTGGCCCGGTGGAAGGTCTTGACCTTTCTCGTCGAAAACTTTTATGGTGTTGCATTTCAGCAGGCACTTACCAATGGAGCCATACCTGGGGGGAAGGTCGCCTGGTTGCCCTGTAGTGGTGGCTCCTGATTCGGTTAAGCCCCACCCTTCTCGAATATCCACTCCCACTTTTCCCTTCCACCTTAAGGCTACTTCCACCGGCAGTGGTGCCGCCCCACATTGGCAATCATCTAGCGAACTCAGATCGTATTTGTCCAGCTCAGGGAATTCTAGTATTTGGATATATATGGTAGGAACCGCCGCCATTTGGGTGACCCGGAATGTCTGGATGGCTTTCAGTGCCTCTTCAACATTCCACCACCGCAGCAAAATCGTCTTTCCGCCGACGAAGTTACCGGTGTTGCTGAAGGCAATACCAAAAGAATGTGATAGAGGGAGCACTCCCAGGCTGACCATTTCTCGATTTACACTGGAGACTCGCTGAGCGACTTCATTGAATTGGAGTGTTTTGGGATTAAGCGTGCGGGTGTTTAACTGCAAAGTCAAAGAACGATGGACCAGAACGTATTCGTAGAAGAATAGGGCGTTGATATAAAGCGAGTAATGCGTATGCATCACACCCTTGGGTGGTCCTGTGGTGCCGGCAGTGTATATCAAGGCGGCAACATCGTCGTTGTCGGTCTGTTCAATCGTCATTGTATCGGAGGTAGTTGACATAATATTACGATATGAGATTGTTCTGGGAACATCATCGCGGTCTGTGAGAATTACATGCTGCAAGTCTGGAGTTTGCTTTTGCGCCTCTAATACACGGCCTACGAAATCTGAGCTGGTGAGGGTAGCTTTGGCTCCACAATCACGATATATATATGCGGCCTGTTCAGGCCTCAGCAAGGGACTCAAAGGGACGACAACAGCGCCTATCTTGTATATGGCGGGAAAAGCAGAAAGCAGCTCCGGACTGTTAGGCATTTGTACCGCCACCCGGTCTCCTTTGTTTATACCAAGGCCTTTGAGTGCATTCCCTAACAGGTTGGCGTTATGATTTATCTCAACGTTTGTGTACCATCTCCCTTCGAAATAAAGGACTTCATACTCGCCGAACCTTTTGACGTTATCCTCTATTCCGCTGCCAATGTTCATGATACATCCCCCTCAATCTGGTGCGCTGCTGTTGTTTGCTGAAGTATTGGACCGTGAGTGAGATTTGGCCCAAATTACCCTTGAGTTGATGGTACAATTCTGGCAAAGACCCGTCAAGTTGGCAAGAGGGTGTTGTTTTCTCGGTATTTAGATAACGATAGTCAAGCGGTAAGACTTGCCGAAGGCGTTAACCGACATTTGTAGAAAACTCATTATCGAGTCATTTTCAAGGTTATCAAGGTTTGACATCGTGCAGTTTTTATGCCATAGTCGGTTATTCGAAAAAGCTTGCGTCAGGAGGTCAGTCAATGGTCGGCATAAAGTCTTACGGAGCTTATATCCCACGGTATCGAATGAATCACAATACTCTCTTCATGGCTGTTGCATTTCTGGGGTCGTTCCCAGCGCCCGGCGAGAATGCAGTTGCCAATCATGACGAGGACACTCTCACCATGGCGGTAGCCGCAGGTATCGATTGTTTGGGTGATGTAAAACGAGAGGTAGTTGACGGTCTGTATCTTGCTACCACCAGTCAGCCTTATATGTTAAGGCAGAATTCAGCCCTGGTAGCTACTGCTCTTGATTTGCAGTCAAATATAAGGACCGCCGATGTCATAGGTTCCACGAAATCAGGGACCACTGCACTGCTTTCCGCCCTTGATACTGTAAAGGGAGAGACATCAAGTAACGTCCTTGTCTGTGCTTCCGATTGCCGGTTGAGCAAACCGGGCAGTCCTCAAGAGTCTCTCTATGGTGATGGCGCTGCGTCACTTCTTGTTGGCAACGATGATGTGATTGCTGCTTTTGAGGGTGCGTATTCTGTCTCCTACGATTTCCCCGACCGCTGGAGGGCAAGTGGAGAAAAGTTTGAACATGCTTGGGAAGACAGATTCATTCGCGATTCTGGCTACAGTCAATTTATCACGGAGGTAATTGCCGGACTATTGAAGAAATACGAGCTGAACATCAAGGACTTTGCCAAGATAATTTATCCGGGTCTGTATGCACGAGAACACGGAGCTATTGCTAAGCGGTTAGGTGCCGACCCTGGTCAGCTTCAGGATACATTGCTTAGCACAGTGGGTGATACTGGCTCAGCTTCACCTTTAATGATGCTGGTGGCGGCATTAGAGGATGCCAAGCCAGGCGATAAAATACTGGTCGCCAGCTTCGGAAATGGCGGCGACGCAATGTTTTTCCAGGTCACTGAGAAAATAAAGAATGTGGCTAAAAAAAGGGCGGTCAAGAGACACCTCGCTTCTAAGAAAGATCTTGCCAGCTATGAAAAATATCTTGCCTTCAGAAATCTGGCCCCGATGGACCTAGGTATGCGTGGCGAGATAAGCATTCGCACACCGATGTCGGCGTTGTTCAGGGAGAGGAAAGTAATTTTGTCTCTTTGTGGCTCGAAGTGCAAGAAATGCGGCACGCCGCAATATCCATATCAGAGAGTATGTGTGAATCCTGACTGCGGAGCCATTGACCAGATGGAAGATTATCGCTTTTCGGACAAGAAGGGCGTCATATTTACTTATACCGGTGATAATCTAGCTGCCAGTATCGACCCGCCTTCAGTGTATGGCCTGATAGATTTTGATGGGGGCGGTAGATACTGGTTTGATTTCACGGACTGTGACCTGGATTCTGTCAAAGTAGGGATGCCGGTAGAGATGACCTTTCGCAGACGATATGTTGATGAGTCAAGTGGTGTTCACGGTTATTCGTGGAAGGCAGCGCCTATACGTGCCTGACTACGGCAATAGATAATGAAGTTTACGGAGGGAGCAAAGAATGGCAGAAGGTATTAAAGACAAAGTTGCTATTATAGGCATGGGTTGCACTAAATTTGGGGAGCTATGGGATAAGAGTGCAGAGGACCTTATGGTAGATGCTTTTAAGGAATGTATCGAGGACGCTGGTATAGAGAAGAAGGACATCAATGCCGCCTGGTTTGGCGTGCATTTTGAGGAACAAAGCGTGGGAAAAGGGGCTACACCTTTGTCTTTGACATTGAAGCTGCCTTTTATTCCGGTCACCAGGACGGAAAATTTTTGTGCTACTGGCACAGAAGCCTTCAGGGGTGCATGCTATGGCGTGGCTTCAGGGGCCTATGACATTGCTCTGGCTTTGGGTGTAGAAAAGCTCAAGGATACGGGGTATGGTGGGCTTCCCGGTGGCCCTGGTCTTATGGGGACAAAAAATGCACTGATTATGCCCAAATTGACCGCTCCCGGGGCTTTTGCCATGATGGCGACTAGATACTTCGCTGTATATGGTCTCAATCCGGAGGAAGGCAAGAGAATGCTGGCTAAAGTGTCAGTCAAAAGCCATTATAATGGAGCCCGGAACCCGAAGGCACATTTGCGCCGTGAAGTGACTGAGGAACAGATAATAAAAGCGCCTATCATCGCCTGGCCATTGGGGCTTTTTGATTGCTGCGGAGTCAGTGATGGTGCAGCGGCTGCAATCGTAACCAGAGCTGACATGGCCAAGAAGTTCCGGCCAGACCCCATACGTGTTAAGGCACTGCAAATCGCTCTAAGTTCGGGCGAGGAATTAATGTATACCAAGTGGGATGGAGCTCATGTTGAGACTACTTGTCGTGGTGGCAAACTAGCTTATAACGAAGCCGGGGTAAAGAATCCACGTGAAGAGATAAGTATGGCTGAGGTGCACGATTGCTTCTCCATAACTGAGGCAGTGACCATGGAAGATTTGCAGTTCAGCCCGCGAGGGAAGGTCAAGGAAGACATCGAGGCTGGCCGTTTCGACCATGATGGCCCGCAGCCTATTCAGCCCGATGGTGGCTTGAAATGCTTCGGGCATCCTATTGGGGCATCTGGCCTCAGGATGCTGTACGAGATGTATAAGCAGTTGCAGGGCAAAGTCCAGCTACCAGAACGGCAGATCAAGAATCCCAAGCTGGGGCTAACTCACAATTTGGGCGGTTTTCCACCCATGAACATCGTCAGTATTGCTATTATAGGATTGTAAGAGAAATTGAATCCGGGAGGCTAGCTATGGCTAATGATAGTCTGATTACGGACGAACTGCGTAAACTGATAGATGTGACCCTGGACACTATCGTTTTCAAGGTCGAGGAAGGCGCAATTCAAAGGTATGCACAGGCCATAGGTGATCCAAACCCTCTCTATAATGACCCGGATTTTGCCAGTAAAACCAAGTATGGACGGTTGATAGCTCCTCCTGGTTTCACCGGTTGGCCAGCCAAGGCCGGACGCCCCACGGAAAAACTGTTCGCGTTTCTGGTGAAAGCTGGAGCACCTCCCAGGATTCTCGATGGAGGTATTGACTTCGAATTTATTGAACCCATCGGTGCTGGCAATGTATTGACCGCCACGACCAAAATTGCCAAGGTAGCCGAACGTGAAACCAGACTGGGCAAGACCATGTTCACCACAGCGGAGGTCACTTTTGTGAACCAAAAGGGCAACGTGGTGCTCAAAAGCTGGGCAACAATAATCCAGTTCTAGTTTTTCAAGCACTTTGTTTTGGGAGGAAAGATGGCTGAACAAATTTGCTATGAAGATGTTGAAATAAGCGGTGAGGTAACACCATTGGCTAAGATTGCTACAACTCGCATGTTAGTCCAATGGGCGGGGGCGTCAGGGGATTTCAATCCTTTGCATTATGACGAAGATTTCGCTAAGGCTATGGGTGTTGGTGCCCCTATTGTGCACGGCGCACTTAAGCGTGCCTGGTTGGGACAATTGATGACTGATTGGATTGGAGAGGAGGGGAAACTCAAGAGACTGTCCTGCCAGTACCGCGGTATGGATTACCCCCGGAAAATGAAGACGATGGAGGAGCCTCGTGATGGCGAAACCTGGTGGTGCAAAGGCAAGGTGACCAAGAAATACGAAGAAGGTGATGAGCATCTTGTTGAGTGCGAGATCTGGGTGGAGAACGGAAAAGGAGAAAAGACGACACCTGGCTCAGCCCTGGTTGCCTTACCCGCACGGAAAAGGAAATAAGTGAGAGCGTGGGTTTGGCAGCCATTCGGAGGCAATTTCCTGGAAATGGTGAATCAGGGCTATGTTATTGAGACAACGAATTTGAAGGAGGTAAAGAAATGGGAAGACTAGATGGCAAGGTAGCGGTTATCACCGGGGCGGCGCGCGGCATAGGCAGAGCTGATGCCCTGTTGATTGCCAAAGAAGGTGCTGCTGTTCTTGTGAGTGATATTGATGAGGCGCCGCTTATGGAGGTAGTCAAGGAAATTCAAGCTGCTGGGGGGAAAGCTGACGGTTGTGCTGGTGACGTGAGGAAATTTGAGGATTGCCAGAAAGTCATGGACAAGGCAGTGGAGAAATACGGCAAGATAGATATTCTCGTCAATAATGCCGGGCTTACCAGAGATGCTTTGATAAGTAGGATGACGGATGCCCAATGGGATATATGTATTGATATTAGTCTTAAGGGGACGTTCAACTGTATTAGAGCAGCTTCGAAACATATGATGAAGGCAGGACACAATGGCAGAATAGTCAATGTAGCATCCGTAGCTGGACTGATGGGAAACATCGGCCAGATTAACTACTCTGCTGCTAAGTCAGGTCTTATCGGGCTGACCAAGACTGTAGCCAGGGAATGGGGACGATTTGGCATTACCTGCAATGTCGTTGCCTACGGCTTTGTAGATACACGATTGACCAGAGAAAAAGAGACACAGCAGCAAGAGGTAGCTGGAGAAGCAGTTGGTATACCAAAGAAAGTGAGAGATATGATTCTCCTTCAAGTCAAACTGATGACACCTGAAGATGCTGCCAAGCCCGTTCTGTTCCTGGCTTCAGATGATGCTGCTTTCATTACGGGACAGGTGCTGAACGTTTCTGCCGGAATGTATATGTAGGTTTAGGGGTTGGATTCCGTCGTAGGCAAGTCTTTGTCGGATACAATCTGTCGCCTATTTGGAGATTGGGAAAGGACACGTAAGGAGTTTGACGATGGCAAAGAGACTCGCAGGCAAAGTTGCTATAGTCACCGGTGCCGGACGAGGCATTGGTCGAGGAGAAGCCCTGGCTTTAGCGTCGGAAGGGGCTACAGTAGTGATAAATGATCTTGGAGGGACTGTTGACGGTTCTGGGGCATCAACTTCACCAGCGGACGAAGTGGTAGCGGAGATAAAGAAACTGGGTGGAGAGGCGGTTGCCAACTATGACTCGGTGGCCACCATGAGGGGCGCCGAGCACATAGTAAAGACTGCCATAGACAGCTTTGGTAAGGTTGATATACTGGTCAACAATGCCGGGATTCTACGTGACAGGATGCTGTTCAAAATGAGCGAGGAAGACTGGGATTTAGTGCTCAAAGTGCACCTTTATGGTCATTTTTATACCATCAGGGCAGCGAGTCCCTTCTTCCGCCAGCAGAGACATGGGCGAATAATAAATACCTCATCCGTAGCAGGTCTCAATGCCACTACTTATGGGCAAGCTAATTACGGTGCAGCTAAAGAAGGAATCGTCGGCTTAACAAGAAAAGTGGCACGGGATATGGGGCGGTACGGTGTGACGTGTAATTGTATCCGGCCCAACGCTGGGACCCGGCTTACCCTCAGCGACGAAATGAGAAAAGCTCGGCCAGACGCTATGGCCAGGTTTGAGCAGATGAAGCCTGAAGACATTGCTCCTCTGGTGGTATGGCTCGCTTCTGATGATGGTGCTAATGTCAATGGACGGACATTCTATGTAGAGAGAGGCCGAATTGGGCTCTATTCAGACCCGGTGTTGGAGAAGCAACTGGTCAAAGTTGGCGGATGGACGATTGACGAGCTATTCATGTTCATGTCCTCAGCGATGACTAAGGACTTGGTAAATCCAGACCCGCCACAACCCAAGTGATGGCTCACCGTATGCGATCAACGGTGCTTCCGCCGGTTGTGTGAAAATCTGGACAATAACAAGTATCACTATAAATTTGGTCTGCCCGGCTGGGTAATGTGATTTGTTGTTTGAATCATCGCTTGCAGTGTCATAAGCGCAGAGGCGTTGCACCTTAGACAATTAATTTCCGGGAAGGCAACAATGGACTTCAGACTGGGTGAAAAAGAACTGGCTTTGAAGGAAGAAATTCGCAAGTTTGCCGAAGCCGAGCTGCCTCCGGATTTGATGCGCAACACCGTAATTGATGGTGAGTTCAGGGATTTTGAGTTCGAGACATCGATGTCCAGAAAACTGGCGCAAAGAGGCTGGCTCGTTATGAGTTGGCCGGAGAAGTATGGTGGATGTGGTGCTTCTCTCTTGGAGCAGACAATATACGAAATGGAGATAGCCTACTGGGGGATACCAGGGGCATGGATGGGCATAAGCGGAATACAATGGGTAGGGCCCTGCTTGATGATGTTTGGTACCGAAGAGCAAAGAGGAAGATATTTGCCGTTGATTGCCTCAGGCGAAAAAGATGGTGTCTGGTGCACCGGTTACAGTGAACCAAATGCCGGTTCAGACTTTGCCAATATCCGGACGCGGGCGGTGAGGGACCGAGATGACTATATAATAAATGGGCAAAAAGTGTGGACCAGCGCTGCCCACCGGGCAAGATGGTGCTGGCTGGCCGTCAGAACAAACCCCAACGTCGCTAAGAAACATCACGGAATCAGTATCTTTATTGTGGACATGAAGAGCCCAGGTGTTACAGTCAATCCTATTTTGAATTATTATGGGCGGCATCACTTTAATGAAGTATTCTTCGATAATGTGAGAGTGCCAGCTTCCAACTTGGTGGGAGAAGAGAACAAAGGCTGGTATTATCTTATGCAGTCACTGGCTTTTGAGCGACGCAGTATAGCGCCTACCACCTATGGTAGTTTAAAGAGGATTTTGGAAGACCTAGCTGAGTATGCTGCTCAGACTGAGTATGAAGGACAGCCGTTATCTAAGAATCCTCTGGTTCGTGCCAAGCTAGCTGACTTGGCTATCGACTTGGAAGTGCTGAAGATGTTCGCCTTTCAGCTTGCCTGGCGGATAACTCAGGGTCAAATTCCTGTTTATGAGTCCTCGAGGAACAAGATAATGGGCGATGACTTGATGAGACGCGGGGCTATTACTGGGGCAGAGATTCTAGGAATATATTCTCAAGCTGACCCGGATTCTGAATGGGCTAAACTCAATGGCGCCGTACAAGGTGCGTATCTCGGATTTCCTGGTCAGGCGATCGCAGCAGGCACTGCTGAAATTGAGAAAAGCATCATCGGGCAGTTTAGACTGGGATTGCCCAAATCATATTGAATTCTTTTGGAGTAGACTTTTTGAGGGGTTATCATGGATTTTAGTTTTACGGAAGAGCAGGACATGCTGCGGATTTCGGCCAGAGATTTCCTGGCAAAGGAATGTCCTAAAGCTGAAGTCAGGGAGATGGCCAAAGATGAAAGGGGCTATGACGTGCAGATGTGGCAGAGTATGGCAGAACTGGGCTGGATGGGGCTCGTCTTTCCGGAAGAATATGGTGGCATGGCTGCTAGCTTTATGGATTTGGTTATCTTGATGGAGGAGATGGGAAGAAATATCCTGCCTGGTCCGTTCTTCTCCACTATCGCCCTTTGTGCTCTGCCTCTACTTGAATATGGAAGCAGCGAGCAAAAAACTAAGTTTCTGCCGCAAATAGCTAAGGGCGAGGCTACGTGGACTTTCGCTTTGGTCGAGTCGTCAGGCAAATACAAAGCTTCTGAGGTAAGACTTCGTGCTGTATCGAGGGGGACAAATTATGTTCTCGAGGGGCACAAGCTCTTTGTCACTGATGCCCATGTCGCTGATTATATCCTGGTAGTGGGCAGGACCGGAGATGGTGAAAGGCTTGAGGACGGAATCACCTTATTTATAGTGGATGCCAGGGGACCAAATGTGAAGATGGAAGCCATCCCGACTATAGGCGGCGACAGGCAATTCAAGGTCAGCTTTGATGGGGTAACGGTGCCCGAAGATAATATCTTGGGCAGAATAGGCAAAGGCTGGGACATAGTGGACGTCATATTGCAGCGCGCTGCTGTGCTGAAGTGTGCCGAGATGTCTGGAGCGTGTCAAGCTGTCCTGGACATGACCAGTAGCTATGCCAAGGAGCGGATTCAGTTTGACCGGCCCATCGGCTCTTTTCAAGCGATACAGCACAAATTGGCTGATATGTTGATTGATGTGGAGGCGGTTCAGTATTTGCTTTATCAAGCAGCGTGGGGAATAGATGTTGGCTCACCATCGCCATGGCAAATTTCCGCAGCGAAAGCTAAAGCCAATGAAGCTTACCAGCGAATTTGCATTGAAGCTATTGCTGCTCATGGAGCTATCGGATATACCATGGACCATGATATTGGTCTCTATTATCGTCGTGTCAAGGCCGCACAATTTGCTGCCGGTGACACTGACTTGCACAGGGAAGTCATAGCCTTTGGACTGGGGCTTTAGTTTTGCCAGACAGGAAGGCTCCTTGACCAAGTGAATCCAAATCCCTTTTTCCCGCCCACACTCGTACAAGATGAAGACGATGAGCCAAATATTCTAGCTGTGAGTCTAGTGTCAACCGTCAACACCCATCTCTTGGCTACCCCACCCCTGTAGAGTAAATTGAGAAGAAATTTGCAGAATACACTGCCCCGTGTTACTATGTGGGTGGCTAGGGGTATTGACAAGATTAAACCATGGTGTTATACTAACTAGTTTGTGTTATGTTCCCATTCTCTTTTGGTCTCGGTATCTTAGATTTTCCCAGTTAATGCCTTCAAGAAGTTGTTTTGAACAATCAGGATCGTTTCCTCTATGCATAACGATAAGTTGCTGAAGTCTTTTGCCAAATTGCCCCAGGCTTTAGAAATACCCGACCTTATTCACGTCCAACTTGATTCCTTTTGCTGGTTTCAAGAAGACGGCTTGCGAGAGCTCTTTGAGGAAATATCTCCAATTCAAGATTACACTGGCACAAGGCTAGAATTGCATTTCGTTGATTATGAGTTTCGAGAACCTTTGCATTCTATTCCTGAGTGTTTTGAGCGGGGCCTGACTTATTCCTCCCCTATTCATGTCACTGCGCGACTGGTGGTCAAAGAAACGGGAGAGATCAAGCAACAGGAATTATACTTTAGCGATTTCCCTTTGATGACCGATGCCGGCACCTTTATTATTTCTGGAGTGGAGCGGGTAGTAGTCAATCAGTTGACTCGTTTTCCTGGCGTTTATTTCATGTTAGAAAGAGACCCTTCCAGTGGGCGAGAATTGTGTGTTGCTAAGCTTGTTGCTGAGCATGGGGCGTGGCTTGATTTTGATAGTTCTAATCGAGACGTAATTTCGGTCAAGGTTAGCGGCAAACGGAAGATTCCGGTTACTACTTTGTTGCGTGCCATAGGCTTTGAAAGCGACCAGACGTTACTTTCTCTTTTTCAAGATGTGGATAACTCGCCCAACCATGCTTTCATCCGCTCTACAATCGACCGAGATCCCTTGATCAAAAGTAAGGCTGATGCTCTGTTAGATATCTATAGGAAACTATCTTCTGGCGAAGCTCCCAGTCTTAGCAGTGCTCAAGCCTTGCTGAATAATTTCCTGTTTAATCCTCGCCGCTATAGCTTGGGCAAAGTTGGTCGTTACAAGCTTAATAAGAAGCTGGGTCTCAATATGCCTGGAAACTGTACTGGCTTAACCCCTGAAGACTTGGTGCAAATAGTCCGCCGTATTATTTCAGTTAACTTGGGCGATGAGACTCCTGATGACATTGACCACTTAGGCAATCGAAGGGCTCAGGCGGTAGGTTTTCTAATACAGAAGCAATTTCGCATCGGCTTGTTGAGGTTGGAGAGAGCCATCAAAGAGCGGATGAGTATTCTCGGCCCTGAAGCGGCAACTCCCGCTGCCTTGATCAACATTCGCCCTGTAGCAGTCGCTGTAAGAGAGTTCTTTGGCCGGTCACAGCTATCTCAATTCATGGATCAGACTAATCCGCTAGCTGAGCTAACTCACAAGCGTCGTCTTTCTGCTATGGGTCCTGGAGGCCTCTCGAGAAAACAGGCTGGGTTTGAGGTTCGCGATGTACATCACTCTCATTATGGCAGGATTTGTCCTATAGAAACGCCCGAGGGGCCAAACATCGGTCTTATTGGCTCTCTCGCTACCTACGCTTCGGTCAACGAGTTTGGTTTCATAGAGACACCATATCTCAGGGTCGTCCACGAGGTTCCCAATAGTGTGGAAGAGTTGGTGGGAAGAACAATCGGAGAGGATATAAGAAGTAAGGGCAAGCTCGTGGTCAAGGCCGGAACATCAGTCACAAAGAAGCTCGCACAAATGTTATCTTCTCTTCGGGCGCGGAATATCAAGGTAGTTCCTTTTATTTCCAGCCAGATGGTTTACCTGACAGCCGACGAAGAAGATCAATACGCCATTGCGCAAGCTAATGCTCCTCTTAATGGAAGAAATGAGTTTATTTATGACAAGGTTGAAGTCAAGAGGGGAGACAGATATTTCAAGGAATCAGTGGACAGGGTAGACTTCATCGATGTTTCACCCAAACAGCTATTCAGTATAGCTGCCTGCCTTATTCCGTTTCTTGAGCATGATGATGCTAATCGGGCTTTGATGGGCTGCAATATGCAACGACAAGCGGTGCCACTATTACGTCCGGAGTGTCCTTTGGTGGCCACGGGTATGGAAAGAGAGGTGGCTAAGTATAGTGGGCAGGTGATATTTGCTCCTGACGACGGCGTGGTCACTTCGGCGACAAGCTCACAAATTACGATTAAGAATGAAAAAGGCGAAGAGCAAGTATTCAATTTAACGAAGTTCGCTAGAACTAATCAAGGGACGTGCATCAATCAGCATCCTATTGTGAGCAAAGGTGACAAGGTTAAGAAAGGGGACGTGTTGGTGGATAGTTTTTCTCTGGATGGCGGAACTCTCGCTTTGGGACAAAATGTCATTTGTGCTTTTATGATCTGGGAAGGCTATAACTTTGAGGATGCCATTATTATAAGCAAAAGACTGGTTAAGGATGATGCTTATACTTCCGTTCACATTGAAAAGCATGAGATAGAGGAGCGTGATACCAAGCTTGGTCCTGAAGAAATAACCAGAGATATACCTAATGTAAGCGAAGAGAGCCTGTCCAACCTTGACGAAATAGGTATTGTACGTATCGGGGCTGAAGTGAAGCCCAACGATATTCTGGTTGGGAAGATTACTCCCAAGGGTGAAACTGAACCTTCAGCGGAAGAAAAATTGTTACGAGCTATTTTTGGCGAAAAGACACGGGAAGTTAAGGACAGCTCGCTCAAAATGCCATCAGGAGAATGGGGGAAGGTGATCAGGACGGCACTCTTTTCTCGTGAGAACCATGATGAATTACCTGCCGGGGTGAACAAACTCATGCAGGTGTGGGTTGCCCAGAAGCGCAAAATATCGGTGGGAGATAAAATGTCAGGGAGGCACGGCAACAAAGGGGTCATTTCTATAGTGCTGCCTGAGGAAGATATGCCATTTTTGCCGGATGGCACGCCCGTAGATATTGTCCTTAATCCTCTGGGTGTTCCTTCCCGTATGAACATCGGGCAGGTTTTGGAGGCTCATTTAGGTTGGGCGGCGCAGACGCTCGGTTTTAAGGCTCTTAATCCTATTTTCGATGGAGCTGATGCCTTGACTATTGAGGATGCGTTAGGCAAGACTTGGATAGCCTGGAAAGCTGGTGCTGTCGACCTTAGCCCTGAAGATCCCGGAAATGCCAGGACCGATCTGGATAAGGTCGGAGAATGGCTTGCCAGTCATGGTTTCGATGCCGCGGAAATAATGAATGATGGATACGAAGGCGCGGCAAGAAGAGCCGCTCTCTGTCTATGGCTTGAGGAACTGGGCATAGGTGATAGTCATCAAATTAGAACTCTCAGCGATAGGGACTTGGAGCAGCTGACACAGAAAGTCTATAAAGAGCGAAAGCTCTATCCTCCTATTTTTGGCAAAATGGAACTTCGAGACGGGAGAACCGGCGAGCTGTTCGACAAGCCGGTAACCGTAGGCAATATATATATGATGAAACTGATTCATCTTGCTGGCGATAAGGTACATGCTCGTTCCACCGGTCCGTACTCGCTCATCACTCAGCAACCATTGGGAGGAAAAGCTCAATTTGGCGGCCAAAGATTTGGTGAGATGGAGGTATGGGCGTTGGAAGGGCACGGCGCCGCTCATACACTTCAAGAGATGCTCACAATAAAGTCAGATGATGTGATGGGACGGGCAAAAGCTTATGAGTCCCTTGTTAAAGGCGAAGATATTCAACAACTAGGTATTCCAGAATCAACCAAGGTCTTATTTATGGAGCTACGTAGTTTGGGTTTTGCTGTCGAACTACTTAGCGAGGGGGAAAATGTCTCAATTTGATGGCATTAACGGTATTCGAATAAGTCTTGCCTCACCGGAACAAATCAGGAGCTGGTCTCACGGTGAGGTGACTAAGGCAGAGACAATAAACTACCGCACCTTGAAACCAGAAAGAGATGGTCTATTTTGTGAGAAGATTTTTGGCCCTGTCAAAGATTTCGAATGCCACTGTGGTAAATATAAAAAGGCAAGGTATAAGGGCGTTATTTGTGATAAATGTGGTGTTGAAGTGGCTCATTCCAGTGTGCGCCGGGAACGCGCGGGACATATAGAACTGGCTGCACCAGTTACGCATATCTGGTTTGTTAAATTAGTACCCAGTCGACTGGGGCTGCTCCTGAATCTTTCTCCACGAGAGTTAGAGAGCGTCATCTATTTTGCTCGCTATATAGTCGTCTCTGTGGATCAAGAGGCCAAAGAGAAGAATCTTCGCAAAGTTGAGGAAGAGTGGGGTCGAAAGATTGCTGAGCATGAGGAACGCCTGAACAAGAAGATCGAAGAATTAGAAGCCAAAGACATGGAGGAAGAGCCTAAGATACGGGAGGTGAACGAACTTCGTGCTAGATTTGTAGAGCAGAGGGCAAAACTGGAAGAAGAGCTAAAGACAAGCATTGCCGGGTTGGAAGGTCTTCAGCCGTTAAAATTGCTTAACGAAGAGGGATACAGAAGACTTAAAGATAGGTATGGTGACATTTTTGAAGCTGGTATGGGAGCCGAGGGTATTCTACAGGTGTTGAAGCAAATGGATGTGGATGCTCTACATCAGCAGCTTCATGACCAAATCCGTAGCACCTCGGGGGGATACCGCAAAAGAGTCAGTCAGCGGTTGCAATTAGTTGAAGCTTTTAAGCTAAGTGGGAATAAGCCTGAGTGGATGGTCCGGACTGTGCTTCCTGTGTTACCTCCGGCGCTTCGTCCTATAGTGCAGTTGGATGGTGGTCGGTTTGTGATTAGTGATCTTAACGACCTCTATAGAAGGGTTATTAATCGCAACAACCGTCTCCGCCGTCTTATGAAGTTAGGTGCGCCGGAAATAATTATTCGGAATGAGAAACGCATGTTGCAGGAAGCTGTTGATGCTCTTATTGACAATGGACGAAGAGGGCGCCCAGTTACCACTGGTAATAAGCATGCCTTGAAATCTCTTTCTGACATCCTGAAGGGGAAACAGGGACGTTTTCGACAAAACCTTCTGGGTAAGCGCGTAGACTACAGCGGTCGCTCGGTCATTGTTGTTGGTCCTAAGCTCAAACTTCATCAATGTGGTTTGCCACGCTACGTTGCTTTGGAGCTGTTTAAGCCCTCGGTTATGCACAAACTGATAGTAAATGGGTATGCCAATAACCTGAAAAGTGCCCGGCGCTTGGTGGAAAAAGGTAGCCCTGAAGTTTGGGACGCACTGTATGAAGTAGTTAAGGAGCGTCCTGTATTGCTTAATCGTGCTCCCACATTGCACAGGCTTAGCATTCAAGCCTTCGAACCCGTGTTAATCGACGGCGATGCTTTTCAGCTCCACCCCTTGGTTTGTACCGCCTTTAACGCCGATTTTGACGGCGACCAGATGGCAGTCCACGTGCCATTGTCGAAGGCCGCAGTGAAGGAAGCCAGGGAGCATATGCTAAGTCCTTATAACATGTTGCTACCAAGTTGTGGCGAGCCCGTGACAACACCCACTCTGGACATGGTTTTGGGCTGTTATTATCTTACCATTTTGAAGCCTGGAGCCAGAGGGGAAGGGAAATTCTTCAGGAGTTTTGACGAGGCTAAGTTGGCTTACGAACTGGGCATTATCGAACTTGCTGCCGAAATTGTTGTGCGGAATCCTTCGCTTCGTTCGGATGACGGTAGAATAGATACTACAGTGGGCAGAATAATATTCAATGATGCCTTGCCTCCGCAACTTCGCTTTTACAACAAAACAGCAGATAAGGCTTCGTTGAGGGCGTTAGTCTCTGATTGCATTAGTGTATTGGGTAATGAGGGTGCTGCTGGAGTTATCGATAGACTTAAAGGATTGGGGTTTGAGTATGCTACAAAGTCGGGCATCTCCGTTGCTATGAATGATATTGAGGAGCCTCCACAGAAGGTCAAGCTTCTTGAGGAATCCGATGAGAAAGTGGGCCTTATCGAGGACCAATTTAACCGTGGCTTGATTACTGAGGATGAGAAGTATGAAAGCACAGTCCAAGTGTGGATGGAGGCCACAGATAAGGTTACTGACGATATATCTCACGCACTGGACCCTTATGGTAGTGTTTACATGATGGCTACGTCGGGTGCCAAGGGGAATATTTCTCAGATTAGACAAATGGCGGGGATGCGGGGGCTGATGACCGACCCTTCCGGAAGGATAATAGATTTTCCCATTAAGTCGAGTCTGCGTGATGGACTGACACCCATGGAGTATTTCATTTCTACCCATGGTGCTCGTAAAGGGTTAGCCGATACTGCTTTGAGGACGTCAGACAGTGGATATCTTACCAGGCGGCTTGTCGATGTAGCTCAAGATGTCATTGTAAGTGAAACAGACTGTGGTACCACGGAGGGGGTATGGATATTCCGGCAGACTACAGATGTGTCCCTTCCCCCGTTTGAAAATCGGATTACTGGCTACTTGGCGGCCAGCAAGATTGTTGATCCAGCTACAAATGAAGTCATTGTGGATCGTAACGAAGAGATTAATGAAGACAAGGTGCGCCAAATTATGAGCACTAACATCAGCCGAGTGCATGTGAGGTCGGCTCTTACTTGCCGGTCTCGATTTGGCGTTTGCCAAAATTGTTATGGAAGGGATTTGGGGAAGAAGCAATTGGTGAAGATTCGCACCGCTGTAGGAGTCATTGCTGCCCAGAGCATCGGCGAGCCTGGAACTCAGCTTACTCTGCGCACTTTTCATACAGGGGGCGTAGTAGGTGTGGATATTACCACCGGACTGCCTCGCGTGGAGGAGCTTTTTGAGGCCAGGACACCGGATGGCAGTGCTATCATTTCTGAGATTGATGGTACTGTTGAAGTAACCAATACTGATGGCGCAAGCATCGTCAAAGTGATTAGCTCTGAATTCTATTTGGATGAATACCCGATACCAACGAGAGCGGAGGTAATTGTAACCGACGGGCAATCGGTGGACGCTGGTAGCATCCTATTTTCTCTGCCAGAGAAGACCAGCAAAAGGAAGTCTAGCAAGAAGTTGCCAGCTGTTAGCCGTGGTGACGCCGGGCAATCTCTTTCTATAGCAGCTAGAGTGGCTGGCCAGGTTGTTATTGAGGGTGACCGTGTTTGTGTTAAGTATGAAGAAAGGGAAGAACGGGAATATAGCATCGCTCGCGGTGCATATCTCCTCATTCAGTCGGGGGACAAGGTCAGAGCAGGTGATAGGCTTACCAGAGGCCCTGTGGATCCTCATGACATCTTGCGTGTCATGGGAAAGGATGCAGTCCAGCAGTATCTGATTGATGAAGTACAAAAAGTATATCGCACACAAGGGGTAACCATACATGACAAGCATATTGCTGTGATTGTTCGGCAGATGTTGAGCAACGTGAGAATTGTATCCTCAGGAGATACGAAACTCCTGCCTGGTGAGTTAGTTGGCCGGTTTGACTACGAGGACATAAATGCCAAGGTATTGGCTGAGGGCGGTGAGCCGGCAACGGCGCAAGCTGCGTTTCTCGGAATAACCAGAGCTAGCTTAAGCAAGGATAGCTGGCTGGCAGCCGCTTCTTTCCAGGAAACTGGCCGCGTGCTTGTTGATGCTGCGATCAAAGGCAAGTTAGATGGGCTGCGTGGCCTAAAGGAGAACGTTATTCTCGGTAAGCTCATCCCGTCGCGGGTCCTCTATTTGAGTCCTGACGATGAAAAGAAACTGAAGAATGGAAGCGTGGAGGAGAAGGAGGCCCCGAGCTTAGAATTAGCGAGTTAGTAAGAATCCCCCGGTTTAGAATCGGGGCAAGGGGCAGTGATGCGGCTTATTTCAAGTAAGGTAGCCACAGAGGATAGCCCCATTGATTTTGACCTGCGTCCCAGACGTCTAACCGAATTCATAGGGCAAGAGAAGACCAAAGATAACCTAAAAATAGCCATTCTCGCTGCTAAGGGTAGAGGCGAGCCGCTAGACCACATCATTCTTTACGGTTCCCCCGGTCTGGGAAAGACTACCCTCGCCTACATCATCGCTACTGAGATGGGAGTTGATATCAAGGTTAGTTCGGGGCCGGCGATAGAACGCACTGGAGACTTAGCAGCTATTCTTACTAATCTGCATGAGGGAGATATCCTTTTCATCGACGAGATACACCGGCTCAACCATACCATAGAGGAAAAACTCTATCCGGCGATGGAGGATTTTGTTTTTGACATCTTTCTAGGGAAAGGTCCATCTGCCAGAAACCTACGGTTAAATTTGCCACACTTCACTTTGATAGGGGCTACCACGCGCCTGGCTCTACTGAGTCCTCCTCTCCGTGATAGATTTGGAGTGCCATATCATCTTGGTTTCTACGATGAGGCAGCCATACAGGCGATTTTGGAAAGGTCAGCAACTATCCTTAAGGTGAAAGCAGAGAAAGAGGGACTTGTCCCGATTGCCCAGCGTGCCAGAGGCACTCCTCGAGTAGCCAATCGTCTTTTGAAGAGAATAAGAGACTATGCTCAGGTCATGGCAGACGGGGTTGTCACCAAGAAAGTGGCTCTGGAAGGACTTTCAAAGCTGGAGATAGATTCTGTGGGTTTGGATGACATAGACCATAGAGTTTTGCACACGATAATTGACAAATTTGATGGTGGTCCTGTAGGTCTAGATACTATTGCCGCTTCTATTAACGAGGATGCTGATACTATCATGGATGTTTACGAGCCGTACCTTCTTCAGTTAGGTTTTCTGGAACGAACACCTCGTGGCAGAGTAGCTGCCAGGCTTGCTTATGAGCATCTGGGACTGCCTTATAAGAGGGACATCCGGTCCCAACCTGGGTTGTGGCAGCAGAAAGAGGACTAAGTTCGGCTGTTCCTGGCTAATCGCAGGAATCTCTGAAATCCCAAGTACCAAATCCTGAACAGCTCCAGAATCTGATGTGGTTCTGCAAAATTGAGACTTGAATCTTGAGATTGTTTAAGATCTAGGATTCTGGATTTTCGGTTGTTTCAAGGGACTATTCGTAGGCCCTAGCCTGCATCCACAAAGGGATGGCGAAGGCCGATAGAGAAAAGAGCAATAGCAGCCAACTCCAAGTACAAATGTTTCCTCCGCTTGCCGCAATTACCGCGAATAAGACCACAAGCGGTGGAATTAGCAGACTGATAATTTTATGCCTGCGCTGCTTGAGACGGATGAAGGCGATAGTCGCTGCTGCCAAACCAACAAAACTGACAACTATCCACAGTGCATTTGCTTGCAACCTTGCTGCCCAGTCACTTGCCAAAAGCTCATTTCCTCTGCCCAACGACGAAAACCAAGCAAATGTCACAAGCATGGGTGCAATCATCAGTGACGCATATAGCCAGTCCCGCCTTGCAGTTTGTCTCACTATATGGATAAAGACAAAAAGAACCAGGGGGATATAGATGAGCGCTGCTATCCAACTCCAACCTTCGGGGAGCGAAAGCAGCAATATACCGCTAACCACTACTGGTAGAAGGTAGTATCCCAGCCAGGGGAAAAGCCATATTGGCTTACCTCTACGCCAACCATAAATTGCTATGCCCACGGTTAGTGCTAATATAACTGACACGTAGATAATGTTCTGCCAGTAATATGAAGTGAAGAGCAAAGCAACTAACAGGTGGGGCAAGGCGCTAAATAGTGCCTCTTTCCAGCTACCTTGAGCATGTGTTTCATACATTTGCTCGGCAATTAATTCGGGAGAGCCCAGAGACTGTACTGCGACCTTACTTGCTTCCTCTCTACTGAGCCCCTTTTCTTCTAGCTCCTGAGTCTTCTCCTCGAGATGCGTGTAAAGCTCCTGAGCCGCGCCGTCCCTTATAGTATGATCAATTTGGAGGCTAGCCTTGAACCTGTTCAGGTAATGGCTTATGCTACTCACTATTCTGGTCCTATGTTGTTTCCGCTTGTATAACTGCTTTAACTGCCGTAGAAAAATCCTGCCATGTAGCTAATCTTTTAGCTAGGACCTGCTGTCCATTCTCAGTTATGTAGTAGTAACGTCTCTGCTGTCCATTAGGTAGTATTTGCCACTTACCTGTGATAAGGTTGTCTCGCTCCAGCCGGTGGAGAGCGGGGTAAAGAGTACCTTCCTTAAACTGAAAATACCCGTTACTCCTTTTCTGCAGTTCCTTTACTATCTGGTAGCCATAGGTAGGCTGACGACTAATTAAACAAAGCAATAAGGAATCCGTATTTCCCTTTAACAGTTCACGCCCGTAGTTCATCCGTTCACCTCATTGAACATGCTACGTCGATTTTAATATAGCATTGCTTGCCCAGCGTGTCAATATCAGTTCCAATTGCGGTCTTGTTGAAGTTGCCATAGTAAGCTCTAATCGGTAAAATACGCTTTCAAGCAAAAGTATGGCGGTATGAAGGATTACTAATCTGCCAAAACTAGAAGCTAGCGGATATGGGTGCTTTTGAAGACCTTGTCGAGGTAGTAAAGCAAACAGAGACCATGCAAGCTCTCTTCCAGAGCTTAGAGAGGGAGCCGGCCAAGCTCTTGGCCGCTATTTGCCGTGAGTATGAAGTGACTAACAAAGCAGTGCCTGATCATCACCTTAATTTGAGTGGGTACTTTGGTGAGGCAATTTTGCGGGCATTGGTAGCAGCGAATCTAATCACCCGGGAACGAGAAGACAGATTTGCTCTCTACGGCTACAAGCCAACTGAAGCGGGGCTCAAGTATTACGGGGCCATGCTCAAAGAAAAGAAAATCTAGTGCATAGGCTCATAGACACTCATGCTCATCTTGACGAACTGAAAAACCTGGATTTGGCGCTCGAGGAAGCCAAAAAAGCAGGCGTTATTGCCATAGTAGCTGTGGGGTCGAACCACCAATCGAACATAAAGACGTTAGAAATATCGCAGAAACATGGCCATTTTGTTTATCCTGCTTTAGGCTTACATCCTTGGGAGCTAGGTAATCTTGGAGCTTTTGCAGTAGATGACAATCTGCGGTTCATTGAGCAAAATATTGCTTCAGCGGTTGCCGTTGGTGAAATAGGTCTGGACTATGACAAGAGGGTGTTGAAGGTAGCGTCCAAGGAATTGCAGAAGGAGGTCCTTGGTCGGCTTCTGAACATCGCCAGGAAATATGCTAAACCAGCGATAATTCACAGTAGGTATGCATGGAGGGATGCGCTAAGCCTGGTCCAAAACGTTGGCATAGATAGAGCTGTTTTCCATTGGTTCACTGGCTTTTCCAGTGTTCTTAAGGATATAATTGATGGTGGCTATTTTGTTTCGGCGACGCCCGCTAGTGAGTATCATGAAGAGCATAGGAGGGCAGTCAAAGAAGCACCTTTGCAGAGACTGCTTCTGGAGACAGATTGCCCGGTGACTTACGGAAGAGAAGCACGGTATGAGTCTCAGCCCATTGATGTTCTAAGAGGGTTGAAAGCCGTGTCCCAGCTCAAGGGTGTTGAGGAAGCCATAATTGCTGAACAGACAACGAGGAATGCCATTGAATTCTTTTCTTTTGATATAGAAATTTAATTAAGGAGGTCAAACCCATGATACAACCAATTGCAGGTGAGGACAACTTCCAAAAAACCGTCTTGCAGGCGAAGTCGCCAGTTGTGGTAGACTTCTGGGCACAATGGTGTGGTCCTTGCCTGGCTGCTGCTCCTGTTCTGGAGGAACTAGAGAAAGAATATGCCGGTAAGATAGACTTCGCCAAGGTAGACGTGGATGCGAATGGTCCTTTGGCTGCCAAGTATGGGATAGCCTCTATTCCCACTATGATTCTATTTAACGGGGGTCAGCCTGTTCATCAGGTTATCGGCTACAAGCCCAAGAAGGAGCTCAAAAAGGTATTGGATGGAGTTCTTGAAGGATAAATCATACGCCAAATCCCCCCACAGAAATCTTGCGATTTTCGTGGGAACGCGGTACTTCTGAAATCAAGTCGACTGGGCCTCAAAATATACCCCGAGTAGGACAAATCGTAGGGCTTTTGGACTTGATTCATCTCAGTAATATATCTACTGATGGAGCAGAGAAGTCGCGGATGGAATCAAATTCCTCGGACAGAAGTGCTAATATAACAAGGGGAATCCCCCCACCAGGAATCTGGCTATTACCGATTGATTGATAGTTGCCTCCATGCCCGGGTAAAACTTAACGGCGATAGCTAGGATGGCAGCACATAGCAAGCCGCCTATAACGACGCCAAGGATACAACCGACAAGCCTATCCAGCCAACCAAGTGCGGCGAAGTTGACCAGCTTGGCTAGGAGCCAGCCAATCACACCAGCTACAACCAAAGTGGCTATTGCGATGATGGCGTAGGCGGCTATGTTGGCCCAGATAGCACCGGAGGGAAAAAGCAATGCCGCAAACTCGTCGTAATACCGCCCGGCTAGAAATATGCCACCTATTAAGCCGGCAATGCCAAATACTGTCCTGATCAGTCCTTGCCGCAAGCCTGCAATACCCAGCCCAGCTACCACAACTATTATTACTATGTCCAACCAAGTCATTTCTCACCTCGCCAATGCTTTTTTCTCATAATATGACTACATGTCTGCCTACTACTCTTTCCAACCTCATAATGCCTGATTGCATGGGAATACTCCTACTCGTTATTCTATCAATTTGTCTCTGTAAAATCATCTATTCACCGCGGTTGAGCAATTGATCACAGAGCTGATGGCACGAAGGGAGGTACACTCGTTAGAGGAAAGAAAGTGATTCTCTGATATCCGGCGTGGTTGTTTATTGTTGCACTGGCTCATAGATTTTCGCGGCACCTATCCCGGTCTCTCTCCATTCGATCCTTTTGACGATGATCTTCAGCAGGCAGAAATCATTGGAGCCTGGACCATCGGGGAAGTGTTCGTATAAATCGAATGGCGCCAAGCTCCACACTCTTTTTTTCTTTTCTATATCTGGGATTATCAAGGCTTCACCGATGACGATGGCAGCCCTATCTCCGTCAGGCGGTTCCACAAAAGCAAGACAAATCTTGGGATTCTCTCGCAGTTGTTTTACCTTTCTGGAAGTGCTTCGGGTCGTTACCCAGATAGACATATCGTCTTCGACTATGGGTGATACGGTACGGACTCGTGGTTGGTCACCGTCGCAGGTGGCGAGATTCGCGTGGAGAAAATTGTCCTTCATTATGGACACGATTCTCTGTTCATCAGATACACTCATATTATTACCTCCTTTCTCTGAGGACTCTGCCTAGGGTTTCTACCGTGGAGGAAGGCCTGAGCGCTAACGGACGATTTGGGTGAGTATAACAAGGCGTGAATTCGTTATGCAATGTCATATGAACCTGGCAGTTCTTACTGCAATCCATAGACTGACCGCGGCGCCAAGTATTGCGGGAATTTGTCCAATAATGCCCGGCGAACAAGGTAGCACATATGGCAGGCGTCAACATACTCAGCCTCATGCGAGACGTCGTAGTCTTTAGCCAAGCGAGCGGGGCCTCCGTCGACCAGAGGTCTGCAGATTGGGTGCGAATCAGCATCATACTGCCTGACTATCCTTGATAGTGGAATATCCCACATATTGCCCATGCTTAGACCCTGACAGAGATGGATATTGCCATATGCATCGAGATGCACTCTCTTGGGATCTCTAAGGTCCTCGTAAGGACACTCTGTGAATTCTTCCCATGGTCTCCGGGGAAGGCCTTCTATCATCTTCTCGACTGCTCTCCCTCTAAACATAACGCCACCGCCAATAACCGGTTTTCCTTTGGCCTGCTCCTTGTCAATACCCCCTTCAACCGTAGGCTTATAAATACCAATCGATCCGCAGGGCATACCTAACTTTCTCGCGGCATTTAAGGCATGTTTGGCAGGACTTGCTTCCCTGTCTTCATAATGAAATGCATCATCGCTTATGCTTATATCGGATACTCCCAAATCTTGAAGTGGCTTTAGCCAGAGTTGTACGTCCTCCTCTGATGTTGCCCAGTATGCGTTAGTTACTATTCCGGTTTTGAACCCCATACTACGGGCAGTCTTGATGCCCTCATACATTAGAGGATAGAAGAGAAACGGTTCACCACCTTCGAAATATACCCATTCTATTGTTTCAATTTTGGCTAATTCATCGAAGACTCCCATCATCTGATTCACTGTGAAGGTGCCTTTTGCCTGTGGGCTGCTATACACAAAACAGTGGTCGCATTCCAAATCGCATTTGTAGCTCAAGAGAAAGTGTATTCCTGTCAGCATTTTCACTACTCCAATCAACTCAATTATACATTGGCAATTTTCTATGACTTAAGTATATACGATTTTTCCTTTTGCCTCTTGCCAACCGAGCCATTCGGCAGGCCAGATTTCTCTTAGATCAACAACTTTGTCATGCTTCGCCACATTCAAGCCTGTAGTCGCAGTAAGAGCACATCCATGAGGGGCATTTGGGAAGCTGCAGTGGTGATGTCGCCTTTTCCAAAAGCTCAAGTCGGCGTAATGCTTCAGCTCTAACAGCATTCAAATTCCTGAAGTTTACATCATAGACCATCAGCTTGGCATCCTCTTTAGGAACTTTAACATAGTAGAGCAGCAGCCTGCCTTTTGTGTTCTCTGTTAAGGCACAGTCAAATCCCAGGCGGAGGAAGTAATGAGGGAATGCCCTGGGCAAGCGTTCTCTTTCCACCAGTGAAGAAAATTTTGGGTCGCGCAGGATGGTGGGCAAGTTCTGCCAGATTTGGACCAGGTCGGCTAGTGGCGCATGCTTCACGGGAATCCTCTGCGCTTCGCCCGGGGCACCGTAGCGTAATGAATCGCGGAGTGCATCAATGAAGCCGCGCTCATCCATGGAACGAAGATACTCTGCCTTCTCTTCTCGGACTTCTTCACTTGGAGCGATTTCCTGCAACTTAAGGCGCTCAAAATATGCTTTGCGGGGGAAAACAATATCGTTGATGCCGAACAGTTGGGATGGTTGAGCCCCAGCCATTTTGCTGAGGAGTTGCTCGCAGGTTGTGCTATCGACGTAAATTTCCCCGGCTAAATCAGCTATCTCATGCGATGCCGGCACCGATGTAGTCTGGCAGTCGCATACCTGGGAATAATCACACTGCCTGTTGAACCAGGGGCAAACGGGTAGATTGCTGGGGTCGTTGGAAATGAGTGCTTGCACCAGGAGGTCGCGTCTCCGCCGCATTTCACTTCGAATTGCTTCCAGGTCGGGGAAAGAAACGTGATAGATAACCAGAGGAGAAGTCGAAGGCGATTGCTCCACAGGGCGCTGATAGATGATGATTTCTCCCTCGTGGGCATTGACCATAGCGCAGTACATGCCCAATTGCTCGATATAAGTTGGCCTGTATTTCAATAAATCCTTCGTGTCTACAGGCGTAGAGGTTGTCTTGACCTCCACCGGAGTCTTTTCGTAGATGTCAATCTTGCCCACGATGCCCTCGGCTTCTACAAATTGTTCCAGGTATTCTTCGCTGGATACGGCTGAGCCGAAAATCTTGTGAAAGCCTGTGCCAGCCCACATAAGCTGCTGTTTCTCCAGAGGCGGAACGATTTCCGGATACTTTCTCCTGAAGTAAGCCTGTTTGAGGTTAAGTAGGTCGGTTACGGAGATGCGATATGGAGGGCGGCGTGTCTTCAGGCTTTGCATTAAAGCATCCTTGACCGAGCGGTTTGCTTCAATGTGGGAAACATAAGATGCGATGTCAAATTCGCTCATTGCGCTACCTTTATTATAGTATTTTGTCGCAGAAATAACTTCATTCTAGCATTGCGAGCCAAATTCCCTCTCCCTCGAACTCCCATGTCATTGCGAGGCGAATTCCTTCTCCCTTGAACCCCTTGTCATTGCGAGGCCAGATTCATCGGGCCGAAGCAATCTCCTCTCCCTTGATGGGAGAGGATTAAGGTGAGGGTGGCAGGCGAAGCAATCTCGCACCTCTTGCTACAATTCTCACTGCCAGGCCCTCAGTCGCCTGAAGGCTTCGAGCTTCTCTCTGTCCCCAATTTTAGCCTTTTCCAGAGCCTGAGCCAGGAATTGGATGCTGCTATCGTAGGTCTTCCTGTCCACAGGATAAGGATGGCCATCTTTGCCGCCATGGGCAAAGCTGTAGCTCGCCGGGTCTCGCAGGCTGACCGGTGTCTCATAAACCAACTCTGAAATAAGACTCAAGGCGCGAAGCGTTTTGGCTCCTATGCCCTCAAGGGCTAGCAGTGATTCAAAGGTTTCGGGTTTATGTTCATAAGCTGTGAGGAAAATCTTGCTCAGCCTGTCAGGGTGAATATCTTCCAGGCTGATATAAGCTCGCCGGGGCAGGTTCAAGGTCTTTAGCTTGTTCAGCTGGCTTACAATCTTATCTGGCTTCTCTTCGGCAGCGACCTGGGCAATGACATCCCTCACCTTTGCACTCTCCAGAGCCACCAGATTTAATGCCTCGCTTCTGGACTGGGAACAGATAGCTGCCTCGGGCTCGCAGACAAAGTCAACGACTTTCTCTCCCAGCCAGTGATAACGGCGCGCATAGCGGTTAACTTCATTCATACCTTGCTGGATGACTGCCCAGGAGCCGTCTCTGGTAAAAAAGAAGCTGTGGTGATAGAGCTGATAGCCGTCCTGAAGGGCGGAATTATCCACCTTGGCCGACATCCGGCTGGCATAAACCAAGGACGATAGATTGACGTTCAGGAGGTGTCCGGTGTCTTCTATCTCCAGAGGGGTTTTTCGTGAGGTCCGGCCCTTGCCCCCGGCCACGAATAAGCCGAGTTCCCTTTCCAGCCCTCGCATTCCTTCCTTTATGGCGCCGCAGACGGTGGTGGTAACACCGCTGGAATGCCAGTCATAGCCCAGGACGCAGCCAAAAGCCTGAAACCAGAAAGGGTCGGAAAGACGGCGCAGCATCTCCTCAGTGCCAAACTCAGTTACCGTAACGACGGTAATCTCCCGGGCAAGCTGGCACATCCGTCCGAACAGCCACGGCGGCACCTTGCCATAATGCAAAGGCAAATTAGCAATCCCCGTCCGCTGTCCCACGCCAGACATCTCCTGCTCCAAGTATATTATACAACAGCGTTTGCCCTAACGGCATTGCAGTTTTGATACTAAATGCTATGCCCATTAGTTGTCACACAGACTACTGAACATAAAACAAATTTCGTGTATACTAAAGTGAGGCGAAATTTTTCTTAAAGGCGATAAATTCCAAGAGTAGAGGTGAGAAGAAGATGATCGTGGCTGATTATGATAGAAAGTGGGAACCTCTTTCCAATGAGCATAAGAAAAAAGATGAGGAAATCCAGCAGTTATTAGATAGGTATGCGACAGGCTCGTTGGAGGACTTGGCATATGCAATTATTGGGACGTATGGTGTTGGGAAAACGCAATTTCTTTTTCAAATTCATAAGTATGCTATCGAAAGAAATATGATTCCTTTGTATTTTTTGGCAGGAGATTTGTTTAAAGAGGTAGTCGAAAACAATGTAACTTGCACGCCAGGAAATGTGTATACATTGATTGAAGATAAAGTTTCTTTGGTCAGAGAGTGTATCTCTAATGGAAATGCTTCAGAAATATACAAGATTTTGGACCCCAGAGAGAAAGTAAGAAAGGATGCTCCAAAAGTCCTAGAAGCAGTTTTGGGGGAGTTCTCTGGGAAGAATATTGGCGGCACTAAGATATTATTGCTTGTTGATGAATTGGAAGGGCAGTATCCCATCCTTCAAAAGCTTGATCAAACAGGGGAGAGGAGCCCGCTAATGCAATGGCTCGAGAGTAGAACCCACCTCAAGTTTTTAGCATTTGCCCCTGCCGGCATTTATGAACTTGGTGGTGCGGATAGAGATCGAGTTAAGAGGAAGATAATACCACCGGCAGACGTGAAGTATATACGAGAAAATCTAATCAGAGATGCGGGGAAAAGCAATGCTTGCTGGTGGCTTTCTAGAGGGAAGGCACGGCAGCTTTTCAAGACAGCGGAGGTTCTTGAAAAACTAGAGGATGAAACCATTCAGGACGCAGCAAAGGCTTCTCGAATTATCAAAGGGGAGCTTGATTCCATTGGTCAACCACCGACAGAAGTACCGCCAGCAGTTACAGATAAGATAAGTCCTTCTAAAATCCCGTTCCTGCTCAAGCTAGCACCTATGCCTCGTGAAGGAGGAAGACGATATATTATTTGTTGCGAGAAACTACAAACGGGAGAACTTGCTGAGAAGCTGATAGAAGCGTTCAAAATGAGTAAAGATAATGCAATACTCATATCGGAATATTTCGGAAAGACAGTGCGTGCCCTGTCCGATGATGAGTGGCTCACATATGTTGATGAAAGAGATTTGCCAGAGCTGTTTTGCCTTGCATTAGACCATTTCCTTGAATACGAACACGGGACCCCGGAGTTCTTAAAGACATCCAAGGAAATACTTAGTCTGTACGAGAGGAGCAAAGAGGAACATGCTGCAATGCATGGAACCATCGGAACATTGTGGGACCGAAGGGAAATTGAGCGCGGATTACCCCTCTCCATGCAAGAAATTAGAGGAGCATTTCCATTTCCAACAATGAATCCAATGGTCAAAGATTACGTGCCTGATGAGATAAAGAAAAAGTGGGAGGGCCGAAATAAGCCTTTGTGGACGTGGACAGAGGGTAACATAACAGTTCTTCTCTTCGCTTCAGCAAGGGATTTCATAGCATACTCCGAGACAGACGAGTTCCTTTCATTGTCTTTGCCAGATACTAAAGGAGTTTTATGCCTTCTACCATACGGAGAAGATTTAAGAAAAGAAGAAAAGAAGCCTCTTTTCAAATGGCTGGAAGGAAATGGTAAACTGAAGGTTGTCAAACTCCAACATTTGCTTGCCGATTTCTTATTGAGCGCTTCAGGAGAACTGACCGCTATCCCAGGGAATCTACAGGGAATTCTGAAGGATTTCAAAGAAGCCAAAGAAGATATTCTCCTCTCGCGGAAAACCGAAATATACGAAAAAGCTCTAAGCGATACTATAAAAGATGAACTTCCTAAACCTGAGACAATCTACAAGGGGAACCCTCCAGACGCTGATAATGTGTGGGGAAGAACCCAGATAGGGCACAGGATGATTGCGGTGAGTGGAATTGCATTGGCATTTTCCCACCCAAGACCGGAGGAAAGGATTCTTTTAGCAGATTTGAGAGAACTTTTTAAAGGCACCAGAGAAGGCAGAGGTGCAGGGGATCTTCGATATTTGATTTCTAGCAGAGAGTCTCCTGGCAAAGGAGGACATACAAGGTTACCAGACCGCTTATTGCCCTATCAGGCAAGAGGGGCTGGGATAACTGATACAGAAGTCATTGAAAAAGTAAAGACCTATTGGCATAGTGAAGAGATAGATAAAATAGAAGAATTGGCCCGTATCCTCCCTCTCAACAATTTCCTGAAGCTATACCAGGATGAAGACGTGTGTAGGTTGCTTGAAGCAATTTGGAGAACTGTAAGGGGGGACTTTGAGGCAGAAGATTTGGATGGTTATATCCAAAAAATCCAAAAAGACTTCATTCCTACGTTGAACGTTTGCCAGGAGTTGGAGGAAACCGGAAGTAAATTTGGCTTAGGGGGTATAGATTTTGGGGATTATGAGCAATTGGTGAAATCCCTTCCAGGATTTGGGAAACTGTTAGATGTTGTTAAGGAGTCTGCTGACGCATCACCGCTTGTTAAATCTATTGTATCAACTTTGGTTGAGAGCATCAATGATGTTGATAGTGACATAAGAAGCTTAAATAACTTGTGCAACAATGCTAAAAGAGCAATGGAAGAACTAAAGGAATCAGCAGAAAGCTTGAAAAGGAATTTTTGGGAGTATAGGAGGGCAGTCAAGTTCATAGGCCTGAGAGAGCCGGATATGGAAGAGATAATTAATGACCAAATGGAAATAGGTGGCGTACCTGACTTAGAAGGGGTGGTAAGGGAAGCTAAGGAAAGAAAAGACTACTTAGATGGGCTTTCGACGTCACTTTCCCGATTAGAACAAAAATTAACGGACTTAGAAGACCTTTTCCGTGCTACAAAAGGAGTCAAATGAACGTGGAAGATATAACTGAGGTCGTTCAGAGAAAGATTTGGACTGTGGACCAGCTTTTATCGCAACTAGGCGAGATTAAAGAGAAATCAGGGAGCTTGTCTCCTGAAGAACGGGTGAGGATTCCTGGATTTTCGGAGGATTGGTCTGAAGAAGGTGTAACCAAATATGTGAAGGAAGTAGAAAAGGCTGTAGAGGACCCAATAAAGTATAAAAACAAAGTAAGGCTAGAAGGAATTGGCGTGAAGACAGAAAGGGTCTCCGATGATATCTTGGAAGACACCCTTGGAATTGACGAGATATTAAGACTTTTGCAAGAGCTAGAAAAAGTCAATAAGAGCATCAATGAAATCTTAACCACCGAAGCTCTACTTGCAAGTTGGCTTAAAGAGGGGACAGATAATACTAGAGAAAAACTTGAAGCAATTCTAACGGCAAAGGCTGCGTTTAAGCGTGTCCTTGAAAGTAGAGTTCATAAGAAACTCAAATACGAGCTCGTGACAAGGTCAGTAATGGATGTTACTTTCTTAAGCAAGGCTGAGGACACGATTGCCAAATTCGCAAATCTCCGTGATTATCAGGTCATATTAGGATACGACGGCGATTTTGAAAAGTTGTATCAGAATCTTGCTGAAGTGTGCACTAAAATTCAACAAATTCAGCAAACCTACGGGATTTCAGAGGGGGAAATCAAGAATTTGATAGATGGTAAAGCACTTCTGGATGCAGTTGAGCTTTTGGCGAATATGGACAAGGAATATGCCGAAAAGAAAAGAAGACTATTAGAAGAATGGAACATGTATGCTTTTACTTTGGAATCACTCGGCGAGGAAGTGTTAGAACCGCTTGAAAGTCCCCAAGAATTAGGAAATGCTATTGAAGGTTTGCGGAATAGATGCCTTGAATATTTAGGGGAATCAGGACTCAAATTACTTAAGTTTCTGAAAGGAGAGGATGAGTTCCCTGCAAATATCGGAATGGAAGAAATTAAGAAGGCGTTGGAGTCCCTTCGGCCTTTCTTTATTAAAGGCATTAAGGGAGGAGGAATAGATGCCGGAAGTTAGAGAAGAAGAGATTTATAAAGCCCTCTTGAAATTTAAAGGGGAAGGGAAAGTTGTGATAGGAAAAGCTGAAGCACTCTTGTCCTTAATTCCCCAAGACACTCACAAACATGATAGGCCCGACAGCATTCTATGGGTAGATATTGTGTTGAGATTATTTGGACAGGAATTCAAACTTAGGGTTCCCATTCCTATAGAAGGTCAGAAGAATAGTATCGATGAGGCAATGGATGATCTGAACGAGTTTGTTAAAAGAAGGAGGTATTCTATCGAGATACCTATGCTGGTTATCACTGAAGCAGGATATGCAAAAAGGGAAGAATATAGGGATTTTCCTACAAAATTTATACTAACCCAATTTCCTGTGAGACGATTGAAAGAGGAGTGAATAGTGATGCCGCTAATCCAAACAATTTGCTAACATCGTGCGTTGCCTTCATAAGGCCCCCAATGGGACGTATCTGGTTTCACCAAAATCCTACTTCGCACCGTTTCAAGCACGCTCAGAGCATTAAACGAAATCAATTGTTGAAAACCCAAGAGGAGGGCAAGTATTAGCAAATTTCAAGCACAGTGCATCGTGGATGAAAAAGGGCGAAAAATAGCGGTAGTTATCCCTGTCGAGGAATATGAGGAGCTTTTAGAACATATACATGACCTTGCAATTATCGCTGAACGTCGAGATGAGCCTACCATCACCTTTGAAGAGCTTAAAAAGAACTTGACAAGGAGAAGGCTACGAAGGTTGTTATAATTATTGAACAGGATGAAGAGGGCGTATTCGTTGTCGAATGTCCCAGTATTCCCGGGTGCGTAAGTCAAGGTAAAACAGATAAGAAGCCTTAGAAAATATTGAAGATGCTATTAAGCAATGTTTGGAGGTACGAGCTAAAGAGGGCATGCCTTTAGCTGTTGCGATACGTGAGATAAATGAAAGCAGTAGAAGTTAAGGAACTGGTCAAGGACTATGGAAGGTTCAGGGCAATAAACGGAATCTCTTTTGAAGTAAACGAGGGGGAGATATTTGGTCTGATAGGTCCTAATGGTGCGGGAAAGACAACCGCATTGAGAGTTGTTGCCACACTGCTTCAAATAACCTCTGGCTCGATAACAGTCTTTGGCTATGAACTTCCTAAAGAGGCAGGAGAGGTGAGGAAGATAATAAGCTATCTGCCCGAGGAGGCTGGCGCCTATAAGAACCTCACGGGCATGGAGTATCTGAATTTTATCGCCAAGTTCTTTGGCGAGGGAGAGAAATTCCAGGGTATAGTCCAGAGAGGACTGGAAATAGCCAATTTGGGGGAGAGAATAAACGATAAAGTTGATACATACAGCAAGGGAATGACACGGCGTTTGCTCGTGGGCAGGGCTTTAATGGTAGGCCCGAGATTGGCAATATTAGATGAGCCTACCTCCGGCCTGGATGTGGTAAATGCTCAAGAGGTGAGGAGGATAATAAATAGTGCAGTGGAGGCAGGAGTGGCGGTCTTATTATCTTCGCATAATATGCTTGAGGTGGAGCTCTTATGTCACCGCATCGCTTTGATAAACGATGGAAGAATAATTGCCAGTGGGACTGCCGCTGAACTCAAAAAGGAATATGACGCTAGAAATATAGAAGAGACTTTTGTTAAGGCGATTAAATGATTGGCAACATAATAAAGAAAGAATTCAAGGAATTGTTTACCCTCGCGGGTCTGATCCCGATAGTGGTTATTGCCGTAGTGTTTGGACTTGTGGGGCAATCGATTGGCAGCATCGGGGAAAGAATGGAGGAGAAGCCAGTCATAGGAATCGTGGATATGGACGATGGCGCTTTTTCTGATATAGCCATGGCCGTCCTTACCGAGAAGTCGGAGGTTATCTATGATGGTGGTGATGCTGAAGAAGGCTTGGAAGAAGTAAGGGAAGAAAATGGAGTTGCGCTTCTGGTAATACCTGAAAGCTTCAGCCAAAACATTTATGCCAATCATCCCGGGGAAATAGAAATTTACTGGATAATGAAGGGGGCGGGGATGATGGATTCCATATCCTCAGGTGTGGTTGAAGGGCTTATCCAGGCGGTGAACCAGGGGATATCGAAGACACTGATACAACAAGATAGCTCCTTTGATCCGGCCCTCGTCTTGGCCCCGACGACAAGAGTTGAAACCACATTTTTCAAGGGAAAGGAGATAGAAGGGCTATCGTCAAGTCAACTGGGTAATATGCTAAGTTCACAATCAATAGCTATTCCAATTGTGGTAATGATGCTCATAATCATGGCCGGGGCTTCCGTAATATCTTCGATGGGCATGGAGAAGGAAAACAAGACCCTGGAGACATTGTTAACCCTGCCGGTAAGAAGAAGCAATATAGTAATTGGCAAAATGGTCGGTAGCGCCCTGGTAGGGATGATAATGGCAGCCATCTATATGATTGGATTTTCACGCTACATGGGTTCGTTCCAGATTTCGGATATAAATCTGGCAGATTTTGGATTGGCCCTGGGCATGCAAGATTATTTATTGATAGGAATTTCATTATTCGCAGCTCTTTTAGCCGGGCTTTCACTATGTATAGTTCTGGGAACATTTGCCAAGAATTACAGAAGTGCCCAGACACTGGTCTTTCCGATAACCGCCCTTGCTATGATCTCCATGTTCATAACCATGTTTAAAGATTTCGATACCATTCCCGCCGTCTTAAGAATTTTTGTGTTTGCCATACCTTTTTCCCATCCTATGATGGCTATGCGGGCTCTTATGATGGACGATTATTCGCTGGTAATCGGCGGTATTGCTTATACAGCAGTTTTCATGGTAATAATGATAGTGGTGGCGGTCCGCATTTTCAATTCGGACAGGTTGCTGACCGGAAGCGTTCAAAAAAGGGTAGGTCTGGGGAAACTGGTGTGGGGATTGCGGCGGTAATAAACTAGCCAGCACAAAAACAACTTTCCTGTGCACTAAGTTGCGTTGCAGCCCGATGGTGTTTTGGATAGATTCCTGATTATGAAGAGACTCCAGAAGGAACTTCTTTAAGAAAACTGACCGCCAGTGTCGCGGGATAACTGGTGAAGGTTCTTAGGAGCAATAAGATAAAAGTGGGTCTGCATGACAACTATAGACGGTGCAGCCAAGTCGGGAAGTGGAACCATAGTTCGCTATTCTGTGGCGCTGGCTAGCCTGCTGGGTAAGGGAATAAGGATAGAAAATATCAGGGCCGGGAGGGATAAGCCAGGCTTAAGGGCGCAGCATCTTAAGGTGGTGCAGGCTTGCCAGGAGATGTGCCATGGGGTAGTGGACAATGCTGCGGTGGGCTCTAAGGAGATTACCTACACACCCGGAGAAAGGTTCAATGGAGGGGGGTATAGCTGGGATATAGGGACGGCGGGCTCAACCACCATGATGGCCCAGACGCTTTTGCCCTTAGCTTGCTTTGCCCGAAAGCCCTCCGAATTCAGGCTGGAAGGCGGGCTGTTTCAGGACTTTGCCCCTTCGGCTTATCATATGAAGTTTGTTTTGCTTCCGTTTCTAAAGCGAATGGGTGTCCGAGCGGAACTTGACATAATCCGTCCTGGCTATGTGCCAAGAGGCGGTGGAATTATAGAAGTTAGAGTTGAGCCGCTGGGGAAATTGAAGCCGTTAAATCTTACCGAGCAGGGGGAGGTTTTCAGTATCAAAGGAATAGCACTTTCCTCGCATTTGAAAGAAAAGAGGGTAAGCCAGAGGATGGCAGCGGAATGCCAGAAGGTGTTAAGCTCTTATGGGTATAAAGCAGAAATTGAGAAAATCGAGGATGAAAGCTCCCTTCAAGAAGGAGCAGCACTGGCGATATATGCCGAGACGAGCCTGGGTAACCGGATGGGTTCCGACAGGGCAGGGAGGCCAGGCAGAAGCTCGGAATCCATAGGCAGATATGTGGCTGAAAGGTTTATGGAGGATGTTAAAACTGGCGCTGCAGTTGATAGATATATCGCAGACCAACTCATAATCTATGCCGGCTTAGCCGAGGGAGTCACCAGGTATTCGGTCCCTCGCATTACTGAACATGTGGAGACAAACCTCTGGCTTATTGAGGAATTTCTGGGCGCCAGAACAAAAATCGAGGGCAATCTGATAGAGATAGAGGGTAGCGGCTTTTCCTGAAACATGTTTTGATGGATTTGGCAAACGGGCTGGATTTTGCCACAATAGCAGTGATTTTGGGGTAAATAATGGAAGACCTGGTCAAGCGGGCAGCCAGGGATTTGGAGGAAAGTAAATATGCTATTGCCTTAACCGGGGCCGGCATGTCAACTGAATCGGGCATATCTGATTTCAGGGGACCAAAGGGGATCTGGACCACGAATAAAGAGGCAGAGGCTAAGGCTTATGAAAGATACGAGCTTTTCCTGAACGGCCCCAGGGCGTATTGGGAGGAAATCGTGGGGTTGCGGGGGACATATGGGATGTTTCATGGACAGATCAGGGAGGCTAAGCCAAATCCCGGTCACTATGCTCTAGCTGACCTCGAAGCTCTGGGGATATTGAAGTGCGTAATCACGCAGAACATCGATGGTCTGCATAAAAAGGCAGGGAGTAAGAGGGTTTTAGAATATCACGGCAGTGTCAATGCCGTGAGGTGTATATCTTGCGGCTCAAGGTTTGCCTGGGAAGAAGTCTCCCTGGATGAGCTTCCGCCTCGCTGCAAGTGCGGCGCTGTCTTGAAGGACGATGTAGTTCACTTTAAGGAGCCAATACCTTCAGACGTCATGGAGGAATCGGAAAAAGAAGCTTTGGGATGTGACTTGATGCTTATTTGCGGGACATCAGCAGTGGTTTATCCTTTCGCCAATCTGCCCAGGATGGCAAGATACCATGCGAGTAGGTTAGTTCTGGGCTTGGACGTAATAGGGCGCAAGACTAACGTGAAGATAATAGAGGTAAATGCGGACTCTACACCACTCACCGACGAAGGCGTATCAGACTATTTAATTCAGGGGAAGACGGGTGAGATATTGCCCAGGATAGTGGAAGAGGTGGAGAAGGTTCGCTGAGGCTCTGCTGCTAAGAACTACCCTTTCTTTAGTAACTTGATGGTCTCCGAGATCCCCGGTTGGTAGAACTGCTCA
Organism: Dehalococcoidia bacterium; assembly: GCA_049671165.1. GTDB lineage: Bacteria > Chloroflexota > Dehalococcoidia > GIF9 > AB-539-J10 > RBG-13-51-36. Next base: position 53,528 of record JBATUN010000014.1, on the reverse strand, counting down.
GAGTGGCATCCTAGCAAACAGTTAGGTCCCCGGAAAGTTCGAGGAGTTTTTCAGCATCTGCAAGAGTAAGGTTGTTTATTGCCAGAATTTCCTCAAGTATATCGTCCATTTGCTTCAGGGCATCAAGGTTGGTCGTGAGAATTTCCTTCATATTTGGTCTATCATTTACTACCCCTATGAAAAACTCCTGTAAGTTCCTCATCGCTGTTCCAAAAAGCCAATATTTTTCGTCATTGGTTAAGGCGTGAAGCATACTCGATGAATAGAATAGCGTCCTCGCGTGGAAAGAATACTGAGAAATTCTTTCCACGAGAAGCTCATCTGTGGTATCGGGTTTTATCAAATATTCAGCTACGAAGCCCACATCACTCAGTTCCCATAAGGGAATATCAGAAAGGTGAATGGCGTAATTCAGCGTACCGTTCTCTATTCTTTCTCCGTCTAACCAATTGTATGTAGAAAAGCCAGAATATACGATAAAAAAATCAAGACCACTACAATTATCCATTTCCTAATTGGCTGCTTCATAAGTCACCGCCCTACTGTAATCTTGGCAGAGCGTTTTACTGTAAATGATATCATCTGACCTTAGCTTTGCATAGTAGTTTGCCAGCTGTGGCTCGACCTGTTCCTTTCATGACTAGGAAGAAGAGAAAATAACCGTTCACTCGCTGTCATTCTGAAGGAGCGAAGCGACCGAAGAATCTCTTGAGACCTTCCCCATCATGGAGCCTGCCCCGAGCGCGGCAAGATTATTCACGTAGTTTACCCTGTTTATCTCCCTTTATGGTTGGGATTACCTTATCTCAGCCTGTAATAAGGTAAGTGGCTGATTTTGAGTCATACTTTCTTTAGTATGATTGGAGCATGTGGTACCTTACATCACCCTTTTTAGCCTGGGGTTGGGGGTGATGCCGGGCATTCTGCCTCTTTTGGCGATGGGTTTACCTTCTACTTCGTGGAGGTCGGCGGTGAAGTCAATGGGCTTGGCATCGCTGATATAGCTGCCCGCAGCGAAAATATCCGCAGGTGCCCCTTCACGTATGAAATATCGGATTCGTTCCGGGTCAAGTCCACCGCTGACAACTATTTTGACGTCTTTGAATCCCTCGAGGTCCAGCCAGGCTCTAACTTCCTTGACCAGGTCGGCAGTAACCCGACCTCTTTCTGAAGGCGTATCCAGTCTTACCCCTTGCAACTTTCCTTGCATCGCTTTGGCCACAGTTACGCTTTCTCTCACCTCGTCCTCGAAGGTATCCACCAGAGCAATGCGCGGCACTTCCGAAGGCATATGCTTGTCAAAAGCAAGAGTGGCTTTAGCGGTGCTGCCCAGGATGATGATGAGAGCATGGGGTATAGTGCCGGTGGGTTGGATGCCGGCAAGTTTTGCTCCAGCGGTACTGGCGCAGCCAGTGCAGCCTCCAACTATAGCGGAGTATTCCATAATGCCGACTATCGAGGGGTGGACATGACGGGCGCCGAAGCTGATGACAGGAATGCCCTGGGCAGCGTCAACGCATTCTCGGGCAGCAGTGGCCCAGCCGCTGCAATGGGAGAGTATGCCCAGATAAGCTGTTTCATAGGTTCCGTAGCTTTGGTAAGGGGCTTTTATACGCAAGACTACTTCTTTTCTGTCGAAAGGCTCGCCTTGAGATAACGCCCAGACTTCACGATTATCCCTGGGAAGAGCTTCGGCCAGAAAAGCTTTGACTTGCTCGATCCCGCATAGGATACCAGCCCGGCGGGAAAACACCTCCATAGTTGCTACGGGATTAATGCCCTCTTTCTTCAGTATTTCCACGGCGCGGGGAAAATAGACATCGGCGGTTTCTCCGTTTACCCATGAGTCGGGGATTTCGAAGCGAGGCGAAGGAACCTTAACCGTGGGTTTGATAAGCTTGGCTCCCAGAACCTTCTCCATATAATCCAGGGCGAAGAAGTGCGCCTTTCTGTCGAAGGAAGCAACACAATCAACAGGGACTTCAACCTCGTAGCCTCTGTTTCGGGCATCAACGACTGCTTGGAGAACACAAATGTGGGTGGTTACGCCGCAGACGACTATGGTGTTGGGCTTGATTGCCTTCAATCTCTTGTCTAAAGGGGTGTTGTAGAAACTGCTAAAAGTTTTTTTGGGTATTATTTCACCGGGATATTGCAGAAGCTCGGGTATGAGTTCGGCTTCTTCGGTGCCTTCAATGCAATGGGGCGGGAACATTTTGAATTCGGGGTCGTCGGGTATGTGGTGGTCGGACGAATAGAAAATCTTCGAGCCCTGCTTTAACTCTCGCTCCAGTAATTTCTGGACATTGGGTATGATATTACGGGCTTTTGTGCCACAGTAGAGCGGATAACCTTCCTCGAGGAAACCACGTAGCATATCCGATACAATTACCACTCTAGCCATGGATCACAAATGCTCAGGTTCGGCTGTATAGTTTCTCTGCAAGAAAGCAATGTAATCTTCTAACAAAGAACTTGCCTTCGTGCTGTCCTTTCTCTTCAAAGCCTCCAAGGTGTTCTGGAGTATCTGTAATTCGCCATCAATCTGTGGTGCCAGATTGCAGATATTGCCACAGCAAGAACCCCACTCTGCCCTGGCCAGATGGGATTCCTTCGTTTCTATCATATTTTCCACATCGGCAATACACTCTGTCCTTTTTTTCGGATCAGCTATCTTCTCTCTCAGCGACATAACACTGTCCATGGTTTCCTTACTAATCATAAACATCTCTCACCTCTGCACAGAAGTTTTAAATCCTAATCTCTAAATTCTAAACAAATTCCAAATCCAAATTCTAAAATTCAAAACCCTCGCGTTTTGGACATTGGAGTCTAGTGCTTCGTACTTGCCGTTTCAGTGTCTGAAATGGCGGATACCAGTAAATACCATGGCTACATTATACCTATCTGCCAGTGCAATTACCTCTTTATCTCTTACAGAGCCGCCGGGCTGGATAATGGCGGTAACTCCGTGCTTGATTGCCAATTCCGGGCCATCGGGGAAAGGGAAGAAAGCGTCTGAGGCCAGGACACTGCCCTTGGCTTGTTGGCCAGCCTTTTTCAAAGCTAGCTCGACGCTGACCACCCGGCTGGGCTGTCCAGCTCCCATGCCTAACAACGTTTTGTCCTTGGCGATAACTATGGCGTTAGATTTTATGCTTTTGACCGCCTTCCAGGCAAAGAGCAGGTCTGATGACTCTGCGTCGCTGGGCGGGCGCTTGGTTACAGTGTGAGGCTTGAGTTCGGACCTGGCTAGAGTGTCTGGCGTCTGGGCTAAAAGGCCGCCTCTGACGCGGCGGAAATCGAGCTGGGATCTGGAGGACGAAGCACGATAAGGGACGATCTTAATGAGCCGCAGGCCTTCTTTTCGGCTCAGTAATTCCAGGGCCTTCTTCTGATATCCCGGAGCGACAATAGCATCGTAATGGGTCTTATCTATCTCCTGAGCAGTAGCTAGATTGACAATACGGTTGCTGGCAACTATGCCGCCAAAGGCAGCTACAGGGTCGCCAGCCAAAGCTCGTCGATAGGCCTCGGCTAAATCGTTATGGGAGGCGAGTCCGCAGGAATTATTGTGCTTCATTACGGCAATGGCGGGATCGCCAAAGTCGGTCAGCACGTTCAATGCAGCATCTAAGTCGAGAAGGTTGTTGAAGGAAATTTCCGGTCCGCTAAGTTGCTCCAGCGATCCCAGACCGTTTTTGCTTTGCCTGACATTTTGTTCGATGTAAAAGGCAGCTTGCTGATGAGGATTCTCGCCATAGCGAAGGCTACGGGCCTTTTCTAAGGCTATGGTCATCTCTTCGGGAAAGACTTCTTCGTTAAGGTATTGAGCGATGGCTGTATCATAAAGAGCCACATGCTGGAAGGCTTTCTGGGCCAAGCGCTTTCCATATCCTGAATCTATATTACCCTGGCGCAGCTTTTGTAGGATTGCATCGTAATCCCTGGGGTCGACCACTACCAGGACGGAGGGGAAATTCTTGGCTGCGGAGCGGATCATGCTTGGTCCGCCTATATCGATATTCTCCAGCGCCTCGTCTAAGGAGACTCCAGCCCTGGTCACTGTTTGCACGAAGGGATAGAGGTTGACCACTACCATGTCAATGAGCTCGATATGGTGCTGGCTTAGCTGAGACACATGCTGGGGAAGGTCGCGTCGAGCCAGGATGCCTCCGTGGACGGCGGGATGCAAAGTCTTCACCCTGCCATCGAGGATCTCAGGAAAGCCAGTAAGCTCTGAGATACTATGTATTTTCACTCCAGCAGCCTCTAAAGACTTCTTGGTTCCACCGGTGCTGAATATCTCAACGCCCAGCTCTTTTAGACCTCGGGCAAAGTCAACCACGCCTGATTTGTCCGAAACACTAATTATGGCGCGCATGGTGCCTCCTTAATCTATTATTACTCTTTCTTTGTCTTTTCCCTTAATTATCTCGCCGATAACTTTGGCCTGGGGCAAGATACTGACAATCCGGGCTACTTGCTGGGGGGAACAAATAACGGTTATGCCTATCCCCATGTTGAACACTTGATACATTTCCTCTTCCTTCATATCACCTTCGTTTTGAATGAGTCTGAAAATTGGCAGGATGTCCCAAGAATCCTTTCTAATGTGGGCAGCAACTCCCTCAGGAAGGATGCGAGGCATATTGCCTACAAAACCACCACCGGTAATATGAGCTATACCTTTGATTAGTGGTAGGACTGGCTTGAGTTGCGGATAATAGCAGCGGTGCACTTGGAGCAGTTCTTCACCGAGGGTTTTCCCCAGTTCAGGATAAGATTTGTTTAGGCACGAGGGGTTGGCATCTATGCCAAAGACTTCTCGTGCTAACGAGTAACCATTGGTATGTAAGCCGGATGAAGGAAGGCCAAGGATTACGTCATCGGGAGCGATGGAGTTGCCATCAAGAATTCTCTTCTTCTCTACCACCCCGACAATGAAACCTACCAGGTCGTAATTAGCCTGAGAGTATATGCCAGGCATCTCAGCAGTTTCACCGCCAATTAGCGAACAACCAGTTTCTCGGCAGGCCTGGACTATGCCCGAAATGATGGCTTGTATTTGCTTGGGCACAAGTTTACCCATAGCGATATAGTCGAGGAAGAAAAGGGGTTCAGCGCCACAGCAACAGATATCATTGACGCAGTGGTTGACGATGTCCATGCCTACGGTATCGTTTTTGCCCATAAGTGAGGCTACTCTGAGCTTGGTGCCCACTCCGTCGGTGCTGGAGACCAGAACTGGCTCGCGATATCCTCGGAGCTGAAACATACTGCCGAAAAACTCTGAGCCGATGACTTCAGAGCGAAAGGTAGTTCGAGCTTGTTGGGCAATAATCTTCTTTATTTTGTCAGCAACATGAATATCTACACCAGCGAGGGCATAAGCCTTTTTAGTGGTCGGCTCCAATGAGGTCCTCCTGAGGAAGGGCTTCCAGAGCCAATTTGTCCATTTCTATTTGGACTGGAATCGGATATTCTCCGGTGAAACAAGCAAGGCAGAAAATATCTCTGGGCAGCTCCACAGCCCGAATCAAGCCATCAATGCTAAGGTATCCCAGCGAATCAGCACCCAGGTGCTCCCTGATTTCCGGGATAGTCTTTCTGGCGGCAACCAGTTCCCATTTAGTGGCCATGTCTACTCCAAAAAAGCAAGGGTAGCGGATGGGTGGGGCGCAGATGCGGAGGTGAACCTCAATAGCGCCAGCTTTTCTGAGCAGACCAACCACACGTGGAGTCGTGGTGCCGCGAACAATGCTGTCATCGACGACCACCAGCCTTTTCCCGGCAATTATGCGGGAAAGGGGGTTGAATTTCAGTTGGACGCCGAGCTCCCTTATTCTTTGTTCAGGCTCAATAAAAGTACGACCCACATAGCGGTTTTTTAACAAGCATTCGCAATATGGGATACCAGAGGCATGAGAATAGCCAATGCCGGCAGCAGTGGCTGAATCAGGAACACCCATCACGAAATCAGCATCGACAGGATATTCTTCAGAGAGTATTCTACCCATAGCTTCCCTGGCCGGGTAGAGGAGTTTGCCTTGGATGATGCTGTCGGGGCGGGCGAAGTAAATGTATTCAAAGATACATAAGGCCTTTCTATCGCTTTCCTGTCTAAGACTTTGGACTCCCTGGCTATCAATGACCAAAATTTCTCCAGGATCGATTTCCCTTGTGAATTGGGCGCCTATATGGTCTAAGGCGCAGCTTTCAGATGCGATGCACCATCCGCCGTCAACAGTCCCCAGACAAAGGGGACGAACTCCGAAGGGGTCACGAACTCCAATCAGTTCATTCTCAGTTAATACTACCAGGGAATAAGCTCCTTTGAGGCGGTGCATGGCGTGGTTCATTTTTTCCTGCCAATTCTGGCCAGGGGAGGCCAGAATCAGGTTGCCGATGACTTCAGAATCGCTGCTGGTATTGAACTGATAGCCACGCTGCTGGAGTTCATCGCGGAGCAGTCTTGCGTTAATGATATTACCATTATGTGCCAGGGCAATGCTCAATCCCTCTGATTTTGCTGTGATCGGCTGGGCATTCACGGATTTGCTTGAGCCTGTAGTGGAGTAGCGATTATGTCCGATGCCAACATATCCTTGGAGCAAAGCGAGGTCAGTTTCCGTGAATGCCTGGGACACTAATCCCATACGGGTATGCGCTTTTATTCCGTGGCCATCGGTGACAGCAATGCCAGCGCTCTCTTGACCACGATGTTGTAAGGCAAAGAGGGCAAAAAAGGTAGTCTGACCTACGTTTAGGCCCGGGGCATAAATACCGAAGACACCGCAACTTTCATGCATAAAAAGTTGCCTTCACTGGCCAATTATAAGGCATCTGGCGCTTCCGGTCAATTTCACAATATTGCACACACAAAGATACTACCCTGAAAGCATTACAAGAGCAACTGCTGAAGGAGAAGCCATACTTGAGGAAGGGCAATAGGGAGGCAATACAGGCTGTCAAGAGTCCATAGAATCTCAAATCGGCCCACTACCCCAAGCCCCACATCTTTGACGCTGCGGTGGTGCTTAGTCTAAATCACAGGCTTGCGTCTCGACGACGCGATTGCCCTATCAATACTTCTGACTAGGGCCACTCTCGCTGAATAAGCCTGCAGTTTAAGTAACGCTGCCATTGCTAGAATACATACAATGCCAACGACAACTGCAGTCGCGATTTTCCAGCCAGAGGGACTACGTACTAGAAAAACAATTGAATAGATGACAGCAAAGAGAAAGGGAACAAAGCTTACGAAGTTAACGCAGACCGCCCATGATGTTGTTAGATAGTTTATGAGGATATCCAGGTCTGCCCAGGCTAACAGGGAGAGTACAATCTGTATTAGTGGGAAAGTTAAGAGCGCAAGCCAGAAAGCAACTTCGAGTGACGGTGGCATCACCGTAGAGCAGGTGCCCCTTTCCCGACAAGATAGTCGAAATAATCCGAGAACCTAGCTGCTACTTCAGGTGAGTCGTGTCTAACTACAGCCCGGTGCTCCTGGGTTCCGGCCACATGCCCAAGCTGTGCTCTAACCGTTCTTCCGTCGATGAGCATGAAATGAGGTTCAGGTCTTTCAGAAAGCGGATAAAACTTAACATTGCTGTACTTCTTCTCAAGCTTCCGTGTCCTTTCAAGCATCTTGCTTGAAACTTGAGGTCCACAAGCTATCTTCAGCGTAACTCCCCGTTCGGCTGCGTCCCTGAGCGCATTACATATCCGTAAATCGCCATAGAACTCGTCATTTAGTTCGCCAGACACTATGACTATCGAGCTATCGGCTTGATTGAACAACTCTAGACAACCCTCTATGCTAGATTTCTCGCTTTTGTTGACATCAAGCCCGAAGCTAAATAACCTCAAAACGGAATTACTCATGCTGAACCTTCCAATGCCTATTGTGAACGCCCGTGATATATTTTGTCAATAGGTAAATCAGGGCATCTGCAAAAAAATCTGAAAAAAGACGCAAACGACCGCCCGGAGCTACCCTTCCTTTTAATGTTAACCTCCATAAGCTGTTTTGTCAACAGGTGAATCATAACATCTTCTTGTTAAGAGTTCATAGGAAAGATTAACATTATTGCATATGGCAGTATGGTCAAATGCTATACTAAGCCAGGGTGTAGGTGGAATTTTGTCATTGAGGTATGCCTATCTGAAACTCCATATATGGTTTGTTCGTAGCGTTTGCGGCTTTATCCCGTTTGCAGAGCTTGTTGTGTAACTCGAAAGGGGGGCAACAAATAGTGGCTAGCCAAAAACCAAAAGGTGGCATACAATTGACTCAACCAAACACAAGGAGGGGGTTAATTATATGCCATTGAGAAAATGCCCATACTGTAAAGGTTTATCCAATTTTGACCTTACGGGCCAAACGTGCTCAGGGCTCTTAAAAGGGTGTGCATCATTGGATGTCTGTCAAAATTGTAAGACCCCTGTTTATTTTGTAACTCAGTCAATTCAGGATAGAGTCACAATCCTAGATAGTTATCCAAAGCTAGATTTGGAAACAGACAAAGAACTTCCTGAGAATGTGAAAATCGCACTCACTGAAGCAATCAAAGGTCTAAATGACGAGAATTGGAATAGTTGCCTAGTTATGTGTAGGAGGGCTTTAGAGGAAGCTATGGTTGACTTGGGAGCAGAAGGCAGAGACTTATTTAATAAAATAGATACCCTTGAAAATCAACGCAGAATTACACCTGAACTAAAGGCATGGGCACATGAGAGCCGCTTGGGTGGAAAACTTGGGGCACATGGCACAAAGGAGAAAAGGTGGGCTGATAAAGATGATGCAGAGGAATTGTTAGAATTCTCTAGATGGTTCTTCCGATATGTCTATGTGCTACCGAGACAATTAGCCGATAGGAAAGAAAGATTTGCGCCCTCAGGCAGCGAACCAACTGGTCAAGAAGCGGCATGATTTTCCACAATACAGAAACTTCTTCTCTGGATGACAAAACCACTTGACAAGGTACTTTCATTACTTAATTTATGTTGAATATCATACTGAGGCAAGGCTACTCATCACTCAAACAGATAAATCCTAATGCTGATTACACCACTCGCTGGCTCAGTGAAGTTTGAGGATAGCTTGAGGCTTTATCGGAGGATTGAAACGGGACTCATCGGAATTCTGCGCTAAATCTTAGCCTTTCGTTTTACTTGGAACATGAATGAGAGAAGCTTCTCGAGAAAGTCATTCACTGCCTTTGACTTGTCATTATAAGCTATCGTCTCTTTGCCAATCATGGTGGTAGCATACGAAAGTTTTGCCTCTTCTGACCCCACCATTTCGCGTCTAGAGTCAGGGTTGTATTTATTAACTTGAACTATACCGCTCAACAAACGACTGTGATATGAAGGGCCGTCTTCAAAAGCCACCTCCTCGAAGGCAATTCGCATACCACTGCGCCGTGGGACTACACCGGGCTTTCTTGAGCGACCGCCTGTCTGTCTTCCCTTGTGCGTTCCCGGATGCTGAGTAATGGGTCCTCTTGGCCTTGTTAGCCCACCAAGAAGCTCTAAGCCTTTGAAATCTCCTTGATTGAGAATGTCCCACGCAAGCTCAATTGCCCGGCGTTGAATCTGCGTAAGCTTTTTCTCTTCTGTTTCTACCCTTAGTTCCTCTACTTCATATTCAATCGAAGGACAGGTCTTCTCAAGTTCCAGTAGGAATTGAATCCAGTCTTGATTCTCTTCAAAACCAGCTCTCGCCGGAAGCGGCTTAAGAAAGTCACCATCAATATAACCCTTGAGAAACCCGCTTGCATAAATACTTTCCTCAAGACCATAGGCTTGCACCGCTTTGACATCCTCGACCACAGGAATCCCAGCGTGCCGAATGGCAATTTTGCTTTTCCCCGAAGCGTCAAACCACAACTGGCAGCCAAAAACCTTCTGCCAGTCGCTCGAAAGATGCACTTCTCTAAAAGCTTCGCCAACACTGGGCAGGTTTATCGCCAATGGCTCTACTTGATAGTCTCGACCACCACAACTTATGGCGATTTTCAAATTCCCTTCCCTTAGGTAAGGGTCAAATTTCTCGGCAAACACATGCTGCAGTCGTTCCGCTCCTAAGGGGCCACGTAACCCTGTAGGGTCGTGCTGTAATCCCGAGATAACAATAGTCATTCCCGGTTCCTTGCGGGACTCCCTTTTGATTGCTGTTTCCATATCAGCATACTCGGACTGCTTTCTAAGAACAGCCTTAATAGTAGGCATACCTTTTGCTTTCTTGCTATAGAAAGTGCAACTAGTTCCAACTTGGTTGAAGGCAAAAATCCCGATGCCTAATTGTCCAATTTGGAGCACACTCATTCCTGGCTTTACCGAGTCAGCAACTCTATCAAGGGCCTCATCAAACTCCTCTTCACTCATTCCTGGAGCATTATAGTCGATGGTTATCTTACCCTTCTGAAGAAGATAACTTACTTCACACGGCCCTTTCATCTCTCCTCTATCCCTTGCCTTCTGCCATTCATCCACTGCATTGCTAGTATATTCCTTGATAGCATCGGCGGGGTTGCGATAAAGACTCCCAATGTAAGTCAGGAGATTGGCCATGCTTCCTCGGATTTTCTTCCGCGTCATTCCTCTTCACCTCCCCTTGAAAGATTGAAACTGGATTGTAGTGAGAGCGCGCCACCTTTCAAATTTGTCCTCTTCCCTAATCATGGTGAGAAGACTAGAAATATAGGCTATATCGGAAGCGTTGAGTTCTTTTCGAAATATCTCCCGTGCGTCAGGGCCATTGTCTCGAAACCACCCCAGTTCATCTTCAAGTAGAAGCAAAAGGTACTTAATCTTGTCTGCTCTGCGTCTTGCGTCCTTGACTTGGGGATAAACCTGAGGCTTCCTTTTGTTTTTCAGGAACCCTGTAATCTTGGCTAGGTTAGCTTCAGACGGTTTTCTGGCACTTCTGCCATGTTGAAACCAATGCTTGACAGTGCTATAAGGGGTGTCAAGCCTATCGGCGAGTTCCTTTCTTGAAATGCCAAGCTCCTTAGCGTATGTATCTAATCTCGAAAGCACCGATTCTATCGTTTCCATTGTTCATCTCTCCTACTTTTGATTCAATTATACACTAGAACACAGAAAAGCAAGGATGTGCTAGTGTCTGAAGCTAGAAACTGGAGCTGTTCACAGTGGTTGTGTAGAGCAAAAAATGTTAAAACTGGACTGTCCTGGAGGCAACGCCTGACATGGCATTGCGGGTGTGTGTCGCTAGCCTTTATGGCGCAAGGGTCGGTGAATTGGCAAAACTCACCTCTCAGCATATCAATCTAGACCACCGGAATCCTACGATTACGATACCAACTGAGAAGAAAGGTAGGCGTGTGCCTCAACCAATACCGAGTGAACTGCTGCCGCTGTTCTCAATACCGCTACAACCAATGAAAAGTCAGAGAATACAGGAGCGATTGCGGCGGCTGTGCAAGAGGGCAGGTGTGCCTATCCGCCCTCGCACAAGCATACATAGCATTCGGCGCTCGGTCGCCACTGCATTGTTTGAAGATGAGGATTTGAAGGAACTTTGGGTGTATAGGTTCTTGCGATGGGCTGAACAGGGTGCTGGCCTTGGCGTCATGCCAAGATACATCAGAACGCCAATCTCTGAGACTGATGCCAAAGTTATCAGTAAGCACCCCTATGTCAAAACGTGGAAAGACATGATGGAAATGCTGGAACATTTGGAACATTTCCGAAGCACCTGTGCAATTTCACAATATTTCTTTGTCGTGATATGATATACGACATTACTAAATTAGGGAGTCTATAACAGTGGACAAAGAGAGAAAAGCGGAAGTCATTACCCAATTCAGACTTAAGGAAAATGATAGTGGGTCTGTCGAGGTCCAAGTAGCTTTGCTTTCCGAAAGGATAAATCGGTTAACGGAACATCTTAAGTTGTATCCCCAGGACCGACACTCACGGCATGCACTCCACGGGGTAATAGGGCAGCGGAGGCGTTTTTTGCGCTACCTGAACAGGACAGCGCCCGAGCGGTATTATTCTCTTATTAACAGACTGGGTTTGAGGGAATAATATGTCTGACGTTTTTGAGCGTTCAGTAGCCGACAAGACACTTAGCATCCAGGTAGGGAAATTCGCTCACCAAGCCGATGGTGCTGTCGCTGTCCAGTACGGTAACACGGTTGTCTTGGCTACTGCCTGTGTAAGCTCTGAACCCCGAGAGGGGATAGATTTTGTCCCTCTAACAGTGGATTATGAAGAAAGGCTCTATGCCGCGGGGAAAATACCGGGCAGCTTCATCAGGCGGGAAGGACGCCCTACTGAGGAAGCAGTCATAACCAGTCGGCTCATCGATCGCTCTCTGCGCCCTCTTCTTTCCAAGGAGTTTCATTATGATGTTCAGGTAGTAGCGACAGTGCTATCTGTTGACCAGGAAAATGACCCCGATATTTGTGCCCTTATTGGCGCTTCAGCAGCCTTGACATTATCCGATATCCCGTTCTTTGGTCCGATATCTGCGGTGCATGTTGGCTATATAAACGATGCTCTGGTCGTGAATCCTCCCTTAGCTCAAATAGAGAATAGCTTGCTCGATGTAGTCGTTGCTAGCACTGGTAGAGACATTGTGATGGTGGAAGCAGCTGCCAAAGAGGTTTCCGAAGAAATACTGCTCGAGGCGATTAAGTTGGGACACGAGGCGAATCAGGAGGTCATTAAGCTTCAGGAAGAGCTACAGCGAACTTATGGCAAAGCCAAGATAGAAATCAAATCTAAGGAACTTGCTCCTGAGCTTTCATCTCAAATCGCTTCCATACTTGGTGAGAAATTAAGCCAGGTTCTAGAGGAACCAGGGAAACTGCAAAGAGATAAGGCTTTGACGTCTCTCAAGAAAGAAGTAAGGGATAAGTTGCTTGATTCTTCTTCTGGGGATGAAGTAAATTTTGCTTTTGAAGCCCAGCTTAAAGCTGCAGTAAGGGGAAAAATATTGCAGACGAGGCGACACCTGGACGGTCGCCAAACCAACCAAATTCGTCCTATTAGCTGTGAAGTTGGTGTTCTTCCTCGCACCCATGGCTCAGGATTATTTGCTCGTGGGGAAACACAGGTGTTGACTATTACCACTCTGGGGTCTAGAAGGCGGGAGCAGTTATTGGATGGCTTAGGGCTGGAGGAAACTAAACGCTTTATGCATCACTATAATTTCCCTCCCTTTTCTACTGGTGAGGTGAGACGAATAGGAACAACAGGGAGGCGCGAGATCGGGCATGGCGCCTTGGTGGAACGGGCTATTGCATCAGTACTGCCAGCGGAGGACGATTTTCCTTACACTATACGCCTAGTCTCCGAGGTACTTAGTTCTTACGGAAGCACATCCATGGCTAGCGCCTGTGCTTCGACCCTCTCCCTGATGGATGCCGGTGTGCCTATAAAGGCGCCTGTGGCTGGGATAGCCATGGGGTTAGTTACGGGAAAGGATGGGAACTATGTTGTTCTAACTGATATTGTGGGTATGGAAGATGCCTATGGTGACATGGATTTCAAAGTTGCCGGCACAGCTCACGGTCTCACTGCTTTGCAGCTCGATATCAAGCTTCGGGGGATAAATTATGCCATCCTGGCTGAAGCCTTAAGTCAGGCTCACGAGGCAAGGTTGGAAATACTGGAGAAAATGGGTTTAGCTATCACTGCTAGTCGCTCTGAACTCAGTCCCTATGCTCCCAGGATGTATGAAATGACGATTGATCAGAGCAAGATTGGGAGTGTCATCGGTCCTGGGGGTAGGGTTATAAGATCTATTATAGAGGAAACCAAGACAACCATAGACATAAACAACGATGGTAAGGTTCTCGTTGGCTCTCCAAACGAAGAGGCAGCCCAGAAAGCAATTAAAATAATTCAGGACTTAACTCGCGAAGTGGCGCAGGGAGAAATTTACACTGGGAAAGTAACCAGGCTGTTCAATTTTGGTGCCATGGTAGAAATCCTACCGGGGAAGGAAGGCCTTGTCCATATTAGCGAGCTTGCCAACTACCATGTGCCTCAGGTCGAAGATGTGGTTAAGGTGGGTGATGAGGTAATGGTGAAGGTCATCGGGATTGACAATTCTGGTAGGATAAATTTATCGCGCAAAGCAATACTGGAAGGGCTTTCCAATCTCCCTGGTGCTAAAGTTAGTAATTCCTCGGCTCCCAAGGACCGTCGGAGGAAATTTGTTCACCCACCTAGCAGAGATGAACAACATGGCAATCGTAGTACATAAATTGCTTTACTGGTGAGGGGAGAGAAAGGAACATGACTTCCTCTTTAGAACCTATAAGAGTAGTTATTAATGGCGCTTTGGGCAGGATGGGGCAAGAGATAACCAGAGGTGTTGTTTGCGAGCCCGGATTAAAGGTAGTGGGTGCCGTGGAAAAGGAAGTCACTCAACAATATCTTCCTTTAACTGAAGCTCCCGAACTGATACTCCTTTCTTCTGATTTAGACTCGCTTTTAAAGAGCTGCGATGCGGATGTGGTGGTAGATTTCACTAATGCCGAGGTATCGATGGCAGCCGCCCGCACTGCTATCAAGCAGAGAGTCAACATGGTAATAGGCACCACAGGCCTTTCTCAGGAGAATTTGACAGAGATTGAGGAATTGTGCCAAGTCCATAAAGTAGGGGCGATAGTTGCACCTAATTTTTCTCTGGGGGCCGCGCTTATGATACATCTGTCGAGACTTGCTGCTAAGTTTTTCAATCACGCCGAAATTATCGAAATGCACCATGAAAAAAAGGCTGACGCTCCTTCAGGGACTGCTATCGCTACAGCTAGAGCGATGTCGCAGGCGCGCGGCAAACCATTCATCTATCCTCAAGTTATACACGAAGTGCTCAGTAATACCAGAGGAGGAAAAATGGATGGCGTAGGTATCCATAGTTTGAGGTTGCCGGGATTTATGGCTGGGCAAGAAGTCGTATTCAGTGGAGCAGGTGAGACTCTGAGCTTGCGTCACAATGCCATAAGTCGGGAGTGTTATCTGCCTGGCGTTATCCTGGCAATTAAGGAAGTAACAAAACGCAAGGGGCTAACTTACGGGTTGGATGCCTTGCTGAAGCTATAGGAAATATCATGGAAGGATTCAACGTAGCTGTTATCGGCGCTACCGATATAGTAGGGCAAGAAGTTGTTAAGGTGCTGGAGCAGCGTAAGTTCCCCGTAGCTTCCATTCAGTTCCTATCCCCTCAGTATTCGTCTGGGGTGAAAGTCCTGTTTAATCATCAAAGAATTGAGGTTAGGGAAGCAAAAACAGAGACATTTCGCGATGTTGACATTGCCTTTTTCTGTGCTGGTGCTGATGTCAGTCGGAGATTAGCGCCTTTGGCTGCCGAAGCTGGAGCAGTGGTCATTGATAATAGTAGCGCTTTCAGGATGAACCCTGGAGTGCCCCTGGTAGTTCCGGAGGTCAATCCTGGGGATATAGAATGGCATAAAGGGATAATTGCTAGTCCGAAGTGCTCCACAATCCAAATGGTGGTCGCGCTCTATCCCTTGCACAAAATCAACGCCATAAGGCGGATCGTAGTGAGCACTTACGAATCGGTATCGAGTAGTGGCAGTGCTGCTCTGAAAGAAATGACAAATCAGGCACGGTTTGTTTTGGAAGGGCGTCGTATCTGTCCTCATGTCTATTCTCATCAGATAGCCTTTAATTTACTGCCAGAGATCGGCGTCTTTTTGGATAATGGATATACTAAGGAAGAACAAAGAATGGTGGAAGAAACACGTAAGATATTGCATTTTGAAGACATAGCTATTTCGGCCACCTGTGTCCGGGTTCCTGTTTGGTTTGGGCATAGCGAGGCAGTTAACGTGGAATTCAGTTCGCCTATTACGCCTGAAGAAGCAAAGAAGATTCTGGCACAGGCTGTGGGAGTCAGAGTACTTGACGATCCTACCGTCAGCTTTTACCCTCAACCTTGGGCTGCTAGTGGGTCAGATCATGTATTTGTAGGCCGAATCAGAAGGGATGTGTCACATCCCAATGGACTTGTTATGTGGATAGTGGCTGATAATGTGCGTAAAGGGGCAGCACTAAATGTTGTGCAGGTTGCTGAGGAAGGGATAGAGAGGGGTTGGATATGCCCTAAGCAGAGTCTGGCCAGTTTGAATGAATAAGCCGGGAATCCACAAAAGCTCTTTGAAGTCACGGGGCAGGGGTATAGTGGGTCGCCTGTTAACAGCCATGGTAACACCTTTTGATGCTCGGGGCCAGGTTGACTATCAACAAGCCAAGAAACTGGCACTATTTTTGCTTGATTCGGGCAGCGATGGGTTGGTGGTCTCAGGCACGACTGGCGAGTCTCCCACTCTGAGCCGGGAAGAGAAATTGCGGCTTTTCGCTGAAATAAAATCGGCGGTAGCCGACCGCGGAATAGTAGTTGCTGGCACAGGCAACTACGATACCAGAGAAAGCCAGGAGTTGACCAATGAAGCGGAGAGAATCGGAGTTGATGCTTGTCTTTTGGTGGTTCCCTATTACAATAGGCCGACCCAGCAAGGATTGCAGGAGCATTTCAAGGCCATTGCCCAGAGTACTACCTTGCCATGCATCATCTATAATGTGCCATCGCGTACCGTTACTAACCTCGCCGCCGATACGCTGATCAAGCTGAGTCAAATTGATAATATTGTGGGCGTGAAGGAGGCCAGTGGCAATCTCGGGCAGATAGCTGAGATTATTCAAGGAACCAGGGAAGACTTCTTGGTTTATAGTGGCAATGATAGTGATACCTTGCTTATACTTGCTTTGGGTGGCCATGGCGTTATCAGCGTTGCCTCTCATCTGGTAGGAATCCAGATAAAGGACATGATCGAGAAGTTTCTTAACGGTAAACCTCAAGAAGCAGCGAGGATTCACCGATGCTTATTACCTCTGGTAAATGCCCTGTTCATCGTTTCCAATCCTGCACCCCTCAAGTGGGCCCTCAATTATGTAGGTTTTCCAGTGGGAAAACCTCGCTTGCCCCTATTGGAGCCTGATGAAAAATCAGCCGATCTTGTGAAGGCGACGCTAAAGAACTACAAGATAGATTTGCCTATCCCCAAGGCCTGATAGCTGATGGTTATCAGCTGAAGAGGTCTTTGACCAATATTATTTGCCTCCTATCTGGTCCTATGGAAACGAGACTGATGGGGCAGGAAAGGAGGTCTTCAAGGCGGGACATATACTTGCGAGCTCCCACAGGGAGCTTTTCAAGATTTCGAATCCCGCTTATTGACTCTTGCCATCCGTCCACTTCTTCGTAGATAGGTTGGCATTTTTCTAATACGGCGACGTCGCTGGGGAACGAAGTCAGGACCTCGCCCTTGTATTCATAGGCAGTGCATATTTTAATCGAGGGGAAACCACCGTAGATATCGAGGTGAGTTAGGGCTATATCACTGAGGCCGTTTATCTGAACGCTGAAGCGACCTGCTACGGCATCAAACCAGCCGCATCTTCGTGGCCTTCCTGTTCTAGCACCATACTCATGAGCCTTTTCGCGTATTAAGTCACCAATTTCGTCCATGAGTTCTGTGGGCATGGGTCCGGCACCAACCCTAGTATTATATGCTTTAAATATGCCCAGCACACGGTCAATTTCCCGTGGGCCTAGGCCTGCTCCAATGCAGCTTGCCCCGGCCAAAGATGAGGAAGAGGTCACATAGGGATAGGTGCCGAAGTCAGGGTCAAGTAAAGCTCCCTGGGCACCTTCTAACAAGACCAGGTCTCCTTTTGTAGCAGCTTCCCGTATTATGGAGCTAGTCTCCTTGATGAAAGGAGCTAGCTGCTCCCCATAGTGGCAATGCTGTTTATAGATCTCTTCCAGTGACAGAGGCGAAACTTGGTACACTTTGGTCAGGATAGTATTTTTGAGCTCCAAAGCCGACTTCAAACGGCTCAGAAATATGTCCCTATCTAACAAATCTCCAGCACGAATTCCCAGGCGAGCTACTTTGTCGGCAAAGACAGGGCCGATTCCTCTGAGTGTGGTACCTATTGCTCCTTTACTGCGTCTTTCTTCCTCCAGTCTATCAAGGAGGGTGTGATAGGGCATGATCAAGTGAGCACGGTCACTAATGAGAAGGCGACTCGTATTGACCCCATGATTGTGCAGGTCGTCTATTTCTTCGAGAAGTACTGCGGCGTTGATAGCTACACCATTGCCAATAATGCAAGTTACCTGGGGGTAAAAGATACCTGAGGGGACAAGATGCAGCCGAAACTCGCCATAAGGGTTCTTTACAGTGTGGCCGGCATTATCTCCTCCAGAGAAACGAGCTACTATCTTCGCCTTCTCAGCTAAGAGATCAATTATTCTTCCTTTACCTTCATCACCCCACTGCCCTCCCACAATAGTCATAACGGCCATCTAGTCACCTTCAATTCTCGCCTGCTTCCACAGGTAAACTAACCTTTGAACTACAGTGATGAAAACAAAGACCGCCAGAACACATAGAGCCACAAAAACACTATGAACAAAGATCCGATTTACCAGTAAACCTATTGCTAATACTATAACCCGTTCTGCTCTAGTAAACAAGCCAACTTGGCATTCCCAGCCGAGTCCTTCTGCCCTAGCCCTTATATAGCTGACCAGGAAGGAACCAATCAAAACAGCAAGAATAAGTACGATTTCTAAGGTGGCGCCTTGTTTCGCGACATACCAGATCAAGAGGCCACAGAGAGTCGCCGCTTCAGAAATGCGGTCAACCGTGGAATCGAGAACGGCGCCGAACTTCGTAGTTTGCTTGGTGAAGCGAGCCAAAGCCCCGTCAAGGAGGTCAAATAAGCCGGAACCTAGGATTAACACGCCGCCAAGAACAAAGTGCCCGGTAGCAATAACATAGGCCGCAACTATGTTCAAGGCTAGATTGGTAAGCGTAAGAGTATTGGGTGTTATGCCACCTCTGCTCAAAATACCGACTATGGGACTGGTAATACGATAGGCTAAGTTCCGTCGAATATCTGGTAAATTCATTACGCTCTTCCCGCTAACCTAGTATTCCTTTCTTTTGGAGAAATTTGACTGCTCCTTGCATTTGGCCTTCGTCATTCCACTCGCCGATCTCGCAGACTTTTACTATTCCGCGAGGTAAGTACTTGGCTATCATTTCCCAATTCATATTTCCTTCTCCTGGGGCATGGTGGTCGCAGATGCCGCGGATATCGTGCAAGTGGATGCCAATCATCCTGTCTCTGAACCGCGAAAGCCATTCTTCATGACAGCTAAATCCAAGCTGCTGCTGTACTTCAGCATGTCCTGCGTCATGCCAGTAGCCAGCCAGATTTTCTGATACTTCGTCAAGTAGTTCTGTCATTTCGTCCATATTTGGTATCTCGTTGAAATGGAATCTGGTCTCAAGCCCCAGCATTATACCCTTTTGTCGGCCATATTTACTAAGCTCTTGGAGACTTTTCTTCGCCGCATCAACATGAGAGTGAGCTAGAGAAAGACGCTGGTGAACTAGCCTTTCTTTAGTCTGGCCATATTCTTCGGTCTCAGTGTAGCCTCCATCATGCAGCTTGTACAGCCTATCTTGTAAGCTCGGGTTGATTGGCACTTCCCCCATATGAAGGACAATAGCTCTGGCACTCACATTTGCCGCCAGGTCTATTGTTTTCTTGGTGAAGCTAACAGCCTCCACGCGCTCGCTCGCGTTCAGAGAACTCAAAGAGAGGCTACTTACGGGGATTCCTTGGGATGACAATACCGCTGGACAGGGAGAGTGAATGCTTGAAATAGGAACCGTGGTCTTGAGAAGCTCATTCAGCATTCTTGGGGAAACTAGTGTATTTGGCTCTACGTGGGTAAAGCCCAATTCTCTAAGTTTGGCCGTAAATCCCGCCATGTGGCTGAATCTACCTTTAGCCCACATAGTGGAGAGGGAAACTTCGAACAACATGCTACCTCTAAGTCAACCCTCGTAACTCTTGCTACTTCTGGAGACCTGTTGTGTTTGCTCTAAATATTAGCTAGGTTCTCGGGCACATCCCAAGATTTTCTTGGGGGTGGTTTAGCTCGTGGCAAACTTAGAGTCTTGCTGTGGGCTCTCAGCCTGCGTTGTTTGAAGCTAGTGTTTGTGTCCCGAAAGAGACTCATCCCTTGACGTTAACTGAGTGCAGTTCAGGCAAAGAAACGGGTCCTTCTTGCTCTTGTCCTGCGATAAATGTCTCAGTTCTTATTCGAGCTTCTTCGTCAGAGTACTGAATTGGCGGAGATTTCATGAAATAAGCTGAAGGACCCACTATAGTCCCGCTTAACCCACGGTTCATGGCTAGTTTACAGCATCTTATGGCATCAATAACTACACCGGCTGAATTTGGGCTATCCCAGACCTCTAGCTTCAGCTCTAGATTCAGAGGCACATCGCCGAAAGTGCGGCCTTCCATCTTTAAGTAACAAAATTTACGGTCATCTAGCCAGGGCACGTAGTCGCTGGGACCGATATGAATGTTGTCATGACCGATATCGTAGTCTAGCTGTGAGGTAACAGCATTTGTCTTGGAAATCTTCTTAGACTCCAGGCGCTCTCGTTCTAGCATATTTAAGAAATCAGTATTGCCGCCAAAATTTAGCTGGTAAGTTCGCTCTAGTTTAACGCCGCGGTCTCGAAAAAGTCTCGTTAATATTCTGTGAGTAATCGTAGCACCTACCTGGGATTTGATATCATCACCGATGACAGGCAATCCCCGCTCGGCAAACCTGCCTTGCCAGTAGCTTTCACGACCGATAAAAACAGGCATGCAATTGATGAAGCCGCAGCCGGCAGTCAGCGCTTGTTCTACGTACCATTTGGTTGCCTCCTCGCTTCCTACTGGCAAATAGTTGATCACCACATCAGTCTCAGTTTTCTTCAGTATATCTACAATATTGACAGTCGGGCCTGCTGCCTTGGTGATAATTTGAGACAGATACTTGCCCAGTCCGTCGTGGGTCATGCCCCGCTCAACTTGCACGCCTGTCTTGGGCACGTCACTGAATTTAATAGTGTTATTCGGCTTGGTGAAAATAGCTTCAGCTAAATCCTCGCCCACTTTGTTTTTATCAATATCGAATGCAGCTACAAAGTTGATGTCAGATATATGATAGCCCCCCAGGTTGACATGCATTAAGCCCGGGATGAATTCATCTTCCTTAGCATCCTTGTAGTAATGAACTCCTTGCACTAGAGAAGAGGCACAATTACCGACGCCTATTATGGCTACGTTTATTGGTTCCATCTTTTCCTCCTTTGTCGATGCGAAGGTTATTGTGGGAGCTAATTTTATCATCCTTCTGAGTGCTTAGCTCACTCATCAATTCGAGTAATCTCGCTCCTCGCTCGATAGAATCATCGTAATGAAAGCTGAGCTCTGGCATTTGTCTTAATCTCAAGTGAGCTGCAAGTTCTTTGCGTAAGAATCCGGAAGCTTTGCTAAAGCCAGCCAGCAAATCCTCTTTATTCATTTCGCTACCTAGGGTGCTAACGTACACCTTGGCATGCATAAGATCAGGTGAAAGAGTGACTTGTGTCACTGACACAAACTTGCTCAGTCTGGGGTCATTGACCTCACGCTCAAGCAGCACACTGATTTCTCGCTGGATCAGTTTGCTTGTTCGTTCACTTCGCCTGCTCATTTCAATTTCTTATCTGCGAAGTCTGATTAGCTTATTCTTTCCTTTCTGTAGAATTCAATGATATCGCCAATTTGGAAATCGGCAGTCCCTTCTACACCCAGGCCGCATTCGAGCCCGGCGGAAACTTCAGAGACATCTTCTTTAAAGCGCTTCAGACTGGCGACCCGAGAGTCACGCACCACTTTGTTTCGGCGCAATATTTTAACCTGGGCATCCCTCGATACTCTTCCCTCCATAACATAGAGTCCGGCTATTTCCCCCAGTTTACTGCGAGGGAAGACAGCTCTTACTTCAGCGCGCCCGCTGAGCACTTCAGCATAAGTTGGCTCAAGCATCCCCTTCACTGTCCTATCCATGTCTTCTATTAGCTTGTAGATTACGTCATAGTGATGGATCCCTACCCCCTCCAAATCGGCCAACTGCGTTGCTCCGGGTGAGGCGGGAGCATTGAAACCGATGATAATGCCTTTTGAGGCCGAGGCCAGGAGCACGTCGCTCTCGGCGATGCTGCCACTAGCGGCATGGATGACTCTAGCTTTTGTCTTCTCTGTCCCCAGCTTTTCTATAGAAGTCCTTATGGGTTCGATGCTGCCGTCGACATCTGTCTTCAGGACTACATTGAGTTCTTTTATTCGCCCGTCACTTATTTGACTGGAAAGCGCACTTAGACTCAAGGTAGTACGCGGTCTAGCATATTTTCGTTTCTCGACGATGCTTCGCGCTTCATGCTCATCGGGAAGCACAATGAAAAAATCTCCTGACTGTGCCACCTCATTTAAGCCAAGGACTTCCACTGGAGTGGACGGTTCAGCTTTGTGAACTTGTTTTCCTGCATCGTCAAACATGGCCCTTATTTTTCCCCAGGCACTGCCGGCTACCACAGCCTCGCCTCTCTTAAGAGTGCCCTTCTGCACAAGAAGGGTGGCCAGAGGGCCTTTGGTTCTGTCCAGCTTAGCCTCAACAACTACCCCTTCTGCCGCGCTATCAGGGTCAGCCTTCAGGTCTAGTATGTCAGCAACTAGGAACAAGTTCTCCAGTAAATCTGATATCCCTTGTCCTTGCTTGGCAGATATAGGCACACAAACAGTATCACCACCCCACTCCTCAATAACCAGACCCAGATCGGCGAGCTGCTGTTTTACACGTTCGGGATTAGCATCAGGTTTATCAATCTTATTGAGCGCAGCCACTATGGGCACCTTGGCAGCCTTGGCGTGGTTTATAGCTTCTACAGTTTGGGGCATCACACCGTCATCAACAGCAATCACCAGAGTTACAATATCAGTCACCTGTGCCCCTCGGGCTCTCATGGCTGTGAAAGCCTCATGCCCCGGTGTATCCAAGAAGGTGATTTTGCGTCCATCGACCAGGGCTTGGTAGGCACCGATATGTTGGGTAATTGCTCCTACTTCACGAGCAGTCACATTAGTCTTTCTGATGACATCAAGAAGAGTGGTTTTGCCGTGGTCAACATGGCCCATGACAGTAACTACCGGGGGCCGAACTGGTAATTTTGCTTTTCCCCTCCCCTTTTCCTTTCGGGAAGGCACGGCTTTGTGCTCTTTTGCTGCTTTGGCATCATAACCAAAATCTGTGGCTGTTGAGCGTGCAGTATCAAAATCGATGCTCTCGTTAACGCTGGCCATGATGCCTTTGCGCATGAGTTGTTTGATTACTCTTGTAGGCTCTACTTTTAGCAAATCCGCCAACTGTCTTACGGTTATGGAAGGTGGAAGCTCAACTTGTGGTAGGCCTTTTTTCAGTCCCGGTTTGTTATCATCCAACTTTAGCTCTCCTCCAGGTTATGAATGTACTCACGTAGCGTTTGTCTATTATCATCGTGAAGTCTTGTCCGTAGAGCATAATCCAGTCGATTTTTCCTCAGCGCTAACTCCCAACAGGTTTTTCTTGGACATAGGTAAGCGCCTCTGCCCGGCTTCTTCCCGAATACATCTATCTCAGCAATGCCATTCTCTGTACTCGCCAAGCGAATCAAGTCTTTCTTTTCCTTAACCTGCCGACAAGCTATGCAGGTACGCTGAGGTGGACGCTTACCCTTCACTTTCATCATCTATGAAGTGCTCATCTTGCTTTTTATACTTTAGCACCTTTCCCTTTCTTTTGCCTTTAGGTTCGGTTTTCATCTTATCTGGCACCTTTGCTTTCAATGCCTTTACCAAGATATCTTCAGCAAAACGAATATGTTTCTCTTCGGGCTTCCCGGATGGAGCCTCCGGAATGCCTGGAATCTCAACCGGCTCTGTCACACCAGTTCCCTCATCCGGTGCTTCTTCAAGTGATTCTATTGCCTCAACTTCAGGGGCAGTGATTTCGGCTGCCGTTTCTGATTGTTCTGTAACGGTTCTTTCCGCCGCAATAGCGGACACGCTCTTGATATCGATCCGCCAGCCTGTGAGTTTCGCAGCGAGTCGGGCATTCTGTCCTTCTTTGCCTATAGCTAAGGAGAGTTGCTTGTCGGGTACAACCACAGTGGCTGTGTTTCTTTCTTCATCGATCTTAATGCCTGCTACCTGAGCTGGGCTAAGGGCGTTAGCAATGAACACCTCCGGGTCTGGATGCCATTGGATTACATCTATTTTTTCGCCATTCAACTCATTAATGATACTTTGCAGTCTTATGCCTCGAGGGCCAAGGCAAGAACCCACCGGGTCAACGTTTTCTTGCATGGTCGCCACTGCCACTTTAGTTCGGTGTCCAGCCTCGCGAGCTAGTGCTTTTAGTTCCACGATCCCGTTATGAACCTCAGGGATTTCTAATTCAAAGAGGCCACGAATCAGGTTGGGATGAGAGCGGGAGACTATTACTTGAGGCTCTTTGTCCCTCTGAGACATCTCAACAAGATAGAATTTGAGTCGCTGCCCCCTATAGTAACGTTCATTGGGGACCTGTTCATTCGCGGGAAGTATCCCCTCTATTCTATTCAGCCTGACATAGATCCGTTTGGCTTCCGTGAATTGAATTGCCCCACTGACAACCTTTCCCTCCCTATCCGTGAACTCTTCATAAACAATACGGTGTTCTGCCTCCCGTAATCGCTGCAGAACCACTTGTTTTGCTGCTTGAACGGCGATACGGCCAATGTTCTTGGGTGTGCATTCTATGTTTATGACATCGCCGAGTTGTGCTGTAGCCCGCACCTTTCGAGCGTCTTTGATGGAGATCTCACGGTCTGGATTGGTAACGGACTCAACTATCGCCTTTTGAACATAGAAATTGATTCCGCCGCTTTCAGGGTCGACTTTTGCCACAACATCTTGTTCCAGAGCGGACATGCTTTTTCTGTACGCTGAAGCCAGCGCTGATTCCAAAGCAGCCAAGACTATCTCTTTGGGCAAGTTTCTCTCAGCCGAAAGCTGAGTAATCGCAGCCTTAAGCTCCGTTTTCATCTTCCCATTTCCCTTCAGTTGCTTTCATGTAGTAAAAAGGTGGGTGAACCCCACCTTAAGTCGAACATATTTATTCTAATTTAACACACTTAGGCCAAAAATGCAAAAGGTTGTCCAAATAACTTATAATGGGCCATTAGTCAGCCTGGGAGAACACATGTTAGCTTTGGAAGGTGTGAAGATTCTGGACTTATCGATGTTGGTTCCAGGCGCGTTTTGCACCATGCTGTTAGGGGACTTGGGCGCTGATGTTCTTAAGATTGAGGCGCCGGGAGTGAATGAACTTAAGGGTCCGTCGAGAGCGGTTCCAAAGGAAGAACAAAGGAAAGCAACAGCCTACTATGCCCTTGATCGTAACAAAAAGAGCATCGTCGTTAACCTGAAATCGGAACCGGGACGAGAAATATTCTACCGCCTTTCTCAGCATGCAGACGTCATTGTCGAAGGTTTTAGACCTGGAGTAGCCAAGCGCTTGAGGATAGATTACGAGACTATAAGTGAGGTGAATCCTGGAATAGTATATTGCTCGCTTAGTGGTTACGGTCAGGATGGGCCTTACCATACCTTCCCCGGGCATGATATCAACTACATAGCTATGGCTGGCGTCCTGGGCCTAATTGGGCCCAGTGAAGGACCTCCGGTCATACCCTTGAATCTGGTTGCCGACTTTGCAGGGGCGGCGCTATACGGCGCTCTGGGTATTTCGGTAGCCTTGGTGGCTAGAAACAAGACAGGCAAGGGACAATATGTGGACATGGCCTACATGGATGGAGCAATATCACTCATGACCTGGTTCAATTCTGGCTACTTCTTTGACGGGTCAGTGTTGAAGAGGGGTGAATCATGGCTTCATGGTGCCTATCCCTATTACGGAGTTTACGAAACCAAGGATGGTAAATATATTACTATTGGCTGCCTCGAGCCACATTTTTGGGAGAACCTATGCCGACTTCTAAGCGAGGAAGGATATATTCCGTATCGCTTCGCTCTGGAACACACTTTTCATAAGCCAGAGGGTGGGAAGTGGGATGAAATCCACTCTTCTTTGAAACAAGTCTTTCTTACCAGGACAAGAGATGAATGGTTTGAACTGCTGATTCGTAATGACGTGCCGGTCGGGAAGGTTCATACACCGGACGAGGTTTTCAATGATCCGCAGGTGCTTCATCGCCAGATGGTAATCGAGGTGGAACACCCGACCCTGGGCAAGATCAAACAAGTTGGTGTGGCTCCCAAGCTCTCTAGCACGCCAGGCAAGGTGAGAAGTCTATCTCCGCTTCCCGGGGAACACACCGATGAGATACTACGGGGACTAGGCTATAAAGAAGAAGAGATTAAGGATTTGCGCCAGGAAGGCGCAGTACATTGAAGGAGTTAGCATGACCGAAGAATGTATTTTTTGTCGAATTGTTGCAGGTGAACTACCTAGCGACCTAGTATATCAAGATGACGATTTCCTGGCGTTCAGGGATATCATGCCTAAAGCGCCTGTACATTTGCTCGTTATACCTAAGACTCATATTACATCTGTGGCTGAACTTACTGAGGGACAGGAAAACCTTGCCGGGCGCCTTATAATCATAGCTAACAAACTGGCCGAGAAGGAAGGGATAGCCGGGAAAGGTTATCGCCTAGCGATAAACTGTGGTCCTGAAGGCGGACAAGTCGTGCCTCATCTTCATCTTCACCTTCTCGGTGGCAGGCAGATGGATGCCAAGCTTGGTTAGGTTGTGCCGTCATTATCGGGCGACCCGGTTAATGTAGACCAAATCCAGCCGTGCGTGTTCTAAAACCTACAAGGACCTCAGCCTGGCTATTAATGCTTCTACAGCTTCATCTGGAGTGGATGCTCCAGCGGTAACGCCAATGTGGTTCTTACTGGCAAGCCAGGAAGTCTCGACTTCGTCCGCTGTTTCTACCAGGTGAGTTTCTGCTAAGGGAGAACATATTTCAACAAGGTGTCTGGCATTGGCGCTATTAGTTCCGCCTATCACTATCATGAGTTGGCTATGGCGAGCTAGTTTTGTGGCAGCCTCTTGCTGACCCTGTGTTACTTTACATAAAGTGTTAACGAGACGCATTTCCTCAGTATTAGGCCCCACCGTATCTATAAGCTCTGCGGCAAATTCCAGAAAGGCGGATCGGGTCTGGGTTGTCTGGGATATGATGCCAAGCCGTGATGGTGATCTTCCCGATTCATATACCTGTTTCACGTCGAGGGCAGCTATGCCTTTTTCTCCTGCCCAACCCAGCAATCCTTTGACCTCCGAGTGCTTTGTGTCTCCAAATATGATGACGTCAAAACCGGCTTCAGCTAATTCCTTGGCTGCGTTCTGGGCTTTGCGGACTATCGGGCAGGTAGTGTCAATGACACGAACGTGACGAGCTTTGATCTCAGATAATACCGCCGGGCTTGTGCCATGTGTGGTGATAGCCAGGGTTCTGCCTTGGGCTTGATCGAGACGGGTTACGGGTTTTACTCCCAGATTGGCCAATGCCTCCACCAGCAGACGGTTGTGGGCTACGGGCCCCAGTGTTTCTATTTCTCCGTACTCAGTAGCTGCCTCCTTCAACAGCTTGACGGCCCGTCTGACGCCAAAGCATAAACCCAGCTTATCAGCTTTCTGAATCCTCGCCTTTTTCATAAGCGCCTTGATATTCGGGTGGCAGAAGGGCAGCGATTTCTTTCATCAGTTGCGTGGTCAATAATTGCATTTGTGATTTACTGATCTTATTGTTGGTTGGAGGCAGCTTGAATGGCTTGCCAATCTTGACGACTATACGAGGGCGGTTCCATAGCCAGCTTATGCCATGAATCTTGTCTGTTCCGGCGATGCCCACAGGAAGAAGAGAGACATCTGTTTTGGAGGCTATAACTGCGGAGCCCGGTTTACCTTTTCTGAGTTTGCCGTCGTGACTTCTGCCCCCTTCCGGGAACATTCCCAGGATTAATCCTTCATCCAATGCTTTTCTGGCGCTCTCAAGTATCCTCTGTTTCTCTCTGACCTTACCATCACGTTGTAGGGGCAAGCAGCCGGCCCAGCGGAGCCAGAGCCTCAAGAAGAGAGAACGAAAGAGTTCCTCTTTGGCTACGAAGGTAATCCACCGCGGAAGAGTAAATACGAGCAAGATTGGGTCGAGAACATGCACGTGGTTGGCTACCAAAATCAGCGGGCCCGTTGATGGTACGTTTTCTCTTCCCTCGGCTTTCCAGGAGAAACAAATATCGAGGAGAGGTCCAAATATGACTAAGAAAATTCTTTGAGAGAGGGTCATGGGATTACCGCCAGAGTATATATTTTGTCTACAACTTGCTCCAGACTAAGGTTCTCTGTACTGACGATTATGGCATCTTCAGCCGGTTTGAGCGGCGAGATGGTTCTATTGATATCCATCTCGTCTCGCTTCCTCAAATCAGCGAGGACGATTTCCAGGCTCGAATTCTCTCCCCGTTTCAATAATTCCTTGTAGCGGCGTTCGGCCCTCACTTCGGTAGAGGCGGTGAGAAAAATCTTTAATTCTGCCCGGGGTAAGACTACCGTGCCAATGTCTCGGCCTGCCATCACCACCCTTCCTCGCCGGGCTAACTTGCGCTGTTCCGATACCATTGCCTGGCGCACCCCCGCTACTTTTGCTATCAGGGCGACCAGTTCCTCTATTTCAGCGCAGAGTAACCTGGATGAGACATCTCCGCCATCAATGAAGACTGAGAGGGCACCTTCTTTCGAGGGGACGAAGTCAAATTCAGTCGTGGCGGCTAGCTTACAAAGCTTCTGTTCATCCCCTGGCGAAATACCTGATTGGAAAACCTTCCAGGTAAATGCCCGGTAAATCATGCCGGTATCGAAGAAAATATAGCCGAGCCTTTTTGCCAGTAGCGAGCCGACACTACTCTTGCCAACCGCCACAGGCCCGTCTATAGCAATTAGCTGTCGTTTCAAGTTTCCCTCAATAATATCATTCTAAGCGAGGCTGTCACAAGCTTTAGATTCGAGTTTACCTCTCTTTTTGGCGAAACTGAGGATGGCCAGGGACCTACGACTATCCCGACCTTACCTCAGAAAACCTGCAAGGAGTCGGTAATATCCCAAACATGTTCGCTGGATTATATCGGAGAATCCCTTGAATAGGGATGCAACAGATTAGCATGCCTTGTAGGCGACTCCCTGGCTTGAGGGGTTGCCTCGGTTGCGAATTCCGTTTAGAATAGCTTTCCTTGCCAAGAGTCTGGCTCGTGAGGAGGAGTTCACATGGGCAGAGTTACCGATCGGTTGAAGGAACTGAAAGACAAAGAGAAAAAGCTAAAGGCCATGGGGGGGCCCGAGCGGGTGGAAAAGCAGCACAAGTCGGGGAAGTTGACCGCCCGGGAAAGGCTCGACCTTCTTTTCGATCCTGGCAGCTTTCACGAGCTTGATTTGTTTGTTCAGCATCGGGCCATGCTTTTCGGCATGGACAAGGTTGTCGTCCCCGCCGAAGGAGTGATTACCGGATATGGGACGGTGAATGGTCGCCCCGTATGCGCTTTTTCCCAGGACTTTACGTCTATGGGGGGCACACTGGGCGAGATGCATGCCAAAAAGGTATGCAAAGTAATGGATTTAGCCATGAAGTGCGGTGTTCCCATAGTCGGCTTTAATGACTCGGGAGGGGCCCGGATTCAGGAAGGCGTTGATGCCCTTTCAGGCTATGGGCAGATATTCTTCCGGAATTCTGCAGCCTCAGGGGTTATTCCCCAGGTCTCAGCGATTATGGGGCCCACTGCCGGGGGGGCAGTCTATTCACCGGCCATGACAGATTGGGTATTCATGGTAAAGGGGACAAGCTACATGCACATCACAGGCCCGGCAGTTATCAAACAGATCACAGGGGAGGAAATCACCTCCGAAGAGCTGGGCGGAGCCATGCCCCATGCCTCCAAAAGCGGTGTATGCCATTTCGCCTGCGATAACGATACCCAGGCTATCGAACTAATGAAAAAACTTCTGGGTTACCTGCCG
Source organism: Dehalococcoidia bacterium (assembly GCA_049671165.1). Lineage (GTDB taxonomy): Bacteria > Chloroflexota > Dehalococcoidia > GIF9 > AB-539-J10 > RBG-13-51-36. The sequence continues at coordinate 23,493 of JBATUN010000014.1, read as the reverse complement.
TCAAGCAATAAAGAGACTCCCCCTTCGATTAAGCCCACCGATGACCCGGATCGTGTTGACCCGGCCCTTGACACCATAATCCCGGACGAGCCTAGCAAGGTCTACAACGTGAGGGACGTTATCAAATCCATTGTGGATAACGGCGAAATACTTGAGCCCCATTATCATTATGCTCAGAACGCCATCATCTGCTTTGCCCGGCTTAACGGTAGACCGGTTGGCATTATCGCTAATCAACCGATGCACCTTGCCGGCTGTCTCGACGTCAATGCCGCGGATAAAATCACCAGGTTTATCAGGTTCTGCGATGCCTTCAACATTCCGCTGCTTACCATTGCCGACGTCCCTGGTTACCTGCCGGGGAAAGATCAGGAGTGGCTGGGAATAATAAGGCACGGGGCAAAGGTCTTGTGGGCCTACTCCGAGGCTACGGTTCCCAAAATCACTCTGGTCATTCGCAAGGACTACGGGGGTTCATATCTGGCCATGTGCAGTAGAGATCTGGGCGCTGATTTTGTCTTCGCCTGGCCTACAGCGGAGATTGCAGTGATGGGAGCTGAAGGGGCGACACCGATTATCTTTCGCAAGGAAATAGAGGCTGCGCCGGACCCTGAAGCCAAAGAGCAGGAGAAAATTCGGGAATACCGTGACCTGCTGTATAATCCATACATTGCCGCCTCGCGGGGATATGTTGACGAAATTATTCCGCCCCATGAGAGCCGTCCCAAGATAATCAAGGCCCTGGAAATTCTCTCTACTAAACGAGAGACGAGACTTCCCAAGAAGCATGGGAATATTCCCGTGTAAAAGGGGTTTAGCAGAAAATCAATAGCTGCTATTGGTGATATCTGCTATCCCAAGACCTGAAACGAGACAAAGAGTCTGGCGAAGGGCTAGAACCCATGGCTGCGCTCAGAGATTTGAGAAACATCATGCCCGTAGTGGCGGAAAGGAGATAATTCGTGAATACAGTAAGAGAAGGTACCATCTTAGCCAAGGACTTGACCGCCGATAAGGTCAAGACAAGGCCGCAAGCTGAAAACCCGGTCAAGATTTGTGACACCACCTTTCGTGACGGGCATCAGTCCACAGTTGCTACCAGGATGCGGACTCAGGATATGGAGTGGATGGCCTCCGAAATGAATAAGTGTGGCTTCTACTCCATGGAGGTCTGGGGTGGGGCGACATTTGACGTAGCCCATCGCTTTTTGGGGGAGGACCCCTGGGAAAGGCCTCGCAACTTGAAGAAACTCATGCCGAATACTCAACTTCAGATGCTTCTCCGGGGACAGAACTTAGTGGGTTATCGAAACTATCCTGACGATTTGGTGGATGCTTTTGTAGAGCAGGCTGCCGAGGTGGGCATTGATATTTTCCGTGTTTTCGATGCCGTTAATGATGAACGCAATCACGAGCGTGCTGCCAGGGCAATCAAGAAATGCGGCAAGCGTTATCAAGGAGCCATATGTTACTCGCTTACTCAGCCCAGGATGGGCGGGCCCATCTATAATCTGGAATACTACGTCAAGAAAGCCCTCATCCTCCAGGACATGGGCGCCGATTCCATATGTATCAAAGACCAGGCCGGGCTTATCTCCCCTTATGATGCCTATGAGCTGATCAAGGCCCTCAAGGAGAACCTGAAAGTACCCGTCGACCTGCATACTCATTACACCAGCGGGCAGGGGTCGATGTCTCTGCTCAAAGCAATTGAGGCCGGGGTCGACATTATTGACACCGCCTTGTCCCCCTTTGCCTTACGCTCCTCACATCCGGCCGTCGAGCCCCTGGTGGTTGCTCTCTACGGCACAAACCGGGACACCGGGCTCGACGTCGAGCAGCTATTCAAGTGTGGGCAGATGCTGGAACAGGTCGCGCCTAAATACAGAGATTTTCTGGATACGTCGGCAATGTCGGTCATAGATACCGGAGCACTGGTGCATCAAATTCCCGGCGGCATGACCACAAACCTGGTGGCGCAGCTCAAGCAAATGAATGCTCTGGACAGGCTGGCTGAGGTGCGACAGGAGACTGCCAGGGTCAGGGAGGAATTTGGCTATCCGCCTTTAGTTACACCTACTAGCCAGATTGTTGGCGTCCAGGCGGTACAGAATGTCCTGATAGGGCGCTATAAGCTTGTCTCCAGGGAGGCACGGGAATATATATCGGGGGGTTATGGCCGGCCGCCGGCTCAAATTGACCCTGATATTCAGAAGACTATTCTCAGGGACAAGGAGCCTATGACCTGCCGGCCGGCAGACCTGCTCGCTCCGGAGCTGGAAAAAGCCAGGGAGGAATCGAAGGCATTTGCCAGGAACATTCAGGACGTTCTCACTTATGCTCTCTTCCCGACCACCGGGGCACGCTTCCTGAAACACAAGTATGGTATAGATAAGACAATCCCGGACGAGTGGAAGCCACCCTATGCTCCCAAGACTCTCGAGGAAGCGAAAAAGGAGGATGAGCTCATCGCTCAAGTCAAAGCCGGCAAGCTCAAGGGAAGTTAGACACAAAGCAACCTCCGAATAGGAGCAGGCCCTGCAGACCTTCAAATTTTTCGTCGAAAATGCTAAAGTAACTATGAATGCTTCAGAAAGTCCTCTCCTTTTCACGACATTCACGACGCGCTGAGAAAGGCCAATTGAAAAGAAGGAAGAAAAGGCAAAAGTCGTGTTCTTAATCAATGCTGGCCGCACTGCGTCAAAGGTAATAGACTAGAAAGGCATTGTCATTGATAGGAGCGAGATTCCTCGCTTGCGCTTCGGAACAGGCTCCGCAATCTCGGAGATTGGCGCGCTCCGCTCGCAATGACACCAGGCAAAAAAGATGAGGGAAATCAAAACCAGCGATATAACGAACACCGTAGCCCGTCTATTTGAGCATTCCTGCCATTATCTGCCTGAGGACGTAGTGGCCGCTCTCAAGCAGGCAAAGGAAGGAGAGAAATCTCCCATTTGCCGTGACGTGCTGGACAGAATCCTGGAGAACGCAAACATCGCCGGGAAGGAACAAATTCCTCTCTGCCAGGACACCGGTGCCGCCGTGGTCATCTTGGAGCTGGGCCAGGAGGTGCACATAACCGGAGGCGACCTTTACGCCGCGATCAATGAAGGAGTGCGCCGGGGGTACGATAAGGGCTATTTACGCAAATCCATAGTAAACGGGCCCTGCTTTGCCAGGGTAAACACCAAGGATAATACGCCGGCGATGATTCATACCGACATAGTCCCCGGAGACAGTCTGAAGATCAGCGTCCTGCCCAAGGGCGGGGGCTCAGAAAATTGTTCTCGTCTGACTGCTCTATCTCCGTCCGACGGGCGTCAGGGGATTATTGATTTTGTCGTCAACCTGGTTAGCCAGGTCGGCGGCAACCCCTGTCCGCCGGTTATCATCGGTGTCGGCATAGGTGGAACGACGGACAAGACCATGTTCATAGCCAAGAAGGCACTGCTGCGCAAAGTCGGCGGGCCCAGTCCCGACCCCGAGGTTGCCGCTTTGGAGAAGGAAATTCTGGAAAAGGTCAATAATCTGGGCATCGGCGCTATGGGCTATGGCGGCACAGTGACCGCATTGGCGGTCCACGTGGAAACCTTCCCCTGCCACATTGCCAGCATGCCTGTAGCGGTCAACATGCAGTGCTGGTGTGCCCGCCATGAGGAAGCAATCCTGTAAATCAATTTGAAAGATTAATGAGAATATGTCTGTAACCGTCTCGCCCAAAAGGCTACGCCGCGAGTTTGTAAAGAAAGTCAAGGAGCTCAGTGGACAGAACCTTCAGTCATGTTATCAGTGTGGCATGTGTTCCGGAAATTGTCCCGCGGCTGCCAATATGGACATTTCCCCCCGCCGGATTATCGAGCTGGCCCGATTAGGGCTGGAAGAGGATATTGCCGGTTCCAAGACTGTCTGGACCTGTGCCTCCTGTCTTGCCTGTACCGTCAATTGTCCCAGAGGATTTGACGTCTCTAAGGTGATGGAGGCCATAAGGCTTCTCACCCTCAGGAAAAATATTGACCACATACGCCCCGAGGATATTCCACCGGAAGAACGTTGCGACCTTCCTCAAATCGCTATGGTCAGCGGCTTGAGGAAGTTTACCGGCTAGAGAAATGGAAATGAGCTTGGCTTATTATCCCGGCTGTACCTTGAAAACCAGGGCCAGGAATCTGGAGGAGCCGGCTGCGGCTTCGATGGAAGCTCTGGGGTTTAAGCTGGATGAGCTTCCCAGGTGGAACTGCTGCGGCGCAGTCTATTCTCTGGCCGAGGATGATTTAATCCATCAGGTAGCTCCTGTCCGTAACCTCATCCGTGTCAAAAAACAGGGAAAGACCGAACTGGTCACTTTATGCGCGTTTTGTCTTAATACTCTGAAGAGAGCCAATCTCCTGATGAGAGAAGACGTGGAAAAGAGGGACACCCTTAACGACTTCATAGACGAAGGGATAGATTATAGTGGAGAAGTGGAGGTGGTCCATCTTTTGGAGGTATTGAGAGACGACATAGGATGGGAAACTCTTTCACAGAAGGTGAAACTACCTCTGCGAGGATTAAAAGCAGCCCCGTATTACGGGTGCACTTTGCTTCGCCCCCGGGAGGTAGCTATAGATAGCGTGGAGGACCCTACCATCTTGAGAGAGTTCCTCAAAGCTTTGGGGGCCAGTCCCGTTGATTTTCCTGAGTCCACCAGGTGCTGCGGTTCTTATCAAGTAGTAAGCAGTCCCGACGACATTTCTGAATATGCGCGGCCTATCCTGAACTCGGCATTGAGCCACGGGGCGGAGGCCCTGGTCCTCACCTGCCCTTTATGCGATTACAATCTGGGTCGGGGGCAGAGAGAATTGATTAAGAAAGCGAGCGGACTCAGGGAAATGCCGCTGTTCTATTTCACTCAGCTTCTGGCTCTTGCCCTGGGGCTCGGTCCCCGGGTTTGCCATTTTGAGCTAAATCACGGCGGCCCGGAATCGCTTCTGAAGGAAAAGAACCTGCTTCCTCAAGGTAAAAGCGTTCAATCGATTGGGGGTTAACAATGAGTGCCAAACAGACAAAGAAGAAACCAACGAAAACAGCGGTCAAGGAAGAAAAAAAGACAGCGGCCAAGCTGATCCCGATATATATCATGGGCAAGCGCTATGAAGTTCCCGAAGGTCTTACTATTATGAAAGCCATGGAGTATGCCGGCTACATACTCATCCGCGGTTGTGGATGTCGCGGCGGCACCTGCGGCGCCTGCGGTACGGTCTATCGTAAGCCCGGCGATTACAAATTACAGGTGGCGCTTGCCTGTCAGAAGACGGTCGAGCCGGATATGTACATAGCCCAGATTCCCTTTTTCCCTGCCAATCGGGCCCTGTATGACTTTGCCGGACTGACTGCTGCCCCTGAAGAGGTCTTTAAGCTATATCCTGAGATGTTTCGCTGTGTGGCCTGCAATTCCTGCACGAAGGCCTGCCCGCAGGGAATAGAGGTAATGGACGCCGTCTCAGCCTTGAAGCAGGGGAATATCGCCGAGGCTGCCCGGCTTAGCTTCGATTGCATTCAGTGCGGGTTATGCACCAGCCGCTGCTTTGGAGAATTAGCCCAGTATCATATGTTCCAGCTGGCGCGAAGGATTTACGGAGCCAGAATCGTGCCCCGGGCGGAACATTTAGCCGAGATGGTAAAAGCAGTTAACGAAGGAAGGTATGACCGGTTTCTGGACGAGTTGAAGCAGGCGAAGGAGGACGAGCTGAAGAAGCTGTACCAGGAGCGCGAGGTAGAGCCGATGACGGCCGGGGAGGATTGGAAACCGAAAGACACGAGATACCTGTAGGAGGCCACATGAGTTACTTAGGATATCCCGATTTCTTCGAGCCCTATATCAGGAAGGTGGAACAGACCAGACCTGCCCGTGTGGAGAAAAGAAAAAAAGGGGAAGAATTTTCCTTCATGTCCCTGGAGGAAAGACAGGAGATATTGAAGTATCACCCCGATTATAAGGAAGAGGGGAGGAGAGACATAAAGGTCGGCCCGAGCAAGGGTTATCGAATAGCTCACGAGTTCGTTGACCTGCTGGAAGCCAAGAGCAGGGTTGACCCCGACAAAGTAGACCTGTCGAGGGTCGATTATGAGACCGATGTCCTGGTCATCGGCGGTGGCGGAGCTGCCACTGTCGCTGCCCTTATCGCCCAGGAAAACGGCGCCCAGGTTCTTATGGCTACCAAACTCCGGCACGGCGACTCCAATACTATGATGGCTGAAGGCGGCATTCAGGCTGCCGTAAAAAGAGAGAAGGACTCTCCGTACTATCACTACCTGGACGTGCTAGGGGGAGGACATTTTAAGAACGACGCGGACATCGTGGCCGCTTTTGTGAAACAGGCGCCCGATGCCCTTCAGTGGTTGGAAAGCCTGGGAGTTATGTTCTCCAAGTTTCCCGATGGCCGGCTGGGGGCTATGCACGGCGGGGGGACCTGCCGCAAGAGGACGCACTACTGTGCCGACCTCAGCGGAATGGAAATCATGCGTACCGTGCGCGATGAAGCCCGTAACCGGCCTAACATCAAAGTCCTGGAATTTTCGCCGGCGGTGGAGCTTATCCTCAATGAGCACGGCCAGTGCGCCGGAGCGGTGCTCTATAACATGGAGACCGAGGAGTATCTTGTTGCCACGGCCAGGGCGGTAATTTTAGCCACAGGTGGTGCCGGCAGGCTACACGTCCAGGGTTTCATGACCACCAACCATTACGGTGCCACTGCCGACGGCATTGTCTTGGGCTACAGGGCAGGATTGCCTGTATCTTACCTTCATACCGTTCAATATCACCCCACGGGCGTCGTCTTCCCGGAACAGATAGAGGGGTGGCTCATTACCGAGAGGTTCCGGTCGGAGGGATCGGACATTCTGAATGTCCACGGGGAGAAATTTGTCAATGAGCGCGAGCCCCGGGACGTGGAATCATCCCGTTTTATCAAGGAATGCCTGGACGGTAACGGTGTCCCTACTCCTACCGGCAAGGTCGGGGTCTGGCTCGATTCCCCCATGCTTGATATCCTCCACGGTGAGGGGAGGGTGCGGACTGCTTTTGTGGGGAAATGGAAGGTATACGACCGCCTGGGCATTGACATATCTAAGGCGCCCATGCTGGTCTATCCCACGCTCCATTATCAGAATGGAGGGCTTAAGGATAACGCCGAATGCGAAACCGCTGTGCCCGGTCTCTATGTCGCCGGGGAGGTGACCGGGGGACTGCATGGAGAAAACAGGCTGATGGGCAATTCGCTCATGGACATTGTAGTATTCGGCAGGATCGCCGGTAGAAATGCTGCTATATTCGCCAGGGAGAAGGCAAAAGAGGGAAAGCTGACCTTGAAGCACGTAAAGGCGTATCATAAGGAGCTCAAAGAAGCCGGGATCATAACCGATAGAGTAGCCCCGATGCTCCTTCCCGACTACACCACGCCTGAGGTAAAGGAAAAGCAGCTTACCGTAAGCTACCTGGGGACTTTGAGGTAGAAATCGAACCTAGAGAATGGCGCAGGATTCCCCTCTTAAGGCATGTCCTGAGAGAAGTCGAAGGATCAGAGGGGTTAGGGGAGTTATGAATGGACAGCGCGACCCCAAAGGGCCGCACCACAGACAAGTGGGAGGTGAATTATGCCCGAAGCAAAGAAAATTACGCTTCCGTTAAACGACGAAATCTTGAAAGACCTCAAAGCCGGGGACAATCTTCTGCTCACCGGTGTTATCTACGTTGGCCGCGATGCCGCTCACAAGAGGATGGTCGAGGCTCTCGACCAGGGAAAGCCGCTGCCTTTCGATATCAAAGGGGCCACCGTATACTACATGGGGCCCAGCCCGGCCCGCCCGGGGAGGATAATCGGCTCGGCCGGTCCCACCACCAGCGGCCGGATGGATGCTTATGCCCCGCGCTTAATGGCGGAGGGACTGAAGGGGATGATTGGCAAAGGCCTGCGGTCCAAAGGGGTGAAGGATGCCATGGTCAAGCACAAGGCGGTCTATCTGGGAGCAATAGGTGGTGCCGGCGCCATAATTTCAAAGAGCGTCAAGAAGGCAGAGGTGGTAGCCTACGAAGAGCTTGGCGCTGAAGCCCTTCGCCGCCTGGAGGTGGAGGACTTCCCCGTCACGGTAGTAAACGACATTTACGGCGGCGATCTCTACGAAGAAGGCAAAGCCAAATACCGGGTCAAAACCGCCTGAGTCAGGCACAAATCTCTTGGTGCTCGTGCTTCCCCACCCACCACAGGCCAATCCCCGTCATGCCGTAACTCTTATGAATACCCCGGGAAAGGGTTGAAGTATATAAGCGCTCGGAAATGAAAAGAGAGGCATTACCTAGGGACCAACCCCTTCGGATGGCCTCTCATCGTGATTATGCTACAAGGTTACCATAAACTACCTTCTTTGTCGAATTCCTCACAGGAGCAATAGCCTCCCGTGTCATTGCGAGCCCCGACTTGTCGGGGCGTGGCAATCTCTAGGATCGCGGGGCTTGTTCCGAAGCGTGAGCGAGAAATCTCGCTCCTCTCAGTGACAGAGATAGGAACAGCAAGAATCAACCACTTTTGTGATACAATTGGCGCGATGTTGAAATATACAGTAATTCTTATTCCCGAAGACGAAGGAGGCTACTCGGTGGACGTCCCGGCACTCCCTGGCTGCTGCACGCAGGGTGAGACCAAAGAAGAAGCCATTTCTATGGCTAAAGAAGCTATAGAGCTCTACTTGGAGTCATGTCAGGCGCACGACGAGGCAATTCCCCAGGAATCAGGTATCGAGTCTCTCACCGTAGCAGTGAAGGAGCCTGTTGCTTAGACAAAGACGTTACGCGAAACCGCAGCAGCTTGGTTGAAGAAGAACGCTCCCCAGGCAAGCTCCTCAGAATTCACAGTTGCCTCCTGATTGAACGTCACAAGCAGCGTTCTTGCGTTCAGTGCTCAAATCTGTAATACACTTGCTAATGCCAGGCACTGCTGCGTCTTTCACCTATTTCATCTTGCTTTTCGGGATTCTGATGGCGAAACGGCATCTTGCGTCGCCTTTCAGTGGTGTTTCAAGCAGTTCGACTTCCACGGGTTCGTCAAAGATTGCGTCGAAATGGAGTTTCTCAAAGCCGGCGCTGCAATAGCAGAAGGTGGCTGGTATCTTGGGCTTGCCGTCGCGCAAAGCCGTTCTGACAAGCTGGCAGTGGCACGCATAGTACGTCCTCATTGTAGGGTCTTTTTCTTTCAGGAATTGCCTGGGGGCATAGGGTATTTTGGTCTTGTAGACCTGGTCACCTTGTCTGAGGCCGGTGCATATTTCCTGATTGCCTCTCACGAACTCCACGACTTCGGGAGTGATCTCCTGCTCGAACCACGGTCGTCCTTCTCTCACGCAGTCTTCCAGCTCCTTGATAAGCCTCTCATGTTCGGCCTTGAGATACTCGTCGATGCTGGCAGCCTTTTCAAAACGTTCCTTGCTGTCCTTGAACGCCTCAACGGGGATGTTGTGGTAGTTCCAGGTGAGAATGTCCCTGCACGTCCGGGCTGGCAACTCGGCTTCCATTCTATCCAGAATCATTTTGGTCAGCTTTGGATAGCTGTCTTGTGGCGAACCCAAAGGCGGCATCTCTAAATCATGAAAGACCCTCCGATGGGCCGCCTTTCCGGCGATCGTCGCCAGTCTTTCGCCAATCCCGGGCAGCACGTCTGAAGCACCAAGAATCATGGTGAAGTAAATGTACAGGTCGTTTTTCTTGGCAAAATAGCAGTAACGGGCGATGGCGACCAGTCTATCCTTCGAGTTCTTGTCTTCCTCTATGAGCAGGGAAATATAGTCCCTGAGCGCGTCCATGCCGGCGGATTTGAGTGCAATCTTCCTCTTCCTCAGATACTTCTCGAATTCCCTCACGGCCGCTACTGAAGACTCTATCCTTGTCGCACTTAGTTTGCGCCCTTTGAGATACCTCCTGAACGCGTTTTCCTTCAATTCACTCCTTTCCTCTCTCTTCTTAAGGTTGACTGGTTTAATGTCTCCTTCAGGTTTCGATTCCTGGCGAGCCTCATACTCGTTGTAGAGTCCCCTAGCTTTGGCTTTGCTTTCCGCTATTATACCTTGTCTTGCCGGTATTTTTAACAGGAGCGGTACCCTTCCATGTCATTGCGAGCCCCGACTTGTCGGGGCGTGGCAATCTCTGAGAGTGGTTTGTCCCCAATCATAATCGAGCACGTCGCGTCTGCCTGAACTTTGTGCCCTCTTGGTTGATACTGGCGGGGGCTGGGTTAAGAAGAGCGGCGCCCCGCTGATACCAAAAATGATATAACCAGTTCCCAATCGCCCACGGGGAGTTCTGTTCGATTCTGCTGTATGCCCGATTCCGTGCTTTTGTGATTGACCCCCGGTTTTCGGGGTGCTAAATTCCGCTCTGTATCCAAAACTTACGGCAGGGTCGGTATCGGACTGGGCTTTGTCTTTCTCTTCGTCGGTGCTCTGGATGTATGGGGAGGTTTCGGAGTTTGGGCTGCATCTTCGATCATGCTTGGCCTGTTCCTTATCGTATTTGGCACAAGCTTTTTTTGTCGGCGACGAGCGTGAAAAAGTCAGACGCCGCGTGAGCTTTGGTTTCCTCGGAGCTGCGCTGGTTTTTCTGGGCATCGCATTAGCGCTCTTCCGATCTTAGACTTTGATACAAAAAACACAAAAATGGCTTCACCTTCCTCGTTTCGCCAGCATCCCGGCGTGGGCGATGCGCCCCTCGATGTCCTGGGCGTACAGCCGCCGGTCAAAGGGGATAGACGCCAGGTAGTCCTGTGCTTGCTTATCGGTCCTGTCGAGCTTGCCAGAGGAGCTTTGCATGATCCTAAGAACCCCCTTCGGTTCTCATGGGGCGCACAAACAAAAGCGCCACCGCGCCTATGGCATAACATACGGCAGACATTAATGCTGCTGTATTGTAGGAACCGGTTGACTCCCGAAGCATGGCCCAGAGCAAAGGACCCCAGCCCCCGATCAAGCCATATCCAAAGCAGAGAATGCCCCACAGCGACCCTACGCGCGCCCTGCCGAAGAAGTCGCCAAGCAATGGAACATACAGAGAGACTTGTAGACCTGTGCCCAGGCCCACGCCAATGGCGAGCACCGTCAAACCCTGCTGGGTGTGGACTCCCAACCCTCCGTAAAGCATTGCTGCCGTGGCGATCATGAGACCTATGGGCATCACCCGCCCCTTTCCATATTTATCACCCAGCCAGCCGCCCGCTATAGTGCCAATTACCATTGGCACGGCGAATGCTGTAGCAAAAATCCCGGCAGTTGCCTCCGGACTGCCCAGGTCCGTGCCCCACGCTACTACATGGAATACCAGGCCATTAAGGCCGATGTTATATATAGAGTAGGCAGTGAACAGCAATATAAACTGTGATGTTTTCAGAGCACGCTTTATGTCCCAGGATACCTCCGCCGCTGCCGTGTAATCATCAGTGGGTGGAGCTCCTTCGCCATCAGGACGCAGCCCCATAGATTCCGGGGTATCGCGAATGACGAACAGAGCGCAGATTATGATGATTGCACCGAAACAGATACCCAGGACCCAGGAAGTGTAACGCCAGCCGTGTGAATCAGCCAGTCCGGTCATTACCGGAAGGAATATGGCGTGTCCGACAGCCCAGGCGCTGGCGGTGATGCCGACTACCACTCCCGCTCGCTTTCTGAACCACTTGCGAGTTGTCGCCAGGAGGGGGACATAATGAGTCATGGCGACTGCCAGTGCCAGGAGTACTCCGTAATATAAATACAGTTGCCACGGCGACTGCGCAGTGGATAACAGGACCCAGCCCAGGACCGTAACAGCGCCGCCAATTAAGAAAGTCTTCCGGCTTCCGATCCTGTCAAGCAGGCTGCCGGACAGCAGGACGAACGGGGCGTACAGCCACATGGCCAGGCTCTGGGCCAGGCCTATTGTCTCCCGTGCCCAGCCCAGTTCGGACATCATGAATGGCAGGAAAGCACTCATGTTGGCTCTCCCCAGAGGTGCAAACATACCTACTACAAACAGCGCCACGACTACCCACCATCCGTAGAATACTGGCTGCTTTTTAGTCAAAGTGTTGCACCTTCGCTACTTCTTGAGGTCCCGGTTGTACAGCCGCCTGAGCCGGTCAGGACCAGGGCGCTCCGGCACCGGCTTATTGGCGTCTTTCATCCTTCTGGAAGTCTTGTTTGTGATTTCTGGCTTCGCCTCGGTTTCAGCTATTATAACGTGTCTTGCCGGTGTTTTTAACAGGAGCAGTGACCTACTGTGTCCTTGCCCGCCCCTTCTCCATGCCAGTGTCATTGCGAGCCCCGACTTGTCGGGGCGTGGCAATCTCTGTAGTGCGAGGCAGACAATCCCCCTCTTAAGGCATGTCCTGAGCGAAGTCGAAGGATCAGAGGGGCCTGGGGAGTTATGAACAACAAACACAGCAAAAGGTATAGTCATCAGGCTCTTACATGATGTTGGCAAAGTCTGCGTTGAGTATCAAGACAAGAGCCTGAATAATCTGCCGTGGCCAATGGCAGAGTATGATGAAATCTGGTCAATTCGAGAAATAGTAGAACTCACACAGGCTAAAAGTAAAGGCAGGACCTTGCTCTAAGTCCTACCACTTGTGTGCCGCACTTCCAAAGAAATATCTAGGTCGAGAGCATCGGCAACCTTGAAAAATGTGCTAAGCGTAGTGTTATAAGTACCATTTTCCAATCTAGATATGGCAGGTTGCTTTGTTCCAATAATCTCGGCGAGCTGTGCCTGGCTAATCTGTAATTGGTTTCTACGCTCTATTATGGCGCGTATAATGGCATACTTGGGCCGTAAGGCGTCATATTCCTTACGAATGCCAGGCCTTTTGAGTAATTCCGCCTCAAATTCTTTGTAATTCGTAGCCTTTTTGCTTATCACTTAAGTACTCCCTATACACATTTTCGATGTATAGTACAGCGTAGTAAGTATATAACATATATGTTATATTGTCAAGACCTCGCCTTGTAATCATTCATTCTGTCAATTGCCAGACATATATCATTTTGCGATACCTTAGTCCTCTTTTTCTTGATGGCATGTAGTAGGATAAACTTTCTTCCAGTATGTGCAAAGAAGTATATGCGATATATATCCGAACTATGTTTAATTCTAAGCTCTCTGATGCCAGATGGTCCTATCTTGTCAACGTACGGCATCCCGAGCGTAATATTAAATTCTCTTAATAGTTTAAGTACATGTATGATTTCCGCTACTGCACCATCGGATTGTCCCAAAATGAAATCTTTGACGGGCTCGTTGCCTGCGTTATCCATATAAAAGACAACGTGCCAATCCATGTCAGTCATTATACTGCGTTTCGAATTGACCCACTAGCCAGATTCCTATTCAGGATGAGGCCTTTCATCTCGTCCTTGCGGAAGCTCCTCTCAATCTTCATTTCCCGTCATGGTCGTAAGCGACATCCACGGCGGCGACCTCTACGAAGAAGGCAGAGCCAAATACCAGGTCAAAACCGCCTGAGTCGGGCACAAACCCGCTTTTTCAGGGTGCTATTCCAAAGAGCCAGGCTACACCCAATCGGAGCCATCGGCCACCGGCAGTATTGCAGTATTAGACATATTGCAGTATAATCAATATCAAGCGAGGTGAATAAGGTGAAAAACAACAATAACAAGAGTCGGTTCACACTTGATATGACTCCTGAGTTGCGTACGCGGCTCAAGGTCGCCGCCGCTCAAAAGGGAGTCACCATGCGTCAGTATTCCCTCTCGGCCATCGAGCAGCAACTTGACAGGGAAGGGGTTGGAGTGCTCGCTTCCGGCAGCTTCGACCGCGACTCCGTAGATGAGGCAAAGGCACTTCAGCGAGCAGTTTTCGGCAAGCACAGGCTCACCGATGACTCGACAGAGTTGATTCGCCAGGCCCGGGAGGAAAGGGCCGGCCCGTTGTGAACGGCTATGTAGTAGTAGACGCCAGCCTGGCGATAAAGTGGGTGCTGAAGGAGCCCTACGCGGAGCAGGCCCTGGCGCTGGCGGAGGAATGGGCTGCTGCTGGAACCATGCCGTCGGCGCCGTGTCTGTTGCTGGTCGAAGCAACCAATGTGCTGCACCGCAGGGCGATGCTGGGGCACATTTCTTCATCTCAAGCCAGGCAGTTGCTGGCTGGACTTCTCGATCTGGGCATCGAGATTAGAGAAAGCCCGCAGATTCACCTTCGGGCCATGGAGCTGGCCCGGGAGTTACAGAGGCCGGCTGTTTATGATACCCACTATCTGGCTCTTGCTGATATTCTGGAATGCGACCTGTGGACAGCTGACGAGCGGTTTTTCAATTCAATTAGGGCGCGGCAGCCGCGAATCAGGTGGCTCGGAGAGTTCAAAGCAAGAAGGTAGCAATGCGGCGAAACGACATCTACGGGGGCGACCTCTACGAAGAAGGCAGAGCCAAATACCAGGTCAAAACTGCCTGAGTAAGAGCTCTAGGTGCCGGGGTACCGTTGACTTATCACCGTATCCGGCGTGGTTTGTCCGGGACAGCCCAATACAACGTAAGTTGCTCTTACGGGACAGATTAGCGTTAGTGGGCTTCTATATGGCGCCTGCCAGCGCTGCATAGCCAAATGCTAGAGCCAGGTAGGCAGCATTCGCAACCAGCACGACCACGATGTACGCCGCCGCCGCCCGGCCTCGGGAGACACCACGTTCACGCCGTTGCCTCCTGACGAAAAGCAAAATGCTGGGCAGACCGATCAGTGCGACTAATATCAATAACCCTGCTACTATCAGGACAGCCACAACCAAAGGTGTACCTGTTAAGGATCCCACGAAGAATGCTAAGACGAAAGCCCCGCCAGCCAGGGCGGCGACGGCCAGCACGACAGCAGCGTTTATCCCCAGGTAGGTGAGGGAGTCCTGCCATAACCTGGAGCCGCGCCAGCGGTATTCCATTCCCAGTATACGGGGCATACAGTAGCGCCATGCTACTACCCATAACAGAAGCGCTATCAACAGCCCGAGCAGAATGGTCGGGACTGTCCCCAAGCCTCGCAATGACCGTCGTACTGTAGTGAGAAATCCACCTGACGCCCCCGGCGAAATTACGACGTCTTCTGCGGAGTTGCTCTGAGTATAGGTGGCCCGCCAGATATGGCCGAAATCACCCCTTGCCTCATCTATTGCATAGGCGGGCGTGTCATAGTGGTCCATAATCCGCGGTCTGGGCTGATCGAATAGATAGAGGGGTCCCTGGGCCAGGCCCGAGTAACCCGAGTAGTCGGCACCCAGCCTCGGATACTCCGCCGTGAAGTCCATACCGGGTGGGGCCACCACGTAGATTCGGGTCAGCCCGATCGGGTGGGCCCATGATGCGCCGGTACCCAGGGGATAGGAGTAAGCGACACTGTCGGATTGAGGAACAAGCGCCGTAGTCCACGCCAGATGAATACCCGGCTGGCCGGTTGGTTCATACCAGGGGTCATCACCATCGTTGGGCAGCGGTGGCTGGGTCTGAAGCGTGACTATCGCAATCCGCTGCCCGGTGAGCCGTGACAGAGTCTCCTGCACCGACGGGTCCAGCCCGGTGGTATTAATAAGTGCTTGTAAATCTGTGTCTTCATCCAGTCCGTAGATATCAACACGTGAGCTCTCCGTTTCATAGGTGTCTTCCGGTGTAAACCCGGCACAGCCGCTCAGCAGCAGAGGGAAGGAAAGCGCCAGCATCCATCCTCCATTGGTCAATAGTGTTGCCGATAGTAATGACAGCCAGATATTCGTTTTGCTTTCCGCCTCCTTGCGCAGGGCCTCGTCCAGTTCCTCGATTAGCTCCTCGTCAAAATCCAGGGACGTTTTCTCCATCACGCTGAAATCCGTGGGGTCTGCTCCCAGTGGGACGAAGAAGACGACCTCATGCGACTCCCCGCTCTTATCCAGTAGTGAGACAAACAGGTCCACATCGACCGTATTATCGCTCTTCAGGGTAACTACGGCCGTCTGCTGGCCTTCCTCCAGTTGGGCCCACAGCTCCGGATCGCTGAGGACGGGCCCGCCGTCTGCAATAGCCGGCGATGGAAAGCACAGCAGCAAACTGGCGATTATGAAGGTAGTCGCCAGACAAAACTTTTTCCGCCTGTTCCCCACGCTATTATCTCCCACCCTGTATCCGGGTTACGGAATTCATACTACGATTATATGATACGAATGTTAAAATGTTGTTAAAGAAACCGTCACATATGCCAGAAATGCCCCTCTTAAGGCATGTCCTGAGCGAAGTCGAAGTGCCTGCCCTGAGCTTGCCGAAGGGATCACAGGGCCCAGGGGAGTTATGAAAGGCGCGCCCCTCTCTGTCATTGCGAGGAGCCTAAGGCGACGTGGCAATCTCGCGGCTAGACCCGAAATTCCAGTTTCCGAATGGCTTTGGCCTTTATTTGTCCTTTGGATTTTGTCATTTGAGCTTGTGCAATTTTCGCTTTTTGATTTGTCATTTTGATTTTTTATGTTTGATTTTTGATATTGGTCGACCTCTACGAAGAAGGCAAAGCCAGATACCAGGTCAAAGCCTCCTGAATCAGGCACAAATCTTGCAAGACCGGTGCGACTAGCCATGTTGCCAGTTTGTCGCCCGGGAGCACTTGCCTGAAGCCTGAGGTCATCGCGCCTGCCTGAACTTTTTGCCAGAAACTCACTGTCAACACGACTAAAGAGGTTCGAATCCCCTCAAACAGGCCTTGAGGGACAATTCCTGAGGTATTGTTTGAGAAGAAGGGTAGTAGACCCCAGCAGTTTATGGTCGTCAGCGGCTCTGGATTTCGACATTATTATAAGCCATCCCAAATTGTTTCTTGCTTTACATTACTTGTTGGCAATATACTATGAGCAGAGTATTGGTGGATACGGAGAAGTCCGTAAATGTCAGAAGAGCAGTACCAAGTCTGGTGTGACAAGCCTAGCGATAAAGCACTTGTACAAGCTTTTGGGAGGATTTCTGAATTTTGGGCAAGTGTCAGCGATATTCAGGTCATACCTAACCTTGAGCCTGATTCGTTGTTTTCGAACTTCGCGACTCGCCCGATAGCTCCTCTTCTGGAGTATGACAGACCGGATATAATTGTTCTGCTCGATGGCAAGCCTGTCTTAGTTATCGAGATTACTGAGCATGGCTATACTGGTGATAATCCTCTGCAAAGATTCGCAAGAGTCGTGCGCGCTGCAGAGATGAAAGTCCCACTCGTGCATTTCACGCCTTTTGCTCGGACTAGATTTGACGAGATGCTTTATACGGATAGCCTCACCAGCGCCAGACGTGTATCTTCCAGGTTATTTGAGGGCTTTGCGAAGTTGACCGATATTTATTGTGTGCCCATAGTTGCTATGGATTGGCCTGTGACACCACGAGGTATTCCCATTAAGCCAGACTTGAAGTTGCCGGCGCAATTGCGAGAGATATTTGGTGAGTTGGTGGCATATTCTGAGCATCTCTGCCGGCACGATGGCCCACGCCTCATATCTGGTGAGAATATCCTCAATTGCGAGGTAATCCGAGATGCTGTCGAAGCGACGAAGAAAAAGGCAAGACAAACTAATGTGCTCGATAGCGAAATACGGATTCAAGGCCTTTCCTATGAAACCGTTTATAATATAATAGCTAACCCGAACACCCTCGTGAGGTTGCTAGGTGAAGGTTACTTCATGAAAGGAAAGGACCACAAGCTGATAGCGTTGCGGGCTATCAATGAGTCAGCTATCGACTCACTGGAAACGAAAATCGGCGTGATTCCCAGGCCTGACGATATTGTTGGGATAAAAGGCATATTACCAGCGGAGTTCAACCATAAACCTTGGTTGCTGTTCTATTCTGGATACGAATGGCGAGGACAGCCAAATGGGGGCATAGTAACAAATACCGATATACTTTATTGTCGTACTGCCAATGGTTCTACCGTGAAGGACCGTGATCAGTATCTGGCAGTGGTATGGCCTCGCGTGTTTTACGAAATGGGTCATCAGCGGCGCTCCTCTTTACTGCAGGAATTGATTGACTTTGTCAATTCGAGCAAACGTACCAGGTTAGGCGAGCTCATTGAGCAAAAGCGTGACTTGCAGGGACTATCTCTCGACCATCCAAATTATATCGCCTACAACAGAAAGTCAATCGGAGCGTGGACGGAGAAATCCACAATATCTCGAATTTATAGACATTTTTGTGACCTAGTTATCTTGAATGACCGTGTGTTACTGGGGGACCACTGGAAATAAGCCACTAAAACACAAAGGGGAAAAGTTGACAAATGGTATTACAGAATCGGAAGTACACGCTCTACTCCACGAGCGACTAACTGAGATTGATGACGTCAGATTGCTGGGCTGGAGCCCGCCCAACTCTAAGACCTACGGCCTTCCGAACATTCTAATACCGAAGGTGGTGGGTAAGCGTAGAGCCGGGTCAGATCGGGTTGATGCATGCTTGCTTTATCAGGACATCATAATGCTGATAGAAATAAAGCCCGCAAGTTCTCAGATGAGGGGGGATATTGCTAAGCTCCGCAGAATACTCTCCTACTATGAACCCTATGGTCTTGTTCGTATACTAGAGCGGCAAGGCATTCGTATCGCCTCGCCGATACGTTGGTTGGTTCCAGTCATGGCGTTCGGCATTCTCAATAGCATATTGTCAAATGATTTTGTATCCTGGCACGTAACTTATGATTATTGTCGGCAGCTAGATGGGCCTGAACTCAGTGGGGATGCCGCCAGCGAGCTTCAGGAGTTTAGACAGTCTTTTGAAAGAAAACTAAATAGTCTTGAGAGGTGATCTTATCCGGCCGCCCTGACCTGTGATATGAGGCTTGTTGAAAACGCACACCGCGTTCTAGACAGTCGAATAGTCGAAGCCTAGGCGAATGATTACTCAGATGTCTGTGAATGTCTTCAACAACCGGCAGACGGTCGTCCCGGAAAGTTGAGTTGTTTACGATAAGGCACACTTGATGGCGTGGCTTAAGAATCCTTGCAGCTTCGAGTAGGACTCGGCCCACATCCTCTATGTAGTTATAGTACACGCTGATGTCGGTGGTCTTGAACCCATCTGAGACCTCGCGCGTCGCTATTCTCTTTCTATCTACACCAAGCCACTCCAATTCAAAACGTAGAACATCAGAGGAATACTTATAAAGAGCAAAATACGGTGGGTGAACTATTACGAGCGCTGCCGAGTCCTCTGCTAGAGTCGTATGTCGCGCGTCGTCGCAGAGAACGTCCACATCGGTGCACTTGGCTAACCGGCGCAACTCCCTCATTTTTGTAATCATCTCGTTAGCTTTATCAAAAAAAGCTTCCTTGGCGGATACTGGTCTCTCATGTTGCACGTGAAATATTCTTCCAGCTCTGGGAGAGGCATTGGATACGCGTCGAATGATTGAGAGAAAAGTCACCGTGAAGAAATTCCGACATTTTGTGTCTTCAATCTTGCTAGTGGCGTATTTCAATTCCGCAAGTTCGATTTGACTTTCCAGGTCAAACCAATAGTCGATGTTTCTAAACTCAGGTATCAGCCTTGATGCTTTGTTATTAGAGAGCAATCTCAGCCTAGCTTTAATACCATCAAGTTCGGACCGAAGTATGTCTTCTTCGATAAACGTTGTCTTGACTTTGGATATGAGGGCTGCTATAGGGTTTACATCGACACCTATTGAGGGGCGCCCGATTATCATGGCTTCTACCAGACTGGTACCACAACCGCACATGAGGTCAACTATTGGTCCATCTTTGTCGTTTTGGATACCCTTGTTGAGAATGTACCTTATTACAACCGGGGGCAATTTCCCGAAGTACCGGAAATACCCGTGAGTTGCATAATTACCTTCATTGTTCGTGCTATCAAATTCGATTCTTCTCATTGTAATACCTATTTCTCAAACACCAAAAGATGCTGCGTTGCCATCCGTCTGTTGAGAGTCCATCCAGTGTTGTTGTTGATGCGATGCTGCATCTCTCTCGCTAAGCGCAACTCATTATCTACAGCGAACTCCTTCGTTATGACTCCCATTGGAATTCTAACGTAGTCCACGCGACCGTCACCAATGACTACACAGATGTGGCCGCCTTTCACTACAGCCTGTGTGACTTGTTTCAGGATTCTGTACCAGTCAACTATGTATTTCCTCAATCCATCTGGCTCATGGACATAACTACCCCTGCAACGCAATTCCCTTTTCCAAATGTCGCGATGATTATGCCCAAGCCATGCCAATGGAAGCTGAACTGACTCGGAGAAAGCTGTATTGCTTAGATAGGGCGGGTGGATTACAACCATCCCCACACTCTCAGGCTCTAAGTCTAGAACTCTCGCGTCATTCTGAGATACTTTAACTTTTGGCTCTGGGAGGGTAACTAAAACTCTATTAATGAGCTTCATCTTACGTAGTCTTGAAGCAAATGTTGCGAGAACTGGTTTTGGCTCCTTATCTTCATCGATCTCAGTATTCATTTTCTTGACATTTGCTCTTGATACGTGTCTGAGCATCCCGATAAAAGCTAGACGCAGAAAGTCAACAACACGAATCTCGTCAATTCGTGTAATAATATTCCAAAGCAGATACAACTGAGCGAGAGCAGTCTCCGAGAAGAACCTTTCGTTGCCAAAGAGATCTGGAGGTTTCGCTGATTCTGGAGCGGTATCGCGTGAAGCAGAAAACATTGTTGAATTGCCTAACTCTTGGGTGGCTCTTTCCATCACGCTATTTATCATAGACTCCAAGAGCTCTACAGGTATGGGTGTCGTGGCCACTTTACTCGCAAGGACAGCTACAGGGTTAATATCCATACCTATGGCGGGCATATCGGCAAACCAAGCCTCAATTAGAGTGGTGCCACCACCGCACATAGGGTCGAGTATTGGCAAATCACGGATACCATATTCAGCAATGAAAGCAGCAGCGATTTGAGGAGGGAATTTGCCAATAAAGCGAAAGTAGTCATGCGACAAATATCGACTATTGGCAGCATGAGGAACTTCCCATATTTCCAATCCATCCACACAACTTATCTGTAAACCTTTGACCATATCTGTGGTCCGCTGAATTCTCATTTCCCCTATTTGCACATTGTCTGCATTCATCGAGAGCTCACCATTTTAAAAATGCTATCGAATTCTAGAGGCTCCGCATCGCTTTCTTTTCTTTTCCGATTTAAAGCGGATAATATTTTCCCAACTGTGTCTGCACGAGGACTGAAGTCTTTCGCTTGGCATTCCAGCCTCCAAAGAATATTCCTTGAGATACCAGCCTCACGTGCTAGTCCCGTTGCAGTAAAGCCGCATTCGATTCGTCTCTGCTCTAAAACCGTAAAACCATTGTTGCCGATCCTGGGTATTATTCTTGTCCTAGCCACTGATATACCTACATATTGCGTTCTTAGACTAAGTTTACCACATAAAATTAACATTGTCAAGCGAAGAAGCAACACATAAAAGCAGAAACAGGACAATATACGCGAATTTTAGAGATACCCTGCCAATTAGGCGTGCTGCAAATCAGGTATTATGCCCGCAAAGTGCGGGCCACGATCACGTATCAGTTCGTGTAAGAATTCTGAAATCGTGTTGTGTTATGCTTCTTGTTGCCTGGACGAACCAAGCCCACGACTTGTTCGGGTCTCTACCGTGAAATGCATCTAGCCCATCCCTTAATGAAGTATCAATAACGACGGGTGCATCCAGATAAAGTTGTGTCTCCTCCAACCTGAATACCCAGTTATATTTATCAGGCTCTCTCACTGCTGGATATGGCCTCTTTTCCGGATTTGTGGTGATTCTGGCATGAGCGACAACACCTTCAGTGGTAGCGTAGAAGCACATCCAGTCTCCCTGTTTAATGCGTTTCCTACCTGGTGTCCTTTCGCTAATCGCATAGACATGCTCTTCGCCAACTAGGGACCTTATAACGTCCTCAGCACTCTGTTCCTCATCAGATTTCACAGGCGTAATCCAGTAATTTACCCGAGCTTCCGTTTCAGCTGATGTAGACTCCTCAATTGCCTCTGATTTCACCTCAGCTTTTCCTTGAGCAACAAGCCGTGCCATCAAATCAACGACTGAATCTATTATTGGACCGGAAGGCCAAAGAACGCTCAGTATATCTTCGTGATTCATGTCGTACTCATTCATTAGCTCCGTCAAAGAAAGAAGCGATTCTACAGAGATTATCCGAAGCTCATGTGTTCTATTTTCCGCTACGATGGCATTTTCAAGTTGACGAACCTCTGGATCAGGTCGTCCGACGACGTAAAGCCCTAGCGCATGGGGCCGATCCGGAATTTCTCGCCGACTTATTAGATGACTGATATATCCATCGAGAGTAGCAGTCCTAATAGCGTAAGCTTCCGTCGTCTTGACCTCCACGACGACATGAAAGCCTTTGGGAGATTTCCAGTGTCCATCGAAGCCTACCTCCCCTCGCACCCCGCGGTAGCGACCAAACTTGACCTCGAAACCTAAAAAGCGCCCTGAATGATTAACTAGATCCTGTAGCGCTCGATTATACTGATCACCGGAGTTTGCGAGACACTCCTGTATATAGTCACGAATCTGCCCAACTTCCTTAACATTTTCTTCTATAAAAAGTCGGAATCGATCTCGTGGAGCTTCCGGTCCCGCTGTATCGTCAAGCTTGCCTACCAACTTCAATATTTGCGTAAGAGTAACGCTCATCCTATCTCTTCAGCTGCCAGGGTTTATCGCAAGCAAGTATCTTTCTTTATTATAGACCTGCAGATGACTGTGGGCAAGTATCGCAAATCGAGATTGGCATCTTCGTGAGTTCCAGGGACACCATACCAATTAAGCCTGCTACAAATCAGGTATTATGTCCCCAGAATATCCTGAGGCCATTTTACCTATGAGACTAATTTAATATGTGGTATAATTATTGGGTATTGGGGGGCAGGTCACCAAAAGTTATTGGGTTTAGGTACTTTTCTGACTAACTAATATAGTGCCTACGGACTTTAATATGTTAGCATAGAGGCAAAAGAGATGAAAGAACCTAGATATTCTGCGTGGGGAAAGATACTTGAGTTTTCTGGTTTAGCCTGGTGGAAAGTCAAGCCTATAGATTGGAGCAAACTAAAACCAAAGAAAAAACAAAAAGAAGGAATCACTAAGCGCTGATGAAAGTAACGATTCTAATTTGCTGCGTTCTTGCTTTAGCCCTGCTGGGCTTATCGTGTGCCCCGGAGGCCATATTAGAGATTTTCGTAACTGAAGTAGATAACGGGGTCATGATTGAGAATTTGGGTAATGTTGCTTGCCTTGTTTTTATCAGTTCACCTGAAGGTGAGCAGCAATTTGAACTAGCTGTCGGCGAGAGTATAACAGTTACCGATATATCACAGCCGATTGAGGTTTCAGCGGTTAGTTCAGTGGCTAGTTAAGCTATAATTCCAGGGACACCATACCAATCAGGCCTGCTACAAATCAGGTGTTATTTCCCGAAATACCACAAGGCCA